>CADDZJ010000042.1 GCA_902812415.1 Acidobacteriota bacterium
CTCCTTGTTTTCAGATGGTCTCATCAAGCCACCTGAGGAGGATTGTGATGCCTCAACGGTCAAACCTTTTCAAGGCGCACTGGTCGAACCAGTGGCTTACCTACTGAGCGAGTTACAGCCAAGGCTTATGAAAGGGATCAGTCAGCGCTTGTTGGGGGCGCCCTTGCCTTCACCGGTGTGCTCGGGGCGAGCGGATACTACATCGGCAAAGCAGCCGACCAACAATCAGTTACTTATATCATCAGATAGGAGGGCCCCCACGCGAACTTTCTTTCGAAACTTCCCACTGCTTTGTTTCACAGGTTTATCCTTCCTTTGTCCAGCCCTTGGCCAAGCGCAACAATATTGTGTGCTCAGTTTTGCCATGACGAACAACTCCCGACACGTAATCGGAGAGGTGAACACGGAGTGTCCTCCCAGTTGGCACTCCGCCACATGGGGAAACTGGGGAGTTTCCTCAAACACAGATGGTGTCACAGACGGTGACCAGTTTCGAGGTTGGCACTTAGAGGACGGCCATGGCCAATGGAATAGCTGTACTCGAGACCATATACGAGATACTGACAATGTATACTACAACCACGATCATAATGGGAACGGATTTGGTGATGATCAATGGCAGGACGGTGATTATTGGTATGCAAACGGCGGTGTCCAGCTCTGGACAACTTGCCCGATGGACTTCGACGGTGATGGGCGTTGTGACTCGGGCGGCTGCCTGGGAATAAGCTCATTTGGAGTGAACAATCAGTTTCTGACGCTTTACGAACTCGATGAAGTGGACGGCACCGATTTAGTGACAACCTTGTACGTCGACTCGGGATGTTGCAACGTCAGTGGTTTGAATTGCGACGCGTGGGGTTGCTATGGGTACGTGTATAGCCCATATTATCCAACAGTCCAATCAACTCATACTGCTGCAACAGCAAACGTCCGTTTGGTCGTTAAAGACGCCATTTTCGTGGATGAAAATGGCGCTTGCGACACACTGAAGTGGCGTGATCCGAGGTACGATTGCTATTAAATTGCGACTGAAAATTGACACAAGATCGGGAGTTCACCACGATGACTTACTTGTACAGGTCAGTGCTGGTAGCGTGTTTTATCTTGTGCCTGCAACACTTGGCTGCTTCTGAAGTTTTAAAGGTTCAGGTCGTTGATGCCATAACCGGATCTCCCATCAGGGCGGTCGTTCTGGCCCTTGGTCAGCAACCCCGCCTCCTGAGCTCCCTGACTGATCAGAAGGGCGTCGCGGTATTAGATGTACCCTCTCTGCAAGGTCTGTCAGTCGCTGTGCGGACGGACACACATGGCTTTAGTTGTATTTCCTCCCAAGGGAACTTATCGGAAGATCTCTTGGTAAAGCTCCAGCCCTCCCTTCGTATTTACGGTGTAGTGAAAGATGAGGACGGTCAGGCGCTCACGTCAGTAACGGTAAAGGTCGCCTATCCTAAAGATCAAAACTGCCGCATTTTATTTAACTCTCCGACAGCGACAACGAACCGACAAGGGAAATATTTGTTGTACAATGTGGACGCAAATCGTGACTTTGTGATCGTTTTCCATGATGACTTTCACCAAGAACGCGAAATTCGCAAGGCTGAGGTGGTTGGGGGCCGCGGCACCGGGCCAGCTCAGGCATAGAGCTTAATGTTAACCTAATACGGCGCTTTAATTAGGCGGTGTTTCGGTATTCTCAGCATGAACGAACAACTAAATGACCCCTTTTGGGGAACATTACCGATTCTAATTTCCGTAGCGATCGCTCTATGCTCCGTCCCATCGAGCGCAGTCGCTCAAACGAGAGGGGCGCGCCACACCTTCGACCTGATCGCCTGGAACGGCGGCCAATTCATTTATGGAGTGGACTATTACCCTGAAGCCTGGAACGAGACGCAATGGGAAAAAGACGCGGCGAACATGCAGGCTGCCGGAATCAATTTCGTTCGCCTGGGCGAATTTGCCTGGGCGAAGATGGAACCGTCAGAAGGACAATACCATTTCGGCTGGCTCGATCGCGCGCTCCAGATCCTGAGCGCTTACGGCATCAAGGCTGTGCTCGGCACGCCCACCGCTTCCCCGCCCGCATGGCTCATGGCGAAATACCCGGATATTGCCGCCATGAATGAAGACGGCGTCCGCTACCGCTACGGCTCGCGCCGCAATTATTGCCTGCACAATCCGCACTTTCTCGCCGCCGTCAAAGCCATTGTCACGGCTGAGGCAGAGCACTTCAAAAACAATCCGGCGGTGCTGGGCTGGCAGATTGACAACGAAGTGGGCGGCCCCTACTGCTACGATTCTTATTGTCTGACAGCTTTTCAGAATTGGTGTCGCGCCAAATATCAGACTCTGGATGCCCTGAACCAGGCCTGGGGAACTATCTTTTGGGGACACACCTATTCCGCGTGGTCGCAAATCCCCCTGCCCTGGAACACGCTTTACAGCGTCCATAATCCCGGCCTGGAACTTGACTACCATCGCTTCTTCAGCGACGCGACGCGCGACTTTGTGAATTTTCAGGCGCAAATCCTGCGCCAGGTTGCCCCGCAGAAGGCCATTACCACGAATGAAATGGGCCTGTTTGATGACATTGATTACTCGCGGCTGAACACCCTGCTTGATTTCGTTGCCTGGGATAACTACCCGATGATCTTCAACCCGGACTACCAGGACTACTTCCGTTCCGCTTTGGGCCACGACCTGATGCGCGGCTCGAAAGATCAGCAGAATTTTATGGTAATGGAGCAAGAGGGCGGCGTTCCGGGATGGACGGCCTTCTGGGGAAAGCAAGCGCCCGCGGCGCTTTTTCGCGTCTGGGCATATCAGGCCATCGCGCACGGCGCCGATGGAGTATGCTATTTTCGCTGGCGGACTTCGCGGTTTGGCACCGAGCAGTACTGGCAGGGAATTCTGGACCAGGATGGATACCTGAATGCGCGCTATCAAGTGATTGCGCGAATGGGCAAGGAAGTTAAGCGGCTTGCTCCCCTGCTCCAGGGATCGCACACTAACTCACAGGTGGCCCTGCTTGTTTCGCCCGACACGCGCTGGGCGTTTCACATCCAGCCCACTTCAAAGAACTTCGATTATTATCGGCAGTTTTATCTCTACTACGACGCTGCACGGCGGCTGGGCCTTAATGTCGATGTCATCTTCCCGCAAATGGATTTTGCCGGCTATCGAGTCATCGTGGCTCCATCGCTGTTTGTCGTCTCGCAGCCGCTTATCCAGAAGCTGACTCAGTTTGTTGGAAGCGGCGGGACGCTCATACTCACTTATCGCTCGGGTGTAAAAGACGACCACAATGAAGTAACCCTTGAGACATTACCAGGACCGCTTGCCCGGCTTGCAGGCGTTCTGATTCACGATTTTGATCCGCAAGTCGCGCAAAAGCAGGAAATTGTCGAACATGACGGATCGCGCTATCCTGCCGATGTCTGGTATGACATTCTTACGCCGACCACGGCCCGAACGCTTGCCACCTATGGAGAGCGTTACTACGCAGGCAAGCCCGCGATTACCGAGAACTCTTTTGAGAAAGGCAACGTTTTCTATGTCGGCGCCCAGCCGTCTTCGACAGAGTTCTATGACCGCTTTATGAAGCATGTGTTCGACAAAGCAGGGGTTGCCACGAGGCCCGCGCTCCCGAACGGCATTGAACTCGCAACCCGCGAGAAAGCGGGAGAGAAAATCTTCTTCCTGATGAATTATACCAACCGTGATCAATCCGTGAATCTGGGTGAGACAACCCACAACGCGCTGACCGGCGCTTCTGAATCAACGGTCGTGAGAGTCCCTGCCTACGGAGTGCAAGTGCTGACGGCACGATAATCAATTTTGGAGGATATCGAAAACCTAACGTTAGGGTCTGATCAACGGGGTGAAATTTACCCCACAGAGTTTCGCCACGCATCGAGGCGAATCACCTTGACGAATAAAGCGCATTGAGCTATTCTAATAGAGAAGATAAGACGCTGAGAGCTTACCTTATCGCTATCTTCCTTGCGACTTCAAAGCGGTCGACATCTTAACCTGAAGACCGCCGAGTTTACCGACACGACATCCAAGAATCGCACCCGCATCGGCAAACAGAAAGGCTTCCGAGACGAAATCACATCCGTTGCGACCGGGAGGACGGAATTCTCCAAGGTTGCCATCCCCGTATCAAAGAAACCAGGACACAATTCCACCGGCATTCTCGACTACTGAGCCGAGATGGTTCGAAGTCGCGCAGCCAAGAAAGGATTTTCTCATGAACATTCAATATGTCGGTTTCGATGTCGGAACGGGTTGTCGGATCTATAAATTCAAGGTCCTCAATACAATCGTAGACGCTCGTGAGTTCGCCATTACCATTGGCTCCGATGCATTTGCGTCGACTTTATTAAGGCTGCAGGAAGGCCCTGACATCTGCTTTGGAAGGCTACAACGGGAATTGGCCGCAGAAGTCGAAGGATCGCGCGCTGAACGCAATTTGAGCATTGGGGAGCGCGATATTGAGGAATATTTGGAGCGGCATCGCTCTCCCAACCGAATCGCCAATAAACCGACTCCTCATCGATAATTTTGGGGTCGATTGGGACGGCGAGCATGGATGCTTCCAGCGGCGAAGCATCATGCGCTCCCATAACAACTGCCGATTCGAGGCACGCCTCGGCGGTGTTGCGAGCAAGTGAAACTGTAAATCAAACGGGCAGGCCTTTGGGCCTGCCAAATCTGGAGGATCACATGGCTTCTAAGCTTTACGTAGGTAACCTTCCCAATGGCACTTCTGATAGCGCACTGAACGATTTCGTGGTGAACGCTGGCTTTCAGGTAGCCTCAGCGGTGGTGATTCGGGACAAGATGACAGGCGAGACGCGTGGATTTGGCTTTGTTGAGCTGGCCGAAGGCCAAGATTTGCAGAGGGCGATTCGAGGTTTGAATGGTCAATCTATGGAGGGTCGCTCTCTGACTGTCAACGAGGCTCGACCACAGCGCCCAACTCCTTCCGGGCCACGCGGCGGCAACCGCGGTCATTTCGGTGGTCGTGGACACCGCTTCTGAGGCAAATTGCAATCGTTTGCCCTGTATAAGCAAACCCGCTGGGATCATGAGAATACACCCCCGAGTCAAGCTCAAAGGGCACGGAGGAACCTCACGCTGGCCGCTGTTGAAGAGGATATCGATGTGTACATCGCCCGAGCGCACTGGTTCGCACTGCAAGCCTGAGGGCATGAACAGATTTGGCGTCATATCCACTCCACCAATGAGCGTTTGGTCTCATCAAATGATTTTGAGGGCAAAGGGACCAAGCCCTCATGGTCAACGCAACCCATGATTGCCGGATTTTAAGGGCGCGCACAGTTTTGGCCAGATTATAACGGCGGATATCCTGGCTATGAATACCAGAGTGAGGAGCACCGCATGACACTGAAAACCGGGCAGTATGTTCGTCATTTGAAATATGGTTGGGGCACAGTTCTGGAGCAGACTCACGATGAGACCATGGTTTATTTCAACAGCGTGGGCGTGAAAAGGTTTGCGGCCTCTCTAGCGGCGTTCACCGCCGTCCAGGATAAAACGCCAAAAAAAAAGCCCTGCGACCGGCAGCCGCGTCGTTAGGCGCAACGAATGTCCTATGCTCCGATATTTTACTGCATGCTCATTCCTGTGAAAGAGCAGGGCGTGAATTTATCTTATAAGCTTCGGGGAGAAAATGGAGTTGCGCATTTCCCACGTGACCCGGCGCGTTCGTGATTGATCCTCTTCCAACCCTTCCCTCCCAAAAACTCCGAAGCTTTGCAGGGCCGATTGTCTGCTAATATGGCTTATAGCCCTCTGGCAACCAACTTTGTAATCGTTGCCCTGGGTTTGTAAGCATGGATTGATCTATTCACACCGCGGAGACCCTTGAATAGATGGCAGATTTGTATATCCTCGGCGGGCGGCAGCGAAGGGATTTCAAGAATCTGGAAGAGGAATGGTTTCTTTTTGAAAAGGCTTTGATTGTACACGCCAACGCCGAGACTGGCGCTCACAAACTTTGTGTGGAATATGAGACGCCGCCCGAAGCCCGGGCCACAGAGCGCAGCTCAATTCTATTCAAAGCGGGCGCTCTTAGAGACGATAAACTGTACGCCTGCACCTCTACGGAGGTCATGACCTACAAAGTGCCGGAATTCGAGCGCCTCGCTTACATCTCTCTTCCCTGCTTCAATGATCTTCATTACGTGTGCCCGACTCCGGATAATAACCTGATGGTGGTGATCACAGGTCTTGACATGGTCGCCGAGATAACCCCGGAGGGCAAAGTTCTGCGCGAATGGAGTGTCTTGTTTGACGATCCCTGGCAGCTTTTCTCGCGCCAAATTGACTATCGCAAGGTGCCCTCCACTAAGCCTTACCGCGCGCACCCTAATTTTGTGTTCTGGATCGGTCAGGATCTCTGGGTGACGCGAGCCGATCTCAAAGACGCCGTGTGCCTCACCCATGCGAATCAACGCATCGGCATCGACATTCAGATGGTTCACGACGGCGTTCCATTTCAGGATCACATTTACTTCACTTCGGTGGATGGCAAGCTTGTCAAAGTGAATCAGAAAACCCTTCAAATCGATCAGGTGATTGATTTGAATAATGTGGATAATCCGGATCGTGTCCTGCTGGGCTGGTGTCGCGGCGTGCACATCGTCGATGAGAAAAGGGTTTGGGTCGGGTTTACGCGAGTCCGCAAAACGAAGTGGAAGGAAAAAGTTCTATGGGTCAAGCAGCAGGCCTTTGGCCCGAAAGAAAAACCTACCCGCATCACCCTCTACGATCTTGAGGCTCAGAAAATCCTTCGGGAAATTGATCTCGAAGATCTTGGCATGAATGCGGTCTTCAATATGCTCCCGGCTGGGGACGCTGCTCCCATCCCGCGATCCAACGGATGACCAGCCCAAACCTATCATTGAAAGTCTATCGGGACCTGGAATCTCTTGAGGAACTTCGTCCTGCCTGGGAAGATTTACTCGCGCATTATCCCGCGGCTTCCATTTTTTCCACCTGGGAGTGGCTTGCGCCCTGGTGGCGAGCCTTCGGCAGCAAGCGGCAACTATGGGCGCTTGCATTCTTCGATGGCTCTGGAAAGCTTGCCGCCTTAGCGCCCCTATCTCTTGAGACTCGGCAGATCGGAACGGGCCTGAAGTTCCACGTTCTTCAACTGATGGGCGATGGCAGCCAGGACTCCGATAATCTGGACTTGCCGGTTCGTCCCGCCTTTGAGGATCTGTTCGTTCGATCTTTCCTTAACTACCTGGAGTCTCAGGCTTCGGAGTGGCATTTCTGTGAGCTGAACACTTTCCCCTCCAACTCCTCGGCAGGCCTCAGCCTCGAACAACATCTGCGGAAGCGCCGTTGGACCACTGTCACCTATCAAAGGCCATGCTCGGCGATCGCCTTGCCAGAAACCTGGGAAACTTATTTGCAACAACTTTCAGGCAAAGAGCGTGGAAAAATCGGGCGCTATACTCGCCTGCTTGAGAAAAACTATACGGTGCGCGTTCATAAATGCTCCCAGGAAGGTGAGTTGCGCGCTTGCCTTGAGACGCTTTTCGATCTCCATGAAAAGCGCTGGCGGCTCGTGGGGCAAACAGGGAGTTTTCAGGACCCTGCGCGCCGCCAGTTTTATAATGATCTGGCCTCTCTGCTTCTTGGACGTGGCTGGCTGGAATTCTGGCATCTCGAATTAAACGGAAACCCTGCGGCATCTCAGTTCGGCTTTCGATATGGCAGCACCGTTTTCCAGTTGCAGGAGGGCTTTGATCCCGCCTATTACCGGGACGCGGTGGGTTACGTGCTGCGGGGTTACGTCCTGAAGGCGCTGATCGCGGAAGGAGTCCGATGCTATGATTTCATGGGCGGCGTTGATCCCTCAAAAACCCGCTGGGGCGCAAAGACCGGAACCTACCATGACCTTCACTTTGCTCTGCCTCGCAGTCGCGGAAGCGTTTATTTGCGGCTCAAGCACAGCGCCCAAGAAAATAAACAGCGGCTTCGTGAGACTCTTTCTCCGCGAGCATGGTCCATCCTGCACTCGATCAACGTGAAGCTTCGGGGCGTCAAGACTCCGGCAAGGGAGAAAGTCAACGAGGACGATTAAGAGGGCCCATGTTGAAGATTTGCCAGTTTGGATTCAAACGCGCCTTGGCATCAGAGGCTTCACACATCGCAGGCATGCGCGCGGCCTTGTGCTCGCTGAAACAGCGAGCGTTCCAGGTGCCAGCGGAAATCTGAAAGCTCGCGCGGCGTGTAAAGTCTGGGAAGGGAGTACGGGTTCTGGCCCCTGCGCACCGGCGCACTCACCGTGGTGACTCCGCTCACGAAGCCAACTTCACGACAAATAGCGGCAGTGCGGTCCGTCCAATTTGGGTCCAATACCGGATGCGGATAGGAAAAGTGCTCCACTCGAACCCCTAATTCTTTCTCTAACCTGCGCTTCGATTCCTGAAATTCCAGGCGAGCTTCCTGCTCGCCCACAAAGGCCATATTGGGGTGCGTCAGCGTGTGTGAACCAATCAGATGCCCCGCGGAATGAAGCTTGCGAACCTCATCCCAGGTCATCATCATTTCATTCGCGGCTGGGGGTTCAATCTCAAGCTCATGTTCAATTCCTGAAATGACCTCTTCCTGCGCCGCGCCCACCCGTCGCGCGCCGTATTCGCAGGCGGCAAGAAAAGCGCATCGTCGGTCCTCAAGGCTCTCAAGCTTGAAAGTCCGCTCACTCCAAGGGCCGCGCCAGGAAACGAGGCGGGTATTCCAGAAAGCATACCGTAAGCGGATGAACCACGGAAGCTTAGACGCGCCAATATAGTCCACGGTCACAAAGAAAGTCCCGCGAATGCCATAGCGCGCCAGCACTGGGGCGGCAAACTCCAGATTGTCCCGGTAACCGTCATCAAAAGTCACGGCGACAGCGCGCGGCGGCAACGATCGTTTCCCTTCCAGAAAGAGCAGGATTTCATCCAGAGTCACAGAGCTGAAGTTCCGCGCCACCAACTCCATGTGCTTCTCGAAAACAGAGGTTTCGTGAATATTGTTGGCGCCGATGGTGTCCGCATATTCATCCGGATGATTATGGATGGAATGGTATGCCAGGATCAAAGCCGCCGGAGGCGCAAAACGCGCAGCCAGGCTCATCGCATGGCTTCCCGTCAGCAATCTTTTGACCCAACGCTTCGAGTCCGTTGTTAAAACCAAATCAACTCCTCACATCGCGCGCTCGCGGATCAGCTTAAATCGATAATCCCGATATTCGCCAGGATTTCCCTCTCGCCCGTCGCACGCCGCCAGGGTGATATTGACCATCTCGCGCGCTGTTACAAAATGGGTCTGATACGACCCCTTGCTTCGCGTTTCTTGCCACAGTTTCTCCAGAAAATCCCGCATCGGCGCACCGAGCATCCCTTCCTCATCCCAGGGGTCCATACCATGGCAATGAAGCTTGATAAAAACCCAGTCCGGGCGTCCCCGCACCGTAATCGCAGCCCGGCGCCACAATTCAAGCCGTTTCATCGTTGCAGGATTCCGGGTGGTCACCGCGGAATTCTCTATCACGGGCAGAAGCCGACGCCCATTTCGGCCAGAAAACGAAAGCAACAGCGGCCCTTGAATGATCAGGGGAAACGTTTTGGGCTGGCAGCCGCTTCGCAGATCATATCCGCGCCGGTGAGGCGCGCGCTGGTTGAGCGGCAAGGCGCATTCATAAAGCGAGTTGATCTTGCCAACTTGCGAAGGATTGGGAGCGGAAGGCAAGGTAAAATCCGCAAAGCAACCTGTTTCGGACAAAATCTGCATCTCGTCATCGACCCCGCAACAGCAGACGCCCGAATTGGCCAGCGCGAAATTCCCGTGAACAAAAGCGTAGCGCGCAGGGCCAACCCCATCCAGCCGGGAAAGGCATCCGTGCTTTGCCAGGGTGTCACGGAACTCCGCCAACAGGCATCGCGTGTTGGCGGCGGTATCCGGCGCATGAATGCCATGATGCAGATGGATTTCAACCTCACCCCAGCCTGCGCGGCAATGCTCCGCCAAGCGATCCAGCAACCCCTTATCATATTGCTCAGCCGGGTAGAAATAGGTGTGGCAAAAAGGACGGCCGTCACCGTCGCGCCAGCGGTCTACAAGCAAGGGATATTCGCGGCACCATTTCTCAAGCCGCCGTTCCTGCTCCTCAGGGCTGGCATAGGTCTTTGGATCCTCGGGAATAATGGCTGGCTCAAAGTGATCGGCCAAAGCAATAATTAAATGCAACGGTCCCTTCGCAGCCCGACTCCGCATAAGCCGCTGCCAGGCGTAGGAAGGCAGCCAGCGCGCTGTGCCGCGAATTTTCCTCCAACTCATCATCGAAACAACTGCCATCCTGATGGTTAAAAAATAATTTGGCGTCGCCATCAAGCAGCAGCGAAGGTAATGCCCGTTCTTTGGCCAGTGTGATCGGCAACGCCGCTCACGCACGGCCCGGACATCGCAATGAACAACCCTGCGACATGACGCGCCATCTCGCCCGCTTCAGAGGCTACAATTCAACATGCTACAATAAAGTATGCGGTCGTTGTTACTTGGAAAATCCAGCGCGACGCAAAGTACGCTTGATCTTGTTCAATTATCCATCTCCATGGATGCGAGCGGAAGGTAAGAGACGCGTTCCTGATTCAAACTGAGCAAGCTGCCGAACCCATGCCGGGAAAGGTTATCTCCCAGGAAAAAGCCGAAGAAATTGTCGCTGAACTCAAACGCCGCGGGCGCCGTGTTGTTTTCACGAATGGCTGCTTTGATCTTCTTCACCCCGGACACACGCATTATCTGACTGAAGCGCGAAAGCTGGGAGATTGCCTTGTAGTCGCCATCAACAGCGATCGCAGCGTCCGCGCGTTGAAAGGGCCGGAACGTCCTATCTTTCCCGAAGCGGAGCGGGCAGAGATTCTGACCGCTCTTGAAATGGTGGATTACGTCACCATCTTTGACGATCTCACGCCCCGCAACGTCATCGCCCGCATGCTGCCGCAGGTGCTGGTGAAGGGAGCGGACTGGGGCGCAGATGAAATCGTAGGCCGTGAAGAAGTGGAAGCGGCAGGCGGGAAAGTGGTCTCAATACCGGTCGTGGAAGGCTTTTCAACTTCGGCGCTCATCCAAAGGGCGCTTGAGTCAGATGCCTGTTAATTCAACGGCTCTGAAGAGTATTTGGATTCAACCTGCCGTTCTCATTTCCGGCGCGGGGGTAACCGCAGCAAGATTTCATGCAACAGACTATTTCCCTCTTTCAACCCATTTTTGATCACCCTTCGTTTCAGGCTATTGCAAGCTCGCTTCAGGAGCCAACGGGTGCGCGACACCCTTTAACGCTAGCCGGTCTCACCCGCACGGCCAAAGCCTTGCTGATTGCCGGTCTCGCCCATGCTCTGGATAAACCTCTTGTTGTCTTGACAGCAGAGCGTGAATCCAGCGAAACCCTGTGTCAGGACGTCGCCACTTTTTTGAACTGGATCACGCCTGAAAGAGATGCGGGCGTCTTTCTGCTGCCCGGCTTCGATGTATCTCCCTATGAAGGTAGGTCTCCCCACGCTGAGATTGCCGAACGACGCGCCACAACACTTTGGAATATAGCCCATGGTCGGGCGCGGATTGCGGTCACACCGGCCCTTGCCGTTTGCGGTCGCTTCCGTGATGCCCGCTATTACCGGTCATTAGGACTGCAACTGAAATTGGGAGATGAACTGAGTCTCGACGATCTGGTAGAACACCTTGCCGGAGTGGGATATGAGGCGCAGGAGCCGGTTGAAGATGCAGGCTCCTATTCGGTTCGAGGCGGAATCATTGATATCTATCCCCCGGAAGTGGACTGGCCTCTCCGCGTTGAATTTTTCGGCGACCAAATTGAGTCGATACGCCAGTTCGATCCCGGCAGCCAGCGTTCACGCCAATCCGTCGATTCAGTCCTGCTTCTTCCTCTCTCCGAACACCGGCGCTCGCCGGCTTTCTTTCGATCACTCGTTCGTTCGCTTGCTCACCGGTCTGGCGTGGAAACTGAACGCGAGCCTGACTGGGCACCAGAATACTCAAATTCATTTCCTGGATGGGAATTCTTTGCGCCTCTCGCCGAACCCCACACCCATCATTTGCTGGAACTCTTTTCACAACCGATCGTCCTTTGGGATGAACCGCTGGAAGTCCAAAAACAAATAAAGCTTGTGCGTGAGGAATGGGCGACGGCTTACGATGAGGTGCGGGATGTAACGCCGCCGCGGCCTGGACCAGAAGAATGGCTGCTTAGCGAAGACGAATTTACCAGGGCTATCAAGGCGCTGCCGCAGGCTATGCTCAAAGAGCTTGAGATCCGTGACGAAAACGGATATGGGGAAGGCGAGACGTTCACCCTGGCCACACAGCCTGCACCAAAATTTCACGGCGCGGTGAAATCATGGGTTGAAGACCTTTCAGCGCGGCGGGCTCGGGGCGAGCGCATCATCGTCGCTCTTTCAAGCCTCGGGAAAATCGAGCGCTTCACCGAAACACTGAAAGATTATCAAATTCCGCACACCCTGACGCCGGAGGCGGCCTCGGACAAGCAACGAGAAGAGCGATCAACTCCCCGAAATGTTTCGGGGCCCGGCGCGTTAGACGCCGGCGCTCCAGCGAGCATTTCCAACGAGATCTCTCACGAGGCTGCCACCGCGCGCCTGGAAATCATGCGAGGGAGCCTCACGGAAGGGGTTATCTTCCCGGATTCAGGCCTCGCCATTCTTGTGGAGAGCGACCTCTTCGGCGAGTTCACCTGGGGATCTCCAGGCCACCATGATAAGTCCGCAATCTCGCGGTTCATCTCCGATCTGAGCGACTTGCGCGTGGGCGATTACGTGGTGCATGTCGATCATGGCATTGGCCTTTATCAGGGCCTGCGACAGATCGAAGTCGAGGGTGAACGCCGCGATTTCATGCTGCTTACTTACCAGGATGACGCCAAGCTCTACGTGCCGCTTGAGCGGTTGGACCTGGTGGATAAATACCGCTCCGGCACAGGGCAGGATGGCGTCAGACCAACACTTGACCGGCTGGGCGGCGCCACCTGGGCGCGCACAAAAACGCGGGTGAAACGCGCTCTGCGCGACATGACGGCTGAGCTTTTAAAGCTCTATGCCGAGCGCAAGATGAGCGGCGGAACGGCATTCAGCGCGGACACGCCCTGGCAAAAGGAATTTGAGGACGCTTTCGAATACGAAGAGACGCCAGACCAGGTCAAGGCGCTCGAAGAGATCAAAAAAGATCTGGAAAATCCTCAGCCCATGGATCGCCTGCTGTGCGGCGATGTAGGCTATGGCAAGACAGAGCTGGCCATGCGGGCTGCCTTTAAAGTAGTGCAGGACGGCAAGCAGGTGGCCGTGCTTGCGCCCACGACGGTGCTGGCATTCCAGCATTTCACCACCTTTCGGCAGCGCATGGCAGCCTTCCCGGTGCGGATTGAAATGATCAGCCGCTTTCGTTCTGCCAAGGAGCAGAAGAAGATTACGGCAGAAACGGCTGAGGGCCAGGTCGATATCCTCATCGGGACACACCGACTGCTCTCGAAGGATATACACTTCAAGGACCTGGGTCTGCTCATCGTGGATGAAGAGCAGCGCTTCGGCGTAGCGGCAAAAGAGAAATTGAAGCGGCTTCGCGCGAATGTTGATGTGCTCACCATGTCGGCAACTCCCATCCCTCGCACGCTGCACATGTCCCTCGGCGGGTTGCGCGACCTTTCGGTGATTGAAACGCCACCCCGTGGCCGCCTGGCCATCCAGACCACGGTAGCCCCCTACAGCGCCAAACTGATTCAGGCGGCGATTCTCAATGAGATGCAACGCCAGGGGCAGGTTTATTTTGTGCACAATCGCGTGGAGTCCATTTTCAGCATCGCGGCGATGATCCAGCAACTGGCGCCAACGGCCCGCATCGGCGTGGGTCACGGGCAGATGGCGGAACAGGAACTTGAGCGGGTGATGATGAAGTTCGTGCGGGGCGAGTATGACGTGCTGGTTTCGACCTCGATCATCGAAAATGGTCTGGACATTCCGCGAGCCAACACCATTATTATTAACCGCGCCGATCGTTTTGGGCTGGCTGAGCTTTACCAACTTCGAGGCCGTGTAGGGCGATCCGATCGGAGGGCCTACGCCTATCTTCTGATCCCGGACGAGGATTCGTTGACGCCGCTGGCGCGAAGACGCCTGGCGGCGTTGAAGGAATTCTCCGACCTTGGCGCGGGCTTCCGCCTGGCTGCCCTGGATTTGGAATTGCGCGGGGCCGGCAATATCCTGGGCGCGGAACAATCGGGGCATCTGAATGCCATCGGATTGGACCTTTACCTCAAAATGCTACAAGAAACGGTGGAGGAGTTAAAGGGCCTGCCGGCTAAACCGGAAGTGCGCACGACTTTGAATCTGGGAGTCGATATTCGCATCCCGGATCAATTTATTGCTGACGAAGGCCAGCGGTTGCGCATGTATAAGCGAATCTCCGAGCTTTCGGGACCGGAAGCGCGGGCTGAACTTGAAGCCGAGTTGGCGGACCGATATGGTCCGCTGCCGCCTTCCGTCTCCACGCTTCTTGACTACGCCCTGCTGAAAAATTGCGCTGAAGCTTTGTTGATTCAGTCTTTGGATCGCAAACAGGATGAGGTCTGGATTCGCTTCCACCAGGAGACTCCGGTGCGGCCGGAAAAGTTGACTCGCATGGCCCGAAGCCGGCGGGATGCCATCCTGCGGCCCGACGGGTCATTCCGCTTCCGGATGCGCTCGGCCTCCGCCAACCCGATCCAGGAAGTCTCAAGCGTCTTGCGGGAACTGCAAAACCCGCATTAAGATGAGAATCAAGCCTTATTTACTGCGATGCAGGAAGGGTCGAATTGTATGAAAAAAAGCTTCATTCTGACGATTATCTTAGGAATTGTCGCTGTTCCGCCATCCGCATTTTGCCGGCGCGAACTCATTGACCGCATTATTGCGCGAGTGAACGAGGAAATCATTACGCAGCGGCAATATGACGCTGAAAAGGAAAAACTTCGCGCCCAACTTACCCAGCAGTACTCCGGGCAGGAGCTCGAAGCCCAGTACCAGGCGGCGGTAAAAGACCTGCTGCGCGATATGATCGATCAGGACTTGCTGGTGCAGAAAGCGAAAGACCTGAATATTAACGTTGAAACTGACCTCGTCCAGCGCCTGGACCAGATCCGAAAACAGATGGGCCTGGCATCGATCCAGGACCTGGAAAATGAGGTTGAAAAGCAAGGGTTAATTTGGGAAGACTTTCAAAACAACATTCGCCGGCGGATATTGACACAGCGGGTGATCGAGCAACAGGTTGGTTCGCGCATCATGGTGACTCAGGCCGAAGCGCGGAAATATTTTGAGGAACACCGCAAGGATTTCAGTTCACCCGCCGGCGTTGAACTGGCCGAGATTCAGATTTCAAACAGCAAGTGGGGCGAGGACACCGCCTCGCAACGCGCCAAATCAGCGCTCAGCATGATTCAGGCCGGCGCTAAATGGCCGGATGTGGTGAAAAAATATTCAGACGGACCCAACGCAAATTCCGGCGGGGATGTCGGATTCTTTCCCAACGGCTCGCTCCTGCCCGAAATCTCCAAAGCCATCCAGAATCTTGATCCGAACGACACGTCGGGCATCATTCAAACCCAATCCGGTTATCTCATCGTCAAATTGCTTCAGCGACGCAGCGCGGGCGCGCCCAAATTTGAAGAAGTCGAACAGCAGGTGGATAATGCGCTCTACGAGCAAAAGATGCAGCCGGCTTTGCGCGACTATCTTACCACCCTCCGCAAGGAAAGCTACATCTATCTGGCTCCTGGGTTTGTGGATGCTGGAGCGCCGAGCCCCGGCAGCATGGCCTCCGCGCAAGAGGGCCGATGAAAAAGAGTTTCATTGCGCGCCTGAACCCCGGCGAGCGGGTTGATAGCACCTTCTTGGTGCAATCGAAAAGGTGCCGACTGGCGAAGAATGGCAGCGCCTATCTTGACTTGGAATTCCGCGACGCGAGCGGATGGGTATGCGGAAAACTCTGGGATTGCGATCGTCTCAAGCTCGATTTTGAAGTAGACGACATTGTTCACGTGACGGGGCGCGTTGAGGAGTTTCAGGGCGCTCCCCAGATTTCCGTCCAGGCTATCCACAAGGAAACGGGCGACGACCTCAACCTGCTCGATTATCTCCCCCGCACCGAGCGCGATCCTGACCAGATGTACGCGGAATTGTTGGATCGGCTCAATAGCCTGCCGGAAGGGCCCATTCGGCAACTTTTATTGACGGTTATCGAAGATCCGGAAATCGCCCGAAAGTACAAGCTTGCGCCCGCGGCGGTCTCCCTCCACCACGCCTTTCTGGGCGGGCTGCTTGAACACGTCACATCGCTCTGGAAGCTTGCAGACAGGCTCTGCGACCATTATCCCTGGCTTGACCGTTCGCTGCTGCTGGCAGGCATTGTTCTGCACGATCTTGGCAAAATCGAAGAGCTTCATTTTCACCGCTCTTTCCGCTACTCCACACGAGGGCAATTGTTGGGGCACATTGTGATTGCCCTGGAGATTGTGCGAGACAAGATGCGCGCCATTCCGGATTTTCCAATTTCGCTCAAAAATCAGATTGAGCACATCATCCTTTCTCATCACGGCAAGCTTGAATTCGGCTCGCCTAAAGAGCCGATGTTTCCGGAAGCTTTGGCCGTCCATTACCTCGATGAGCTCGACTCCAAATTGGAAAGCATGCACGCACAATACGAGGCCGAGAAAGATCGCGATGGCGATTGGACCAGCCGCAATCGATCTTTGGGTCGCGAGTTATTAAAGACATCGAACCATTCGACGCGTTGATGGTTCCGCCGAAAACTCTATGATGCAGTCTGAAATTCAATCGATCCTTCCGCATCGTTATCCGTTTCTGCTCATAGACCGCGTGACGGAATTCATCCCCGGCCAGCGCATTGCGGGCGTGAAGACGTTCACCGCCAATGAATCTTATCAGCCAGGGCACTTCGCCGGTTGCCCAATAATTCCCTGCGGTATTCTGCTTGAGATGACGACCCAACTTGGAGCTATCCTGGTATTGGAGCGGCCTGAAATGACGGGTAAGATTCCCGTGGTCCTTCAAATTCCCTCCGCCCAGATGTACGCCCTCGCGCAGCCGGGGGATCGGGTAAGGGCCGAAGCTGAAGCGCTGAAACTGCGCGAAAACTTCGGCGAACTGCGCGGCGCCGTTTATCGCGGCAAGGAATTGATTGCCGAAGGCAAGATGCGTTTTGCTATCGCGGAAAAGCAGGGGCTAGGAGTGGGGGGATAGAACTTTATCCGATGGTTTTCGAGGAACTCAAAATCCGCCACGTTTCCATCCGCCCGGCGCACATTCTTGCGCCGATGGCCGGCATCACGGATACCGTGTTCCGCCGTTTCATTAAACAATTGGGCGGATGCGGACTGATCATGACGGAATTTGTGTCGAGCGAAGGCATGCTTCGGCACAACCTCAAGTCCCAACGCTATCTCTACTACACCGAGGAAGAGCGTCCGATCACCGCCCAGATTTTTGGTGCTGATCCCGACCATCTGGCGGAGGCGGCGCGAATGATTGAGGACCTCGGATTCGATTTGATCGATCTCAATCTCGGCTGCCCGGCCAAAAAAGTGGTGAAGTGCGGCGGCTCAGGATTGCTGCGCGATCTGCCGCTCCTTCAGCAAATTTTTCGCAAAATCCGCGCCGCGGTCACCATCCCGTTCACCGTTAAAATCCGTTCCGGATGGAGCGATGAGGAGATTGTGGCGGCGCCGGTTGCGCGCATGGCGGAAGATTGTGGCGTGGAAGCAATCGCGGTTCACCCGCGAACGCGCATGCAAGGCTACAGCGGGCGCGCGCGATGGGATATTATTGCCGAGGTCAAAGCCAACGTGCGGATTCCAGTCATTGGCAATGGCGATGTAATGACGCCGCCCGACGCTGAGGCGCTCCACGATCAAACAGGCTGCGATGCGGTGATGATTGGCCGCGCCGCTCCGACCAATCCCTGGATTTTCCGCCAGATGATGGAATATTTCCGCAGCGGGACATATTCAGAGCCCGCCGAAGCGGATCGCTATGAATTGATCCGTTCTTATTACGCCATGCTGGTCCAGGAAAATATGCCGGGCGCGATCGGCAAAATGAAGCAGTTCGCAAGCTGGTTCACTCACGGCGTGCGAAACGGCGCCGAGTTGAGAAGACAGGTGCAGAGCGCCCAAAGCGCGCGCGAAGTGCTTGACCGAGTGGATGAGTTTTTCACGAATATCCTCAGCTTCCCCTGTCCTGCGCCAACCGCGTAGCGAAGCTCGAGCCTTTTCACAATGCAGCCTTTCCAGGCTGAATGCTCCCAACCGCGATCATGTGCTTTTCTCCGCCTGCCAGCGGCGGTAGACTTCGCTCTTCGAAATGCCTCTGGATCGCGCCAGCGTCTTGAGCGCCTCCCGCTCCGATAGTTTCTCTTTCCGCATCAGTTTCTCTATCTCCTCCCGAACTGAGGAGAGTGGCCGTGCAGGCTCAGCTTTTCGTGAAGTCTCTTGCGGAGCGACCAGAACAGTTATCTCTCCCTTAACAGGCTTCTTTTTGAGCCCTTCGAGGACTTCCGACAACAGCCCGCGCAAAAACTCTTCATGGATTTTGGTCACCTCGCGCCCAATCACAACCGGACGATCTCCAAGAGCCCTTCGAACATCCTCCAGCATTTCAACGACGCGATGGGGCGCCTCATAAAAAATCAAAGTTTCGGAGGCTTCGGCAAGCGCGCGGAGACTCTTCTGCCGCTGCGACCTTCTGGAGGGAAGAAATCCGCAGAACCGAAAGTGATCGAGCGGCAGGCCAGCCGCAGCCAGCGTGGCCACAAAAGCGGAAGGCCCCGGAATCGGAATGACTGGAATGCTGTGCCGGATGGCAAGCTTCACCAGCCGGTAGCCGGGATCGGAGATAACCGGCATCCCCGCATCAGAGACCAGAGCCACTCGGCTGCCTTCTTCCATCAGCAGGATTAGCTCCGGCGCGCGAGTCATCTCATTATGCTCGTGATAGCTGATCATGTTCGTCCGGATGGCGTAGTGCTCCAGCAACCCCTGCGTGCGTCGCGTATCCTCGCAGGCAATCAGATCGGCCTCCTTCAGCGTCCGAATCGCCCGAAAAGTGATATCTTCCAGATTCCCGATGGGCGTCGCCACCACAAAGAGTTTTCCCAGAGGCCCGTTGCTCCTTCTGTTCTCCACTTGGTGAATTACAGGCATGTCGCTTCTTTCCCAATGAACGCGTAGATTAACGGTGGTAGTCTATCAATCCATCATGGCCGAAGCAATGGCTTGGCGCATTAGACCATGGCGCTTCGCATCGCAGCCTTGCGGGTTGCGACCAAGGACAACTCATGACGTTCCAAACCGAGCGCGACCGCCTGCGCCTGCCCAACTGTCTTTGTTAAACCGTCTGTTATAATCGAAAATTATCCCATGTCAGGCATCATCGGCTACATCGGCAACAAACGAATTGTGCCTGTCCTGCTCGAAGGCTTGCACCGGCTACAGTATCGCGGATACGATTCGGCGGGGCTTGCCGTGATTAAGGATGGAACGCTCGCCATCCGGCGAGCTACGGGCAAGTTGCGCAATTTGGAGGAGGTCATCCGGCTGGACCCGGTGGATGGTTTTTACGGCATCGGGCATACACGCTGGGCCACCCACGGCGCGCCGACCGAAGAGAATGCTCATCCATTGCGAGACTGCCACGGCACGGTAGTGGTCGTCCACAACGGCATCATTGAGAACTACGAGGAGCTCAAGCGCGAACTGATCAGCGAAAATCACAAGCTCATTACTGAAACGGATACAGAAGTCATCGCCCATCTTATCGAAAAATATCTGAATGGAGCGCCAGCCCAACCCGGAAACGCTGGGACCAAAGCTCCTGACCTGGAGGATGCCGTCCGCCTTGCCGTGCGCCGGCTGAAAGGCGCTTTCGCGCTGGCGATTATTTCGACTAAGGATTTAAACAAAATCGTCGCCGTACGCCAGGGCCCCCCGGCCGTGATCGGGCTGGGGAAGAATGAGTACTTTGTGGCGAGCGACGTTCCCGCCATTGTATATCACACCCGCGATCTCTTCTTTCTGGCGGATGGAAACATTGCTGTGCTCACTCCCAATGGCGTGAAGCTCATGGATTTTGACGGGCGTCCCGTATCGCGCCGCGTGCAGCATATCACCTGGGACCCCATCCTCGCAGAAAAAGGGGGATTCAAGCATTTCATGCTTAAGGAGATTTATGAGCAGCCGCGCGCTGTGCGCGATACCATGCTGGGGCGTATCTCGCCGGAAACCGGCGAGGTATTTCTGGACGAAATGGAGATCTCCGAAGATGATTTTCGCCAGTTCCGTGAGATCAAAATTGTGGCTGCCGGAACCTCGCGCCACGCCGGACTTGCCGGGCGCACGATGATCGAACGGATGGCTCGAGTGCCGGTCGAGGTGGATTACGCCTCGGAATTTCGCTACCGCGATCCCATCGTGGACCCTCACACTCTGACTGTTGTGATTACGCAATCCGGCGAGACGGCGGATACCATCGCCGGGCAGCGAGAAGCGCAAACCAAAGGCTCCAGGACGCTCGCAATTTGCAATGCCCTGGGCAGCATGGCCCCTCGGGAAGCAAACGGCGCCATTTACACCCACGCAGGGCCCGAAATTGCGGTCGGGTCAACCAAGACTTTCACGGCGCAGTTGACGGCGCTTTATATGTTCGCCTTTTATCTCGGCCGGCTTCGCAATCAACTGGCGCACGGCGAAGCCGTGAAATTGCTCTCCGAGCTTACCGTCGTGCCGAAGCAGATTGAGTCCGTGCTTCAGCGGGATGACGAATTTGAAGACCTGGCCCGCCATTTTTATCGTTCGACAGACTTCCTGTTTTTAGGTCGGGGCGTTCATTTTCCGATTGCGCTCGAAGGCGCGCTGAAAATGAAAAAAATCTCTTACATTCACGCCGAAGCCTATCCGGCGGGCGAGATGAAGCACGGACCAAGCGCCTTGATCAGTGATGGCCTGCCGGTTGTGGTGATCGCCACCTGCGACTGGAACTCCGCCGATTCGCGCGTGCGGTACGAGCGGACGATTTACAACATCGAAGAGGCTAAAGCGCGGGGCGCAACAATTCTGGCGCTTGTCACCGAGGGCGACCGTGAAGTGACCGCCATCGCAGACCATGTCATCGCACTGCCTCACACCAACGAATTGCTCTCGACGATCCTGGAAGTGGTGCCGCTGCAACTTTTGGCCTATCACATCGGCGTCCTTCGTGGCTGCGATGTGGATGAGCCTAGAAATCTGGCGAAGTCCGTCACCGTGGAATAAACGCCTGTCCTGAAATCATGAGAAATTAGAAACCCTGGCCTCCGGAATACCTGATGACGATCCCTGTCCGCGTCCGATTTGCTCCCAGCCCCACCGGCTACGTCCATGTAGGAAACGCGCGCACGGCTCTCTTCAACTGGCTGTTTGCCCGCCACCATCGCGGCGCCCTTGTTTTGCGCATCGAGGATACGGACATTCAACGTTCCGAGGAACGCTATGAAAAGAGCCTGATCGAAGCCTTGCAATGGTTCGGTCTTGATTGGGATGAGGGGCCGGACAAAGGCGGCAGATTTGGCCCTTACCGGCAATCGGAACGCAAGGAGATCTATTCCCGCTTCGCGCGACAGTTGATTGAGAGCAACAAGGCTTATTACTGCTTTTGTACTCCTGAGCAATTGGAGAAGGATCGCCAGGAGGCATTGAAAGCAGGACGCCAGCCGCGCTACTCAGGCCGATGCCGTAATCTCGCAGCGGAAGAATCCGCTCGCCGGGTAACGGCTGGAGAGGCGGCAGCGGTACGGCTGAAAATTACAGACGAGGACTTTTCATGGCATGACCTGGTTCACGGCCCTACCCGTTTTTCAAGCGAGGTGATCGGCGACCCTATCCTGGTGCGCTCAGACGGCAATCCTGCTTACAATTATGCGGTGGTTGTTGACGATCACTTAATGGAAATCACCCACGTGATTCGCGGCGACGACCATATTTCAAACACTCCGCGCCAATTGGCTGTTTATCGTGCCCTCGATTGGGAGCCGCCTCGGTTCGGCCACCTTTCCACCATTCTCGGACCAGATCGCTCGCGTCTTTCAAAGCGTCATGGCGCGACTTCGCTTGAAAGCTTCCGCGAGTTAGGCATCCTGCCCGAAGCTTTGCGAAATTATCTGGCTCTGCTCGGATGGTCACCCGCCGATGGAAAGACGGAAGTCCTCAACGACCGGGAGCTCGTGGCGCAGTTTTCGCTGGACCATATCACGCTCAGCCCGGCGGTATTCGATCCGGAAAAATTAAACTGGCTCAACCGTCATTATCTGAAAAATGCGCCGCGCTCGCGGATTGTGGAACTGAGCGTCCCTTTCCTCGTGCAGGCAGGCTATGTCGCTGAGCCCGCCACCCCACAGATTCTGGCATGGTTGGAACGTGTGATCGATGCTGTGCTGAAAAACATCGATTATCTAAGCCAACTCCCTTCAGCCGCCAAATTGATTTTTGAATATGACTTAAGCCATCTGAAAGAAAATAAGGAAACGTGCGACGAAATGAAGAGCGAATCCGCGCGAGAAGTCCTCAGCCGATTTATTCCCAGGGTGATTCAGGCAGGTAGAATCACCTACGAACAGTTCCGCGAATTCACCCGCGAAGTGCAGCAAGAAACCGGTCGAAGGGGTCGCGAATTGTTTCATCCTATTCGCATCGCATTGACGGGCGCTGCCTCCGGGCCGGAACTGGAAAAACTCATCCCGATTTTTGAGGAAGGCGCAGAACTCCGCTTGCCTCGACACATTCTGAGCTGCGCCGAGCGGCTGCAGGAATTTCAGAAAGTCGTTGGAATTTAGCAGGCTATAGAAAGGCTGGTTTCGGCCGCCATAACAGATTTCTCACCCTATGTCCAAGCGCAGCTTTTCCTCTCCACAGCAAACTCTATATGGCATCAATACCGTTCGGGAAGCCATCGGTCGCCGTCCCATCGAATACATCCTCGTGGCCGAGGGGCGCCGCGGCTCACGCATTGAAGAAATCATCCACGCTTGCCGCGCTCAAGGCATTCCATTGCGTTTCGCTCCCCAGCAGGCGCTCGATCGGATGGCGGGCGCCGTGCACCATCAGAATGTGCTAGCCGTCTGCTCTGCAAAGGGCTATGAGGATATGGAAAGCATCATCACTTCCGCCGAGCGCCCGCTACTGGTGGCGCTGGACAGCGTCGAAGACCCGGCAAATCTCGGATCGATTGTGCGGACCGCGGTTGCCGCCGGAGCTCACGGGGCCATTCTCCCCCAACGCCGGGCGGCTGGAATCTCGCCGACCGTGGCTCGTGTTGCCTCCGGCGCCATCGAGCATCTCCGGATCGCGCGCGTCACCAATCTGGCCCGGGCTTTGATGGAATTAAAAAAGAGAGAGATTTGGGTCTATGGGTTCGAGGCTCAGGCAGAGAAATCCTATCTTGCGCTTGACTATTCCCTTCCCTGCGCCCTGGTTTTAGGGGGAGAGGGTCACGGGCTGCGGCGGCTGGTCCGGGAAACGTGCGACGAGTTGGCGCACATTCCCCTCTACGGGCCTGTCGAATCCCTGAACGTCTCCGTCGCTGCCGCCATTGTGCTTTATGAAGCCGCTCGCCAGCGCAGTGTTGATGCAGCAGCTTCCGAAATTACGAGAAATGCGCAAGAATAATAGTGAGTGATTTTCTTGCAAATCAACCGCGAAATTTGAGGCCAGAGATTGAGCAAGCCTGAACGGACATTTTCTGATTCTATCCTCTGACTTTCTCGTTTTTTGAACCATGCTGCAAGCCCAAGCGACCGCAAACCTTTTCGGCTTGAACAGCGAGGAGCTGAAGCAACTCGCGATGGAGTATGGCGAGCCGCGTTATCGCGGGCGACAGATTTTTCATGACCTCTACGCTCGCCGTCAACAAAACCTGGAAAACCTCACCAATCTAAGCAAGTCTTTCCGCCAGCAGCTCGCGTTGCGGTTTGCAGTGATTTATCCCAGGGTTCGGGAAAAACTGCCATCGCGCGACGGATCATCGCGCTACCTGCTGGAACTCTCGGATGGCCAGGTTGTTGAAGCCGTGCACATGCCGGAGAAGAGCCGGGTGACTCTTTGTATTTCGAGCCAGGCGGGCTGCGCCGTCGATTGCCGCTTTTGCTTTACAGCCCTGATGGGCTTGCAGCGCAACCTCACCGCCAGCGAGATTCTGGGCCAGGTTTACGCCATCGCGCAGGACCAGAGGATGGATTCTCATACGAGGCTCAATATTGTTCTGATGGGCATGGGAGAACCGCTGCTCAACTTTGCGCCGGTCATGAAGGCGATCCGAGTGCTGGCCGATCCCGATGGCATGCGAATTCCCTGGCGACGCATCACCCTATCAACCTCCGGCATCATCCCACGCATTCACGATCTGGCCCACGAGCCTGTGCGGCCCAAGCTGGCCATTTCGCTCAACGCCTCGACCGACGAGCAACGCGCGGCCCTGATGCCCGTCAATCGCAAATATCCCCTGGCGGAATTGCTCGCGGCCTGCCGCGCTTATCCCCTGCGACCTCGCGAACTGCTGACGTTTGAATACGTCCTGTTGGATGGAGTGAATGACTCGGGAGACGACGCTTTGCGCGTGGCGAAGCTACTCCACGGCTTGCGCGCCAAAGTGAATTTGATTCCCTATAATTCCGGCTCCGGCTTGCCCTTTCGGACGCCTCCGTTCCCACGCATTCTTGAATTTCAAGAGATACTGTCCCGCAAGCATGTGCCGGCTTTTATTCGTATTTCTCGCGGGCAGGATATTCGCGCCGCGTGTGGCCAGTTGATAGTGGAGCGAACGGAAGCAATGGCCCCTGAAGATCAAAGCCATTAAGAGCCAGCAAATCAATCAAATTCATTCTTTCATTCCAATCACGGTCATCATGCGTCCGGTCGCGCTGCCCTCCTTGCGATAAGAAAAGAAGAGATCGGTTCGGCACGACGTGCAGAAATCAGCAACCTGAATACGAGCGTGCGGCACACCCGCAGATTTCAACTGACTTTTGACAACGGCCACGAGATCAAGGCCGAGATGTGAACCTTTGCGGGAAGCGTGTCCGGGCGGCGCCATGGAAAGAAAGCTCATGCCTGAAACCGTGATATGCCTTTCGCCAGATCCTGAAATTTTCCGAAAGAAATCCTCACCGTTCACAAAAGCTCCGCAAAAAGCGTCCACCACTTCATCGCCCACTTCGTAACAGCACGCGCGAATCGAAGGCCCCAGGGCAACAAACAAGTCTTGCGGACGGGAGCCAAAAATGCGGCGCATTTCGCCGATCGTTTTTTCCACAATGCGCTTCAACGCGCCGCGCCACCCGGCATGGATGGCTCCAACGATGCGCTGGCGCGAATCCAGCAGCAAAATCGGAATACAATCAGCCGTTCTAACCGTGAGCAAAACTCGGGGCAAAGCGGTCAATAAGGCATCACCGGATATCCTCCGTCCATCCACCTCGAGGTTGTACGGATATCCTGAAGGAAGGTAATTGAGACGCTCGTGTGCATCTTCGACAACCAGAATTTCGGCGGAATGAATCTGATGTACCGAAGACAGGGCGAAGCTCTCCGCTCCCAGGGCTCTAAGAAATTTTCTGCGATTTTTTTCTTGTAAAGAACCTTTGGGAAGGTAGGCGTGACCAAGGTCCAAGCCTTGGGCTGAAGCGCGAGTTGCCCCGCCCAATCGCGTGCTGAAAGCCTGTACGATCCAGGGGAAACGATTGAGGTTGGAAGCCTCCAGCCATTTCAGGCCGCCGCGGGATTTGATTGAGAACATCGTCAGGGGTGCAGGAGGATTTTCCCGAAGAAATTCCGGCTCTCCATCTTCCTCTGAGCGGCAGCCGCCTCTTTCAGGGGGAACGCCGAATCAATCACTGCCTTGAGTTTTCGCTGGCCGATGAATTTCAGCGCCTCAACCAGTTCGCCCTTGCCGCCCATGAAAGAGCCGTAAAGCGCGCGCTGACGCCCGAAAAGCACCTGTAAGTCAAGCTTCACTTCCGCCCCGGCCGTGACTCCGCAGGTAACGAAGCGTCCGTAAGTGGCCAGTGACTGGAAGCAATCCTCCCAAACTGCCGCGCCCACATGATCCAGAACAATATCCACGCCGCGCTTGCCGGTGATTCTCCTTACTTCGCCTGCAATAGATTGGCAAGTGTGATTGATCACTTCATCGGCTCCAAGGGCTCGCGCCTTTTCAAGCTTTTCGTCCCCGCCAGCCACGGCAATCACTCTGGCCCCGAAGAGCTTTGCCACCTGAATTGCCGCACTACCCACCCCAGACCCCGCGCCGATCACCAGAACGTCCTCTCCCGGTTTGATGCCAGCGCGAGCGACGAGCATATGCCAGGCGGTGAGGAAAACCAGGGGTACAGCGGCGGCTTCGTCAAAACTCAGGTCGCCGGAAATGGGCAGGACGTTTGCCTCCGGCGCTCGAACATATTCAGCGTAGCCGCCATCAACCAGAATGCCAAACAGCGTGTAACTTCGACAAGCGCTGTCCAGCCCCTGAAAGCACTCCGTACAATGCCCGCAACTGATTCCGGGGCACAAAAGCACGCGGTCTCCCTGCTTCACGTGCTTTACAAGCGACCCCACCTGCGCCGCCACCCCGGAAATATCGCTGCCAAGAATGTGAGGGAATGGGAGCTTCCAGGCAGGCACTCCCACCCGCAGCCAAAGATCGAGATGATTCAAGGCGCAAGCCTTCACCTCGACCAGAACTTCATTCGCCTCGATCGGCGGTTCGGGAGCGTCCTCATATTTCAGAACTTCAAGCCCACCGTGCTCGTGAATTCGGACCGCTTTCATCGCATTAACGCTCTCCTTTCCAGTCATCTTCCTTCCCTGTCTTCGGTAAGGAAGGACGTCAAGTCTGGTAGAATAACTTTATTCGATCTCGAAGGATACTGGAAAGTGACGCCAAGCTTTACTGAGAAATACGACGTGGTCGTGATCGGAGCCGGGCATGCAGGTTGTGAGGCTGCGATAGCGCCGGCGCGCATGGGCCTGAAGACAGCTCTTTACACCATCAACCTTGATCTCATCGCCCAGATGTCCTGCAACCCGGCCGTGGGCGGCATCGCCAAGGGACACTTAGTCCGTGAAGTAGATGCCCTGGGCGGAATCATGGGAGAAGTGATCGACTCGACGGGCATTCAGTTTCGCCTGCTTAACACCAGCCGCGGGCCTGCCGTGTGCTCGCCTCGGGCACAAGCCGACAAAAAGCAATATCGGGTCAAAATGCGACAAACCCTTGAGTCGGAACCCAATTTGAGAATCAAGCAGGCGGAGGTTGTGGACCTTGTTCTGGAAGAACTTCCTGGCTCTTTCCCGAATGGCATACTGAAACGCCGCGTCCAGGGCATTCGCCTGCGAGACGGCCGCACCGTCGAAGCCGGCGCGGTGATCGTCACAACCGGAACCTTTCTGAACGGCCTGATTCATTGTGGCGAACAGACCTATCCTGCTGGACGCTCAGGCGAGCCTCCGGCGGTGATGCTGGGTGAAGCTCTGCGACGGCTCGGCTTCGAGGTGGGAAGGCTTAAGACCGGAACCCCGCCGCGTCTTGACGCGCGCACGATTGATTTCACGCGGTTCCAGGTGCAGCCAGGCGACCCTCTACCGACCCCGTTCAGCTTTCGGACCAAGGCCATCACGCAACCTCAGACGGTCTGCTGGATTGGCTACACAAATTCTGAAACTCACCAGATTCTTAGGGTAAATCTGCACCGGTCGCCTCTCTATTCCGGCCAGATCAGAAGCCTGGGCCCGCGTTATTGCCCCTCGATTGAAGACAAAATTGTAAAATTCCCCGACAAGCTTCAACACCAGATTTTCCTGGAACCCGAAGGTCTGGATACTTACGAAATCTACGTGAATGGCATGTCCACTTCCATGCCCATTGATGTCCAGGTGGCGATGGTGAAGTCCATTCCGGGACTTGAGAATGCCGAAATGATTCGGCCCGGCTACGCCATTGAATATGACATGGTTCAGCCGACTGAATTGAATCCGTGGCTTGAAACCAAAAAAATCCATGGTTTATTCCTCGCGGGCCAGATCAACGGCACGACAGGCTACGAGGAAGCGGCGTGCCAGGGAGTCATGGCGGGCATCAACGCCGGGCTGCGCGTGCAAGGCAAAGATCCCGTCATCATCGAGCGCACTCGCGGCTACACCGGAATTCTAATTGACGACCTGGTGAGTAAGGGCGCCGATGAGCCTTACCGCATGTTTACCTCGCGCGCTGAATTCCGCTTGCATCTGCGCATTGACAATGCTGACGAACGGCTGACGCCCATCGGCTACCGCGTAGGCACCATCCGAGAGAAGGATTACGAGGCATTTCAGGCGAAGCAACAAAGGATTTCTGCCATCTCCAGGTTTTTACTCGAGACTCGTCTTGACCCATCTTCCCGCGTCGGAGATGCCATTTACACCCGTCTTGGGATGAAGGCCGGCGGCCAATTTCTTGGGCCGGGAAAATTGACCGGCGCGCAGTTGCTGAAGCGGCCTGAAGTGAAGATCGACGATCTGATGGAATGGATCAACGAAGGGCTAGGTAGCGCGGGAATCCGCCTCTCGACGGAGCAGGAGAATTTACTGGCCCGCGAAGAAGCGCGCCGAGTGGAAACGGATTTCAAGTACGAAGGCTACCTCGCTCAGCAGGAAAAGCAGATCGAGCGCATGAAGCGCGCTGAAGCCCGCCGCATTCCCGAGTGGTTTGATTATCGCAAGGTTTCGGGCCTTTCGCGCGAAGTGGTGGAAAAGCTCACCCGCGTGCGGCCGCTCACCCTCGGCCAGGCCTCCCGCATTCCCGGAATCACTCCGGCAGCGGTTTCCCTGATGAACGTCTATATTGAAATTTTCCAGCGCCAGGCTGCTGAACGAGCTTCCTGATGCAGTCGCCTACCTTTTCGGCTCCCACTTCGTGAAAAATTCCACGAAGCTCGCACTATTCATGGATCGCGCATTGCTGAACTGGCCGTCCTTCATGGAATAAAGCAGCTTGCCGCGCGAATCCAGGATAGCCAGCGCGGGAATGCCGTGACGAAGAGGAACATCGTACTGGCGGGCGATATCCAGGTTCCGATCATAGCGCCCGACGCTGACCGGGACCACCACAAAGTTTTTCTGAATGATGGAGGCAAGCTCGCCTTGATGCATTTGCTCATGCAGGGCATGGCAGTCCGGACACCAATTGGCTCCAAAATCGAGGACAATGTTCTTGTGGTCGCGGGAGGCTTCGGCAATCGCCGAAGCGATTAACTCACGGACATTGGCATTGTCGTCGAAGATCTGTTCGCTGGCGGCCATGGCAAACGGGGCCGCGAAGAAGAAAGCGAGCGCCAGCGCCGTGATTCTCTTTGGAGTGATCATTTGTTCCTCCATAGAAGCTTTGTAAATGTTGATTAACGTCGATAGGAGAGATTATAGCCCTGCCTGATATTCAGAACCCGCGACTTCATCTTAACATGTAACCGTCAGACTCCGCCGAAAACAAGCTCTTGTTGAATATTAAGTCCGTTGATCGCGTTTTTCGAAAGGGCAGCTTGATTCAAGCGCCGCACAAAGCGCAAGCTGAAGCTTACGGATCGCCTTATGGCCCGACAATGCCCACCGCACGGTCTCGAACGGCGAGCGGCAAGCGATCATGGCGGCAGTAAGCCGATCCACTTCACCGCCCTCCCGGAGAGCCGGATTAAAATCGGGAAACTCCCGATCCAGCGAGTCTGATACCACTCGCAGAACGGCGCAAGCCACTCCAGCCGGGGTCATCACTTCCAGAATCTGATAGCTTTCCATATCCACCACTTCAGCGCCGCGTTCCGCCAGTTGCAGTTTCTCAAGCTTCGTAGTGGCAATTCTGCCTGAAGTAATCCCCTTGACCAGTGCGTGAGTGACGCCGCGCGTAGCAAGCCCCTGGCTTAGGCAGTGAATGAGAGCCTGAGAGCAAGGAAGCTCTTGCTCCCGGGCAGCGCTCAGGCAGCTCCGATATAGAACGACCTCTTCCTCCGGCAGGTTAGGCGAGAGGCTGCCACACGCCCCAATGATGATGACCGTTCCGGGCTTTTTGTCAGAATGGAAGGAGTCCCTGACAGCCAGCGCCCACTTCCGGGCGGCGTAAGGCCCGATGCCGGTTACATGGAGACTCGGCATGCAGTGGTCACGCGCCTGATCGGTTTCCCCTTTTGCTTGCAAACCGAAAGAGGGGGTCTTCAAGGCGCGCTTCAGCGCTCCAGCTTCTGCGCCTGTGGCCGCGAAGATATGAAGATCGGTCATCCCGGAAAGTGTAAATCGCGCTGATGCGCCACAACCCGTTGCCCGCGTTTAGCTCTTCCTGTCTCAACAACAATCAGCAATGCGCGAGCTTTGCCTATCGCTACTTTGCCATGCAGCCTTGCAAAGGAGCAAGGGGGGGTGAAAAAATCACCAAGGCGCACGGGCGCACGCCGTGCGCCCCTACAACAGTCTTTTGACTGAAGTCGAACCGAGAGCCAAAGCCCATAGAAGGCAGCCACCTCCGAGCGCTTATCGGGAACACATAAACCTCCTTTTATTAAAGAAATTTCTAATTCTTCCGATACTTAAAGATAGGGTGGAAACTCAAGGGCCCAATTCGCAACAGCCTTCTGCGAACCCGCCAAATGCTAACCAGCGGCGAAGCACCCGACTGCTCATTTCAGTACCCATCGTTATCAGCGGAAAAAATGTGCGCGGCGAGGTTTTCCGAGAGGAAACCCGAACCATCTCGATCAGCCGGCAAGGGGCCAGCATCGCAACCGCTCAGCCAATAGCCACCGGCGCAGAGATCACGATCGAGAACCCGCCCTTGCATCTTGCTGTAAAAGCTCGAGTTATTCGGTTCTTCGAAAAGTCATCCCAGGATGATCTGAATCAGATCGGGGTGGAACTGCTGGAAGCCAAGAACGTATGGGGAATTCAATACCCTCCGGGAGACTGGCAAAAAGCCCCAGTCCGTCCCCAAACCTCATCACAGGCGAGCCCGGAAGCCACACGGCCTCCATCTCCAGCAGGGTCCGAGAAATCCTCGGGTTCGAATATTTCATACACCATCGATCTGCCTACCAAAACGGCAGACCTCAGGCCTGCTCCCCCTCCGCAACCGGAGACTTCTAAGCCGATAGGGCAAGCCAGCTTGGCCAACCTCGAGATCGAAGCCGAAAAGTTATTGCGAGTGACAGGGATGAAGTTGGCCAAGCTGGCGGGTCAGATCGACGCCAAATTGCAGGCCAATCTGCACAACGCCCTCAGCCAACTGGAAGAGAAGGGCAAAGCCCTTTCTGCCCTGGACCCCGAAATTAATGGCGTCCTCGACCGCGCGAAAGAATCCAGCTCTCACCTTGAGGAGCTTCTTTCCAATCTCGATGCCGTCCGGCAACGTACGCGCGAAGAGGTCGAACAAGCTCGGCGGTCTCTCCAGGAAATTACGGAGCAGTTGGTTAAAACGGCGGCAGAGGACGCAGCAAACAGGGTGTCCCAAAACCTCGAATCCGCAACCTCTGAATTCGCGGCAGAGACGCAAAGAGTGGCGCGAGAGCAAGTCCTGGCCCTCGCCCAAGAATTCAGGCAGGAAATCCGCGATTTCTTTCAAGCGTCAACCGCGGATCAACTTTCCTCCACGGTGCAACAGCTTCAGACGCGGCAGGCCGAGATGATGGAGGAAACGCAAGGGCAGCTCGCCCAGATACTGCGAGCCGGGCTTGAGAACTTTAAGGACGAGCTCCAGCAAAGCGCTCAGCAACTTCGGGAAATCACACTGGCCAGCATCACCCAATCTTCTCAAGAACTGGATCGCCAGAAAGCCGCCTTAGACGAGCAAATCCATCAGGACATTCAGCAAGCCGTCGTTTCGGCCCTGGATGGCTTCCGAGCCGAGATTTCCCAATCCGCCGAAAGCTTCCGCCAAGGCTTCATTCAGGAACTTCAGCAAGGTGTTCTGCAACTTCGGGAAAGCGCGCTGGCTGGTATCGCTCAAGAACATGCCGCTCAGTCTTCTCAAGAACTGGATCGCAGGAAAGCAGCCTTAGACGAGCAAATCCATCAGGGCATTCAGCAAGCCGTCGTTTCGGCCCTGGATGGCTTCCGAGCCGAGATTTCCCAATCCGCCGAAAGCTTCCGCCAAGGCTTCATTCAGGAACTTCAGCAAGGTGTTCTGCAACTTCGGGAAAGCGCGCTGGCTGGTATCGCTCAAGAACATGCCGCTCAGTCTTCTCAAGAACTGGATCGCAGGAAAGCAGCCTTAGACGAGCAAATCCATCAGG
>CADDZJ010000043.1 GCA_902812415.1 Acidobacteriota bacterium
ACCGCCGCTTTGGTGAGGTCCGTGGCTTTCAGAGTCTGGGTAAAGAGTCCGGATTCGCGCTGTAGCGCCGGTGTCCTCACCGGCGGTTTTTAGGGCAAGAACCGGCGGTGAGGACACCGCCGCTACAAAATCGAACTGAGACACTACCCGGGTTTTCAGATCAGCGCGCTCATCGGCTGGCAATCTCACACGATTCATGCGTAATCCGCAAAGCCGATCCTGCTCTTCCCCCGATGCTCCCAAATACTCATGCACACTCGACCGTTTCCACGTATTCTTTCACCGTCCTCAATGCTCGGTCGAAAAATCGACCCTGCCACAACTCGCCCGCTTCGTGTCGGCTCAGGTTGATGGCAATCGTGGAGCTGACCTTGCTGGCCTGCAAAACCCGCGAAATACTCAGCGGATACGGCGAGTAAATGATGGCGTGCCAGTGGCTTGGCAAGAAGACCCAAGCAGTCAGCCCCGCACTCGAAAAGGCCGCAAATCCTTGCGGAGAGAGCTTATGTCCTGAAAAAAATGAGGAAAGTCCTGGCATTATTTTGGTTGACAAAGTTGCCAATTGATGGTAACACAGTACGACATTATCAATGCTGACTCATATACCAGTCCAAAGGGGGGCCTGAAAATGGCCAAGGAAAGTGTTCATAAGAAGCTCGAGAGGGTAAGGCCGCCGCGCGTCCACGTCACCTACGACGTCGAGGTTGGCGACGCTATTGAGCAGAAAGAGTTGCCGTTTGCACTGGGGGTGATGGGAGATTTTTCGGGCCAGCCTGTTGATCCTCTCCCCCGGCTGAAAGAGCGAAGATTTGTCGAAGTCACGCCGGATAATTTCGATTCGGTGCTCGAGAGCATGAAGCCCCATCTTTCATACGCAGTTGAAAATAAGCTGAGTGATGACCCTAATGCCGGTCAATTAAAGGTGGACCTTCACTTCAAGAGCATGGATGACTTTGAGCCTGATCAGGTGGCCCGGCAGGTGAAGCCGCTGCGCGAATTGCTGGAGTTGAGAACGAAGCTGAACGACCTCAAGGGTACGCTGCAAACCAACGAGAAGTTGGATGAACTGCTGCTCGAAGCGGTCAGCAACACCGAAAAGCTTGAAAAACTGAAAGGCGAAATCGGGCAAGGCAAGGAAAAGCCGCAGGAGGGAGGTTCCAATGGGTGAGGCGGAAAGAGCAGCGGCCGGTTCCACGGCTGCGGAAAAGACCGTCGAGCGGGGGCTGCTCGATCAAATTGTGGAGGAAGGACGGCTGGGTACGGACGCCGCCACTCGAGAACGCGGCAAAGACCTGGTGAAGGAATTCCTGACACAAGTTCTCGAAGGCAACGTGACCGTCTCGCGCGATACGGAAGCGATGATCAACGCGCGGGTTGCGCAGATCGACCATCTGATTTCGCTGCAACTTAATGAAGTGTTGCACCATCCCTCCTTCCAGAAATTGGAAGCGAGCTGGCGCGGACTGAAATATCTGCTGGACCAGAGCGAGACGAGCTCCATGCTCAAAATTCGCGTGCTGAACGCAAGCAAGAAAGACTTGCTGCGTGATCTGCAACGGGCGCCCGAATTTGACCAGAGCGCGCTTTTCAAGAAAGTCTATGAAGAGGAATTCGGCGTTTTCGGCGGCGAGCCGTTTGCAGCGCTGGTGGGCGATTACGAATTCAGCAAGCATCCGGAGGATATCGAACTGCTGGAGAAGATTTCCCAAGTCGCCGCGGCGGCGCACGCTCCATTCCTCTCTGCCGCTTCGCCTCAGCTTTTGAGCATGGATAGTTACACTCAGCTTGACCAGCCGCGCGACATCGGCAAGATTTTTGACACCACAGAATACGCCAAGTGGCGGTCGTTCCGGCAAAGCGAAGATTCCAAGTACGTCGGTCTGACGTGCCCCCGTATTCTGATGAGGCTGCCCTACGGAGCCGAGACGAAGCCGATCGAGGCGTTTAACTACGAGGAAGGCGTGGATGGCACGGACCACTCGAAATATCTATGGGGCAATGCCGCCTATGCGCTTGGTGCGCGGCTTACCAACGCCTTTGCGCAATTTGGCTGGTGCGCCGCCATTCGGGGAGTGGAAGGCGGCGGGCTGGTGGAGGGCCTTCCGGCCCATACTTTCCGCACGGATGAAGGCGACGTGGCGCTGAAGTGCCCAACGGAAATCGCCATTACAGACCGGCGCGAGAAGGAACTGGCCGACCAGGGCCTGATCCCGCTGGTGCATTGCAAAGGCACGGACAAGGCGGCATTTTTCAGCGTGCAGTCCGCCAACAAACCGAAACTTTATGACAGCGATGCCGCCAATGCCAATGCCCGGCTCTCGGCGCAACTGCCTTATATGATGGCCGTCTGCCGTTTTGCCCACTATCTGAAGTCGATCATGCGCGACAAGGTGGGAAGCTTCATGTCTCGCGCGGATTGCGAGAGCTTCCTGAACAAGTGGATCAACCAGTACGTGACGGTCGACGACCAGGCAAGCGCCCGCACCAAGGCGCAGTTCCCCTTGCGCGATGCGCGCGTGGATGTGGAAGAAGTGCCCGGCAAACCCGGCGTCTATCGGGCCGTGGCGTTTTTGAGGCCGCACTTCCAGCTTGATGAACTCACGGTTTCTCTGCGGTTGGTTGCCGAATTGCCGGCGCCCGCCAAGAAGTAACCGTTCGCTCAAAAACTCGCAAGCTTTCGATAACCCGTTTGAATCAGGCACGTATTACCGGCAACAACCTTACAGCTTGCCCAAAAAATTAGGAGGGGGCGCCATCCTGAGTGATTCCCGGAAAAGATGCCCGAGCCACGGAGCGCTGAATCTGCGCGCCTTGGCCAGGGGTTTTTCACGCCCTGCCGGTCGGCGGGTTTTTCAGAATGGCCTCATCATTCCACTTTTTCGACAAGCTGCCTAACACTTGAATTCACAGGAGGCATACGATTCATGGCAGTTGATTATTTCCTGAAGATAAAGGGCATTGACGGCGAAAGCCAGGCTGACAAACACAAGAACGAGATTGACCTGCTGAGCTGGTCGTGGGGCGAATCGAACAGCGGATCCATGGCCTTTGGCGGCGGCGGCGGAAGCGGCAAGGTCTCCATGAATGACTTCTCTTTCGCGATGAGAAACAGCAAAGCGAGCCCGAAGCTGATGCTGGCCTGCGCCAACGGCGAACATATCCCCGACGCCTTGTTAACCTGCCGGAAGGCCGGAAAGGAGCAGCAGGAATACTTGAAGATCAAGTTCACCGATGTATTCATTTCCTCATTCGCGACCGGGGGCTCGGCCGGCGACGAAATTCCCATGGACTCGGTCTCGTTCAACTTTGCCAAAATTGAGTACGAATATTACGAGCAGGACGATAAAGGCAACGTCAAGCTGGCCGGCAAGGCGACGTACGACTTGAAGGCTGTCAAAGGCACCTCCTAAGGCATCGGACTCTCAGGTTCACAGAGAAAGCAAGCCTCTGTGCGGCCTGAGAGATGCCGAAGGTCGGCAAGGAAAGCGGTAGGAAGTGACGAGTGAGAAGCGAAAATCGGCCTCCCAGGATGAGGCGGTTTAAGCGCTGCATTTCATCCGTTCACTCACGTATTTTGGTTCCCCTCACCCGCTCCGACTCGTTGGAGCGCTCTTTTCCCGCTTGCGGGGAGAGGGTCAGAAATCATCAAAGAGAATTCACCCCTTCTCCCTTAGGGAGAGGGGCAGGGGTGAGGGGGGCGTCCACAAGGGCGGCGCTGATGCGCTTTCTATGCTCGTCATTTCCTATCTCCCAAAGTTGGGTCTTATGACTCCCCAAGAGCTATTTCGGGCTGGCAAGCTGGATGAAGCTGTCCAGGCGTTGATCGCTGAGGTTAAGGACCATCCGGCGGATGCGAAGCGGCGCACCTTTCTGTTCGAGCTGCTTTGCTTCACGGGTGATTTTGACCGCGCGGGAAAACACCTGGAAGTTGTGGCGCAGGGAAACGAGAAAGCGGAATTGGGTTCACTGGTTTATCGGGCGGCAATCCATGCGGAAAAAACCCGTCAGGAAATGTTTGAGAAGAAGCAATATCGGAAGCCCGATTCTGAACCTTCTCCATCCTCGCCGGCTGGAACGCTGAACGGCAAGCCCTTTCAGACGCTCACGGATGCTGACCCGCGTATTGGCGCGCGTCTGGAGGTTTTGGCTGCCGGAAGTTATCTCTGGATTCCGTTCGAGCACATTGCATCGGTTGAGATGCAGGCTCCGCAACGGCTTCGTGACCTGATCTGGGCGCCGGCGGTGGTTCGGACCGGCCCTTCGTTTAAAGACATTGAGCTGGGCGAAGTTCTCTTGCCCGCCCTTTCTCCCTTCTCCTGGCAGTACCCGGACGACGGCGTGCGGCTGGGGCGGGCGACTGCCTGGGTGGAAGAAGACGGTGAGGTGGTTCCAGTAGGCCAAAAAATGCTTCTCCGGGACGGAGAAGAGTTTCCCTTTCTGGAATTGCGCAAATTGGAGTTCGCGCCAGCGTCAGCGGCTCCTTGACCGTCATGCTTCTTCCTGGCAGTCTTCTCAATCCCATCCCTGGACCTAATCCGAGCGGGGAGAGTCTCCGCTATACTCCTATCTCCAAGCAAGACCCCACCTTCTTTTACGACAAAATCAAAGAGGCGCGCCGGGAAGAAGAAGAGCTTGAGCAGGGTGAATGGCAGCACGAGGTGAAGAAGGCTGATCCAGCCCTGGTGATCAAGCTCGCAACCGACGCGCTGGCCAACCGCAGCAAAGATCTCCAGATTGCCGCCTGGCTTGCCGAAGCGCTGCTTCGAAAACACCGGTTTGCCGGATTTCAGGAAGGACTCGATCTCCTTCGGGGCCTTCTCGAAAACTTTTGGGAAACCCTCTATCCGGAATTGGAGGATGGCGATGCGGAACTGCGCGCGGCCCCGCTCGAATGGGTGGGGACGCGCCTGGGTGAGACGATTAAACGGACACCGCTGACCGATCCGAAACCTCCGCTGACGAAGACCGGTTTTAACTGGTTCGATTACAAACAATCGAGAGGGGTTCCTTCCGAGCAGGAATGCGAGGGCAATGAGGCGAAGCAGGCTGCCAGGCAGCAGGCCATCGAAGAAAAGAAGGTGACGCCGGAGGAATTCGACGAGGCGCTGGCCGGCACGAAAAAGGCTTCCTACCAGCAGGCGGCGGAAGACCTGGAGAAGACGCTCGAATCGCTCCAGGCTTTGGATGCCGTCGCCAATGAAAAATTTGGGGACGCCGCTCCTGCCTTCGGGCCCCTTCGCACCGCGCTTGAGGAAGTAAAACAGACTGTGCGGATTCTGCTCAAGAAGAAAGAAGAGCAGGAACCGAGCGCCGAGCCGGCGGAGGAAACTGCTGAGGCCGCCGAGGAGGCCCATGTCTCTACAGAAGAGACCGAGCAGGCTGAGGTTGCGGAAGCGCCCCGCCGCACGGCGCGAAAAATCGTTCCTGAAGAACCCGTTGATCATGATGACGCTGTCCGTCGGGTGATCGCCATAGCCCGATATTTACGTCAGCAGGAGCCTTATAGCCCTGTTCCTTACCTCATGCTGCGCGGCCTGCGCTGGGGTGAATTGCGGGCTGCCGGCTCTGAAATCGATGTAACGTTGCTTGAAGCGCCGCCCACGGAAATCCGGCAACAGATCAAGCGCGCCTCCCTTGAAGGCCAGTGGCAGGAAGTGCTGGAAACAGCAGAGACGGCGATGGGGATGCCCTGCGGCAGGGGCTGGCTGGATTTGCACCGTTACGTTGCAAGGGCCTGCGCTGAACTCGGCAGCTATTACGATCCAATCGCAGTGTCGACGCAATCGGCGCTGAAGGCGCTGCTTCTGGATTATCCCCAGCTTCCGGAACTGACGCTGATGGATGATACTCCCACCGCGAATGCGGAGACGCAGGCATGGCTGCGGGAAGCTATCATCCCTCTTCCCCCGCCGCCCGCGCCCCCACCGGAAGCTCCGCAGATCATCGCGCCAGTCATTGAAATGCGCGAAGAGCGCCTTGAGGAAACAACCGAGCAGGGGCCGCCGGATGCTTATGAACTGGCCACAGAGGCGGCGCGAAGTGGGCGGACGCAGGAAGCGATTGCTATTCTATCCGCGGCCATGACCCAGGAACGTTCCGGGCGCGGGCGATTCCAGCGCAAAATTCAACTGGCCGGAATTTGCATGGCCACGGGCAATGAATCCATTGCGCAGCCCATTCTGGAAGAACTGGCGAACGAAATTGAACGCCGCAAGCTGGAAGAGTGGGAAGCTTCGGAAAACATCGCGCAGCCGCTGGCGCTGCTTTTCCGCTGCCTGGTGAAGCTGCGGCGCGACGACGCGGAGAAACAGAAGGTTTATGATCGCATTTGTCGTCTCGATCCGGCCCAGGCATTGGAATGTCTGAAATAGGAGAACAGGTCAGGAAGCTGGCCATCGGGAGCAGCTCCTCCTTAATGATTTTTGAGGGCTCTTTGAGTTTGCGATGCCCAGGCGAGAAATTGAAAGCGCGGTTCAACTCTCCGTGCTCGATCGGCTGATCGACGAAGAACCCCAGCGCCGCGCGGAAGCGCCTCTCACGCGTCCTCAGTCGCTGCGGGCGCTCAAGGCTTCTTTGCGCCGGGACCTTGAGTGGCTTCTGAATACGCGCCAGCCGCTGGATGCGGCGGAGTATACGTCCAAGGACCTGCAAGGATCGGTTTACGATTACGGGCTGCCGGATATTACCTCGCTTTCGTTGCGCTCCGCGAAAGACCAGGGCCGCCTGCTGAGAACCATCGAATCGACCATTGCTCTGTTCGAGCCAAGGCTTCAGGGGGTGCGCGTGAGCCTGCAATCGATGGGGGATAACACGCGGAGTCTTCACTTCCTCATCGAAGGCATGCTTCGCATCGATCCGGCGCCGGAGCCCATCTATTTCGACACAGTTCTTGAGACCAGCACCGGAGAGTACGAAGTGAAAGGGGAAGGCAGTGCGTGACGACCTGCGCTATTACTACGAGCGCGAACTGACGTTTCTGCGCCAGGTGGGCGTGGAATTCGCCGAAAAACATCCGAAAATCGCGGCTCGTCTTCTGCTTGAGCCGGGCGCGAGCAAAGATCCGCACGTCGAGCGCATGCTGGAATCATTTGCGTTCCTTGCCGCCCGCGTTCACCTGAAGATTGACGATGAGTTTCCTGAGATTACGGAAGCGCTGCTAGGCGTTCTTTATCCCCACTATCTCCGGCCCATTCCCTCCATGTCGGTGGCGCAGTTTTATCTCGATCCGGAGCAAGGCAAGCTGACGACAGGCCTCACCATTCCCCGCGGCTCGATTCTTTATTCCAGACCGGTTGGAGACCTGCCGTGCAAATTCCAGACTTGTTACGACGCCACGCTGTGGCCATTCACCGTCTCAGATGCGCAGTGGGGCACGCTGGACCGGCTGCGCCCGCCGGTCCGGGCCCGCGACGCGGCGGCGTATTTGCGGGTTGAACTCACGTGCCTGCCCGACGTAAGCTTCGACAAGCTGGAAATCAGTTCGTTGCCGTTTCATCTTGACGGCGAAAGCGGCCTGGTTCACACGCTTTACGAATTGCTGTCAAACCATTGCATCCAAATTCTGCTGCGTGATCCGGCTTCGGATTCAAAGGCCACTGCGCCGCCGCTCGAACCGAACTTGTTGCGCCCCATGGGGTTCACGGAAGACGAGGCGCTGCTGCCCTACCCCAAGCGCTCCTTTGCAGGTTATCGCCTGCTTCAGGAATATTTTGCATTTCCTGAAAAATTCCTTTTCTTCGAACTTCAGGGATTCAGCGCTCCGGCGCTTGCAAACTTTCGGAGCAAACTGGAAATCATCTTTCTGATCTCGCCTTTCGAACTGAGCGACCGCCAGCAGAAGCTCGAAGTGGGCGTCACGGCGTCAACAATTCGCCTGGGCTGCTCGCCGGTAGTGAATCTCTTTTCGCAAACGGCGGAACCCATCCTGCTGGATCACACAAGATCGGAGTATCCCGTAGTTCCAGATGCGCGGCGACGACATGCGACCGAAGTTTTCTCCATCAACGACGTGGTCATCACCAATCCTCAATCCCACGAAGTTCAGCACGTCGAGCCTCTCTATTCCTGCCGTCACAGGGTGGAAGGCAAGAACCAAATCTTCTGGCACGCCACGCGCCGGCCATCGACTCGCAAAGGCGATGAAGGGACGGACGTCTTCCTTTCTCTGGTCGATATGTCCTCGCGGCCTGCCCGGCCGTCTTCTGATACCGTTACGGTCCGCTGCACCTGCTCCAATCGCGATCTGCCCTTTCGGCTGCCTTTCGGGAATGAAGCGGGCGATTTTGAGGTAGAAGGCGTGCCGTCCATCAAGCGAATCGTCGCCCTGAAAAAGCCCACCGAGACCATTCGCCCTCCCACCGGCGGCAGCGCCCTGTGGCGGCTGATTTCGCACCTGTCGCTGAATTACCTCTCCCTGGTTGAAGAAGGCGCGGATGCCCTCAAAGAGATCTTGCGGCTCTATAATCTTTCCGGCCTGCCAGAGTTGGAAAAGCAGATCGACGGCATCACGAAGGTGAACAGCCAGCGCCGCTTTGCGCGTGTCGTCTCGGAAAATGGCATTTCGTTTGTGCGGGGCACACAGGTGGAGATCGAATTCGACGAAGAGAATTTCGCCGGAGGCGGGGTTTATCTCTTCGCCGGAATTTTGGAGCATTTCCTGGGGCTTTATGCCTCGATGAACAGTTTTACGCAACTGATCGCGACAACGCGCCAAAGGAGGAAGGCGTTACGCGCATGGCCGCCGAGAGCAGGACAAGCGATCTTGATTTAGCCGAACCCGACATCCAAAGCGAGTTGCGCGCCCGGCCTTATGGCTTCGAGTTCTTTCAGGCGGTGCGCCTGCTCGAGCGATTGTTTCCCGAGCGCAAGGGTGTGGGTCGGTTTGAGAAGCCGTCGGAAGAGGCGGTTCGCTTTGGGGCCCATGCGTCGCTTTCCTTTCCGGCCAGCGAGATCCAGTCGATGAATTGGGAGAAGGCTCCTCCTCGCATGGAGGTCAACTTCATGGGGTTGACCGGGCCGGAAGGAGTTTTGCCGCTCTATTATACGGAACTTATCGTCAACCGGCTCCGGCAAGGGGATACGGCTCTTCAGGATTTTCTAGACCTCTTTAATCACCGGATGATCTCCCTGTTTTATCGCGCCTGGGAGAAATACCGGTTCATGATTCAGTATGAAGGGGAAGAAGACCGGTTCTCGGACCATTTGAAATCCCTGGTAGGGCTTGGAACGCCCGGACTGGAAGACCGTCAGGTGCTGCCTGACGATTCCTTCCTGTACTACGCCGGGTTGCTCGCGCAGCGACCCAGGTCGGCCACAGCGCTGCGCCAGATTCTGGAAGACTATTTCGGCGTGCCGGTTGAAATCGAGCAGTTCGCCGGCGCGTGGTATCGGCTGGATTCATCCACACAGTGTTGCCTGGAAGATGAGAACACCTATTCTCAGCAGCTCGGGTTTGGTGCGGTAGCGGGCGACGAAGTCTGGACTCAGGAATCGCGAGCGCGAATCAAGCTGGGACCGCTTAGCCTTTCCCAGTATCTGGATTTTTTGCCGACAGGCTCCGCCTATGGACCGCTCCGCGCCTGGGTGAGGTTTTTCTCGAACGATGAGATCGACTTTGAAGCGCAATTAATTCTGAAGCGCGACGATGTGCCGCCCTGCGAACTGGGGGCGGAGGGCGAGAAATCGCCGCGGCTCGGCTGGCTGACCTGGGCGAAAACCGCCCCCAGCCATACCGACGCCCAGGACACCGTCCTGGCGCTGTGAAAGCGCTGGCTGCAATGCTGGCCTCATCGCTGTGGGACGACCACGTTTTTTCGGAAGGCCGCGGTCAGAAGCTCTTTTGACCGGGGCGATCCAACAGGAGGACCGATTATGGCCATTAATTTGAAATCGTTGATTGGGAAATTGAATCATCCCACGCGGAGCGCCCTCGAAGCGGCGGCAGGGCTGTGCCTATCGAGAACGCATTACGATGTTGAAATCGAGCACTACCTCCTCAAGCTCCTTGACGCGACCGATACTGATTTTTCACGCATCTTGAATCACTTTGGCGTCGATAAATCGCGGCTCACGGCAGAGCTTACCCGCAGTCTGGACAAATTGAAGTCGGGCAATGCCCGCACTCCGGCACTCAGCCCCACCCTGGTGAAGATGTTGACCGAGGCGTGGACCATCGGCTCGATTGATTACGGCGAGAGTCAGGTGCGCACGGGATTCACAATCCTGGTGTTGGTGACGAATGAGGATTTGGCGCGTCTGGCGCGGGATGTGAGCAAAGAACTTCAGAAAATCCAGGCCGACGCGCTGCGCAGCGAGTTTGCCGGGATTGTGACCGGCTCGAGTGAAGAAGCGTTGGCGGCGGCAGCCGGTCCGGCGGCGGGCGCAGCCCCGAAAGCTGCCGGCGGCAAAACGCCGAATCTCGACCAATACACCATCAATCTCACCGAGAATGCCCGCCATGGGAAAATCGATCCGGTGCTCGGGCGAGACGCAGAGGTGCGGCAGGTGATCGATATTCTCACTCGCCGCCGACAGAATAATCCCATTCTCACGGGTGAGGCGGGCGTTGGAAAGACGGCCGTGGTCGAAGGTTTTGCGTTGCGGGTGGTGCAAGGCGATGTGCCGCCCCCGCTGCGCAACGTCGCCATTCGCACGCTTGATTTGGCCTTGCTTCAGGCAGGAGCGGGAATTAAAGGCGAATTTGAAAACCGCCTCAAGGGTTTGATTGAAGAGGTCAAAGCCTCGCCTTCACCGATTATTCTTTTCATTGATGAAGCCCATACCTTGATCGGCGCGGGCGGTCAGGCTGGGCAAGGGGATGCTGCAAATCTCCTGAAGCCTGCACTGGCCCGGGGTGAACTCCGAACCGTGGCCGCCACCACCTGGTCTGAATATAAGAAATATTTTGAGAAAGATGCGGCGTTGGCGCGGCGTTTCCAGGTCGTCAAGGTTGAGGAACCTGATGAGGCCAAATGCATGGTGATGCTGCGGGGCATCGTGCCGTCGCTCGAGAAACACCATAAGGTGCGAATTCTGGACGAGGGCCTGTCCGCGGCGGTTCGATTATCTCACCGGTATCTGGCAGGCAGGCAGCTTCCTGATAAAGCTGTCAGTGTTCTTGATACGGCCTGCGCTCGCCTGTCGCTCGGCCAGAACTCGACGCCGCCCGCCATCGAAGACCTCGTTCGCCAACTTGATGATCTTGCCGTCCAACAACGGATTCTTGAGCGCGAAACAGCCCTGGGCGTTGATCATCGCGAACGCCTGGAAGCGATCGCAAAGCAGAAAACGGAGCTTGAGTCGCGCCTTGCCGACCTGCGCGCGCGATGGAAGAAGGAAGGCGATTTGGTAGCCCGCATCCGCGAAATTCAGGCGCAGCTTGAAGGCGTGGTCGTAGGCTCAGCCAGCGCGGCCGGGCAGGCGGCAAGCCAGAGCGCGATTGCGACCGCTGCAAGTTCCGCCGCCAGCCAACCGGATGGGGCTGCTTCCGCCGCGCAGGATGCGGCTGCTGTTGCCGCGCGCCCTGATCCCGCCGCCGCAAGGGCTGAGCTCAACAAGGTTGAGGCGGAATTGGCGGCCCTCCAGGGGGAAACTCCGATGATGCGTGTCGCAGTGGATGCTCAAATTGTGGGCGAGGTTATCTCGGCCTGGACAGGCATTCCGGTGGGCAAAATGCTAAAGGACGAAATCACTACCGTGCTCTCCCTGCCGTCGCTTCTCGGCAAGCGCGTCATCGGCCAGCTTCACGCGCTGGATCTCATCAGCCAGCGAATTTCCACATCTCGCGCTCGCCTGGATGATCCCAACAAGCCGATCGGCGTCTTCATGCTGGTGGGGCCGAGCGGCGTGGGAAAGACTGAAACCGCCCTCGCCCTTTCGGACCTTCTCTACGGCGGCGAGCGCAACCTGATTACGATCAACATGTCGGAATTTCAGGAGGCTCACACGGTCTCAACCTTGAAGGGGTCGCCTCCGGGTTATGTTGGGTACGGTGAAGGCGGAGTCTTGACGGAAGCTGTGCGCCGACGGCCATATTCCGTGGTGCTACTCGACGAAGTCGAAAAGGCTCACCCGGACGTGCTGGAGCTTTTCTACCAGGTGTTCGACAAAGGCATGATGGAGGACGGAGAGGGGCGCGAGATCGACTTCAAAAACACCATTATCATTCTCACCACGAACGCCGCCACCGATGCCATGATGAAACTCTGCGCCGATCCGGAAACCACTCCGAGTCCGGAAGGTCTGGTTCAGGCCATCAAACCCGAGCTGAACAAGATTTTCAAGCCCGCCTTCCTGGGGCGCATGGTGATTATCCCCTACTTCCCCATCCGCGATGAATCCATGAAACAGATCATCAAGCTGAAGCTCAGCAAGATTCAGGGACGGCTTAATGAAAACCACAAGATACACCTGACTTACGATGACGCCGTGCTGGACGAGGTGGCTCGCCGCTGCACGGAGGTTGAAAGCGGCGCGCGGAATGTGGACAACATCCTGACCAACACGCTGCTGCCTGAGATTTCTCGCCAGTTGCTGGGACGCATGGCTGAAGGGGAAAGAATGAGCCGAATTCACGTCAGCATCGGTCCAGAGGGCTCGTTTGTCTATGGCTAAGTAAGGCGGGATCCCTGACGGTTCGCAATTCTTCATGAGGAGCACTTGCAGTGGGCGGCAGCAGAATTCCGGGTCCAGTCTGCACTGAGAACCCTGTTTGTAAAATGGATGATGAGGAGAATCAGTGTCTGGCGCCTCCGCCCGCGCCGCGCCCACTTCAATCAGTTGAGAACCAGTCCGAAACCCTGAGTTGCTCGATTTCAAGCCAATATGTGTCGTGGGAAGTGGCCCAACAGCAGGCGCAGACTTCCCAGAGCAACCAGAGCGCCCAAGGTTATCCGCCGCCTGTTTCGGGAACGGTGCCGGTGGGCGTCGGAATGGCCTCAGTCGCGCGCATTCCGGTTCCTGGCTCAAACGGATTATTCATTGAGCTTTCGCCCCGTGGATGGGTTCCAAAGTCCGGCTCGACTTCAACGGTTTTTATTCAGGACGCTGCCGGAAAGCGTGTCCTGCGCCTGGATTATGGGTACAACAAAGGAACGGGCACGATTGATTACCACTGGAATCAGAAAGGAACGTTCTCGGAATTCGGAATCCCGGACCACGCCCCGGCCGGAAGCGCTGGAGAGGCGCTCTTTAAAACCGCGCGATACTTCAAATACGCAGGCCGCGCGCTGCTCGTGGTGGGTCTGGCGATCGATGTCTACTCGATTGTGGTTGCCAAGAAACGCTGGCGGCAGGTGGCCCGCGTGGCGGCCGGATGGGCGGGAGCCTGGGCGGGTTGCGAACTTGTGGGGGGCGGCGGCGCAGAAGGCGGTACGGTGGCTGAACCGGGGCTGGGCACAGTGATTGGCGGGCTCGGCGGCTGCATTGTGGGAGGCATTGCCGGATACGCCGGCGCTTCCTGGGCGGCAGGAAAAACTTATGATTGGGTCGAGGAGACATTCTTCGAGCCGGTGCCTGAAATGCCGGCTCCGAGCCATTGATGATTTGCCGCCTGACGCCGCCCGATGAGTGAGAAGTTGTGAAGAGGCGCGGATCCGAAAAGACAACTGGCCAGGAAAGGCTAATAGCGCTTCGTTCAACTCACGATCCGCGAGACCCGTGTTGGGAATTACGCATTCGGCCCGGTGCAGGATATTGGGTGCTCCTGATCGGATGGGTGATGAGCGAGACGCCTATCGATGCAGGAGTGCCTTCAAGCGCTGAAGAAATCCTAGCGCGAGCGCTATGCCGAGGTCACAGGCTCGTTTTTCTTCATCCTTCGGCATCGGCGCAACCTGGTAGTTCTTCCGGCTGGCAATCGGTCGAAGGAGGATGGGCTTACGATCTGCGACCTGGAACGGGCGATCGACTGCGGGGAGCGCCTTCGTTGCCTTTGATCTCAACGGAAAAGGCTGGGATAGCCCGACTGATGTTTCACGCGGAGCCGTTTAGCTGGGAGATGCGAAGCCAGATGTCGCTGCTGTTTCCCCCGGGTTCCACGCTCCCGCGGCTTGATTACCCGTTCATCTTTCAGCTCTGGAAGAAAGCGGCGTTCCATCGGGAAACCCTGCTGAACCTTGGGGTGCAAGGGATCATCTTCCCCGGGGTGGATGGGGATTTTGCGGAATGTATTTTCCTGCAGGAAGCTTCGAGGGAGGATTTCGAGCGAAGACTCGAAGAGGAATGCCGGAAAGCGGGGATTTTATGGAAATCCGTCCCAGAGGATGAGTTCAAAAGCACGCGATGGTTTCAGCAATAAGAGGCTGTAGAAAAGAAGCGCGCTCAGAGTCGCTGGCGGACGATTAAACCCGATTGAAGCCGTCAAAACCTTGCCCATCATCGTGAATGGCGGCGCATCTGCGAATCTAGGCTAGAGAAGGGTTGGAGTTCGGCGTTATGGCATACACCCAGGAAGGCAAATTGATCTCCGTCAGCACACCTCTCGGTGAAGACGCCCTCCTGCTCCAGGGACTTAGCGGCGTCGAAGGCATTTCGCGGCTTTTCAGTTTTCATCTGGAGTTGCTTTCTGAGAATGATTCGATTTCCTTCTCCGATATCGTAGGACAGAACGTAACCATCGCCGTGGAGCTTGCGGATGGCGGCGAGCGCTACTTTAACGGCTACGTCAGCCGCTTTGTCCAGAGCGGGCAGGACGATCGCTTCACTCATTACCACGCCGAGGTCGTTCCCTGGCTCTGGTTTCTCACCCGAAATGCTGACTGCCGCATTTTTCAGAACATGGCGGTTCCCGATATCATTACGCAAGTCTTCCAGGACCTTGGGTTTCAAGACTTCCGGAATTCGTTGCAAGGTTCCTATGACCCCCAGGAATATTGCGTGCAGTACCGTGAGACGCATTTCAATTTTGTGTCGCGGCTCATGGAGCAGTACGGCATCTCCTATTATTTCGAGCACACAGACGGCAAACACACGATGGTGATGGTGGATTCGCCGGGCAGTTTTCCATCGCTTGATCCTGAGACCATCCGCTGCGACCTCGTTTCCGGCGGAACGGAGGATGAGGACCTCATCACGCGCTGGCAAGTCGAGCAAGAGCTGCGCACCGGCAAGTATTCCCTGAACGATTATAATTTCGAAACTCCGAGCACCAGCCTGTTATCCAGCGAACCTACTGTGGTGGATGTTGGGAACAACGCGAACTTTGAACTTTATGACTATCCGGGCGAATACGCGAATAAAGGGCAGGGCCAAAGCCTGGCCAAACTGCGCATGCAGGAAGTGGAAGCCAACCATCTGGTTGTCCAGGGCGATAGCACCTGCCGGGCCTTTACCTCGGGTTACCATTTCACTCTGAGCGATCATTATCGCCAGGATATGAATACCAGCTACGTTATTACCGCGGTTCAGCACGCGGCTTCCGTGGGGAGAATTTACTACACCGGAGAGTCCGACACGGGTTCTCATTATTCCAATCACTTTACCTGCATACCCGCTTCGGTCCCATTCCGCCCTCCGCGGCGGACTCCAAAGCCGATTGTCCAGGGACCGCAAACAGCGGTGGTGGTGGGTAAATCGGGAGAAGAGATCTGGGTGGATCAATATGGTCGCGTGGTGGTTCAGTTCTTCTGGGACCGCCAGGGAAAAAAGAATGAAAACAGTTCCTGTTGGATTCGGGTTTCACAGCCCTGGGCGGGGAAAAATTGGGGGGCCATGTGGATCCCTCGCATCGGCCAGGAAGTAATTGTGGAATTTCTCGAAGGCGACCCGGACCGGCCTATCATCACGGGTCGCGTTTACAACGCGGAGGTCATGCCGCCGTATACGCTTCCTGACAACGGCACGCGAAGCACTTTCATGTCGCGCAGCTCCAAAGACGGAGGGTCAGCAAACTACAACGAAATCCGCTTTGAGGACAAGAAAGGGAGCGAGCAGATTTTTGTCAACGCAGAAAAGGACATGGACCTGCGCGTCGAGAAGGAGTCGCGCGAGTACGTGGGCGCAGACCGCCACCTGATTGTTCAAGCCAATCAACTGGAGGCGGTGGGAGGCGACAAGCACAGCCACGTGAAGGGCAGCCACTTCGCGGAGATTGAAAAAGATTTGCACTTTCAGGTTGTGGGAGACCAGAAGTACGCGGTGGACGGCAACGGATCGTTCTTCGTCGAGGGCGACCGGAAAGAGGCTGTCGGCGGAAAGATGTCCCTCATGGTGGGCGGGGACCAGGTCTCTCAGGTCAATAGCAACGTCTCGCTCACAGTGGGTCAGTCACGAAATGAGCAGGTGGGAATGACGCACGCGCTCGAAGCGGGTGAGACGATCCATCTTAAGGCCGGAATGACTGTTGTGATTGAAGCGGGCATGCAATTATCTTTGAAAGGCCCCGGAGGATTTGTGGATATTGGCCCCGAAGGCGTCTCCATTCAGGGGACCATGGTGCTCATCAATAGCGGCGGCGGCGCCGGCAGCGGCCCTGGCGCATCCACCCAGTCGCCCGACCAGCCTGACTTGCCGACAGACCCGAAAGATCCTGATACGGCTGACGACGGCAGTAAGGGCGGGAAGTTAAATTCGTAGGCTTCAGACGTCAGAGGACATTCTGACCACACGGTTTTGCAACCGAAAATTCGGCAATCGAAAATTTAAAATTAACTTATGCCTCCAGCCGCTCGCATTACTGACCCAACCACACACGGCTCGCCCCTCGCACCGGGTCCGGGAAGTACCAATGTGCTGATTGGCGGCCTGCCGGCGTGGCGCGCAACCATTGACCAGCACGCCTGTCCTGCCACAAGTGTTTCTGGCCCCGATGGCATCGGCTCGGTCCTGATGGGCAGCCCGACCGTCCTGATCAACAACATGATGGCCTGCCGCCTGGGCGACATTGTGGTTGAAAAGCCCGGGCTGGCTTTGGGGCCTGCAAACCCGATCATCATGGGAGAGCCGACCGTCGAGATTGGCGAAGTGGGCATAGGGACGCCCGTGGTGGTCACGCCAATGGGCCCGCTTGTGGCCTTGGCGCAAGCGATGCAATCCGCTGCCGCCGCGGCCCTGGCTCGCGCTTCGCAAGAGGGTACGCCCTTTGTTGAGCCAAGCCCCGACGGGTAAGGTTTGTCTGGAGCGGCGGGTCCTGCCGAACAGTTTGCAAGCGCCCTCAGCAAAGTTTAGCCCCAGGATTCTGACTTCGCCCCTAGAGCCATGCGAGTGATCCTCCAGATTTTTTCAGGACCGGCTGCCGGAAAAGTCATTGAGGTGAAGCCCGGAAGCTTCGTGCGAATCGGCAGAACAGAGCGGGCTGATATCTCATTCCCTGCCGACGCCCATATGTCGGGGGTCCATTTCGCTGTTGAATATGATGGAAAAGTCTGCCGGCTCCGGGACTACAAAAGCACCAACGGCACTCGCGTGAATGGTGAACGGGTGGAAGCGGCGGTTCTTCAGGACGGCGACCGCATCACAGCGGGTCAGAGCGCGTTCCTCGTACGAATCGAAGCAGGGGACAAAGTGTCAACGGATCCTGTCGCGGCAGGGCACGCGGCGCTGGCTGAAACTCGTGAAACTCGCCTGCTTTCGCTGTTCCGCGATCACTTTCAGCCGCTTTACGCCCTGCTCGACGCCGCGCGGGAGCCCTCCGTATTGAAAGTACTGGTGGAATCGGGAGAAGATCTTCTTTCCCTTTTTGCAGGCCCCGAGGGTGCGAGGCTTGCCCACTTTGCGCCGTACCTGGTCGCGCTCCGAAGAGATTCGGTCTTGCTTGAAAAGCTGGTTTACGAAGGCTGGGGCAAGAGTTGGGGGGTCTTCCTGACGTGCGATCTGCCTGTGGAGGAACTTCGAGGCCATTTGCGGCAGTTTTTGAAAGTCCGGCTGCCCGGCCACCGGGAGGTCTACTTCCGCTATTACGATCCGCGCGTGCTGCGCCTGTTTCTTCCCACCTGCTATCCTGATGAAATCAACCGTTTTTTTGGACCTATCCGGTATATGTTGATGGAAGACGAAAAGGCGCAGAACCTGCTGCGGTTTTCCAATTCGGGTCAGGGTGTCGGCCTGAAAAGTTTTCCGCTGGGATAACCACAAGCGACCCCGCGAGCGTGACGGCCAGGGTCGAAGCGGTCAGCTTTGCGCGCTCAATTCTTACCGCGCGCAGGAGGAGGTGCAGCGATGTTCGAAATCCGCGAGGAACAGGTCAAGGCCTTTGAGGCTGACGCCATCAAGAAGTTTGAGAACCGGGTGATCCGGCACTTGAACCAGTTTTTTCCCGGACGCTGCCGGGAGCTTGGCGAGGAGAAAATTCGGGAGATGACTCAGTACGGAATCACACGCGCTCGAACCGGTGGAATCATCTCCGATCGTCATGTATGCCGGTTTATCGATTTGCTCGTGGTGCTGGGCCGCGATTTCGACGCTCAACTGAGTCTTAAGGAATTTCAAGCGATTTTGAATGATCCTGCGCTGAAACAGCATCCTGATGTGAAAATCGAACGTCTTGGCGAGTTGGTTCAAGAACATGCGAGAAAAAGACGCTCCGGTCGTGACGTGACAAACGATAGCGGCTCCGACGCCGGCAAGGAAGGCGATGAGGCAGATCATCTGACTGCTGCAAGCGCGGATGCGGACCACAGTTTCAGCGACAATCCTCCAGGTTCAGTCGTTACGTCTTATCCTACAGGCGGGACGTCTTCTGCGGCCGAAGAAAAATGAGGCAGGATTTTTGGCGCGACGTATGCGATGGGTATGAGGAGAAGTTAAGCCCGTGCAGGTGAATCTTGAAATTCAAAGCGGCAGTCTTGCTGGAAAGAGGCTTGCGATTCAGGAAGGTGAAACGGTGACCGTGGGGCGAACTGAGAACGCCAACTTCGCCATTCCCGAGGACACTTTCCTTTCTCGTGTGCATTTCGCCGTGGAATGCAACGGCGTCAGTTGCCGCGTGATCGACCGTAGGAGCGCCAACGGAACCTTCGTGAATGGCCAGAAGATCACGAAGGTTGCGATCCAGGATGGCGATGAGATTGTGGCTGGCAAGACCAGGTTTCGGGTGTGCGTCACAGACAGCCCCGCTCTCCCATCGCGCCTGGCGGAAGCTGCGGCTTCCATTTCCCCGCCGCCATCAGGTCACGTTACGGAAGAAAACGTTGATAAACAGGCCGCAGTGGTGGGGCTTCAAACGCCGGTCGAGAGTGGCTCAGAGCGGGAAATGTTGTCCGTCGAGCCAGCCGCAGGATTTGAGTCCACGGCCGCTCAGATCGGAAGCTGGTTCTTTGGAATCATTCCCCCAGGCTGGAGCGTGGTGGAGGGGGTTGGCCTTCGGCGTCTGGAACGAGGCGCCTTCCTCAGCGAAGTGACGGTGAGTGACGAAACCCTCGCTCCCGGCCAAACGTTCAGCCAGTATGTGGAATCCCAAATCGAAATGCTGCGCCTGTTCGTCTCGCATCCCGAGATCGTGTCTGCCGAGTCTCCCGCCATTTCAGGCGCCGAAGAAACAAAAACTTTCGTCGTGCGGTACAAGACGGATGACGGCCCGCACTTTGTGCAACGGCAGATTTATGCTTGTCACGATCGTCAGGCGGGCTCGCTGGCGCTGACCACCACTGAAAACGACCTTCCTCGCGTCCAGCCTTATTTTGATCAGATTCTCCACGGCGCTACCTTCGCCGCCCAGCCATGAGAATCTCTTGCGCCAAAAAATCTCCGGTTATGAATATCTAACCGCATCACTGCGGCACAGGAATCGCAGCGATAGCGGTAAGGTTCGAGGTGGTTTCACCGACCGCGATCACGGAGTCCTTTGTCGGTGTTCCGCCCTTGTTGTCGTTGATGACATCCACCTCACCCCCTGTGGAGAAATTCGAGGTAAAGAATACGCGATAACCATTGAAGGATGGGTTTGTCGAATCGAGCGGCGGAATCACAACTGCCGAGGGACTGCTTGTGCCAGAGGCGCCTTGAGGATTAGGTAGGTAAAAGGGAGATGCTTTGGTTTCAGCGGGCGTACTTAGGGTATTGTCAATCACGGCGAATTGGTCGGTTCCTTTGAGGGCGGCATAGACGCGAGAACCGTTGGAGTCGGGCGTGATGGCGAGCGCCATGGGTTGCGAGTTTTTGCCCGTTGAGATTGAGGCAACGACCGTCTGGTTGTCCGCCGTACTGAGGGCGAGCACACTATCACTTCCACTGCAAGCAAAATAGACCCGATTACCATCGGGAGTGATGGCTACGCCCTTGGGGGAAGTACAGGCGGCGCCCTTGGGGAAGCTGAAAGGCGAGCCACTGATTTGCGCATTCGCGCTGGTGTCGATCACAGCAAATTGATTTGTACCAGCCAGGGTGACGTAAACCTGCTTTCCATCAGGCGTTACAGCCATGCCGATGGGCTGGCTGCTGGCCGGCAGGGAAATTGAGGCGATGCCAGTCGTGTTATCCGCGCGCATCACCACTACGGCGGGGCTGGTCGGACTATTGCCATCGCATGCAAAATAGATCTCATTATTTGGATAAGGTATTCCCACGACAGCGGTGGGAGAGGCGCAGGGAGTATTCGAGGGGAAGCTGAAAGGCGATCCCGTGATCGCTTGATTCGTGATCGTATCGATTACGGCAAACTGGTTCGAGGTTGCCAGCGCCACGTACAAATAATGGCCATCCGGTGTGACGGCGATGCCATTGGGGCCGGAACTAAGGCCAGATAAAGATATGGGCAGAGCTGTTCCGGATGTAGAGGGACTGCCGCCAGGCGTTCCGGTATTGATGAAGTGGACTAGCCCCTGCCCCACATCAGCCACATAAGCGTAGGGATTGAACACATTCACCACATAATTCGTAGGGGGATTGGGTGTCAGCGCGCCCCCGGCGGGCGCGCTGGCATTACCTGCGTCCATGGCGCAAACCTGAAAGGTGAAATCGCTATCCTGTGCGCTGGCCGCAGAAGGGCCTGAAGATGCGCTCAGCACACCCGTCGCGGGTGCGAGCAATATGCCTGTCGGAAGGCCGCCTGTTGGGGCCAGGCTGCCCGTACAGGCGCCTTGAGCGCTGCCCGGCGGAACCCAGGTGTAGCTTGTCGTCAGGCCGCCCGCGGCGGCGAACGTCTGTTGGTAAGGATAATCCAGCAACGAGTTCGCCAGCCGCGTAGTTGTAATCGTCAGCGCTGCTTGAATTAAGAGCGATCCCTTGAAGGTTTGGCTGTTTGAAGGGGTTGATGCGTTGGGATTGTCGCTCACGGTTACTTGCGGGTTGAATGAGCCGGATGTTCCCACAGAACTTGCCGAACAGGTGTAGGTATCAACAGGTGTGCCGCTAGTCACGCAGTTGAATCCGGCCGGGAAGGAACTTGTGGTGGGGAAATTGTAAGGCGGGCCCAGGCCGCCCGATGCTGTAATTGTGAGCGGTGTGCAGCCGCCTCCTCCGGTACAACCGCCTGCGGTGCCGTAAGCGCGATTGATAACCCCGTCGGGGAACGAAGTGGGGTTAGCCGTCAGAGAAATCTCAGGGTTGACGGTAAGGCTGGCCGGCTGGCTGCTGCTGGAAGCGGAGGGGGTCGAAGTGTTTGCAGTATCGGACGCAGAAATCATCAGGCTTGAGGAGCCCGATCCGTTCACAGCCGAACTTAAGCATTGATAGGTTCCCGTCAGGCCGCTTGAGGAAGTCAGAGAACAATTGAAGCCCACCGGGAATCCAGACATCGAAGGCGTGGCGCTATAGCCGCCAAGCCCGCCGTTGACGGTGTACTGGATAGTTTGGCAAGCCCCGCCAGAACAGCCTCCGCCGGAACCGTACGCGCGGCCCTTAACAGCCGGAGCCAGGCTGCCAGGACCCGAAATCGTTAAAGCAGGGTTGATGGTCAGCGTTGCCGTACCGCTGCTTGCGGAGCCGGCGGGAGTCGAAGCATTGGCGATATCTGAAGCTGTAATGCTGACGTTCGCTGGGCTTGAGCCGCTGACGCTTGAATCCGAGCAGGAGTAAGCTCCAAAAAGACCGCTGCCGGCGGAAAACGAGCACGTAAAGCCGCTGGGGAAACCAGTGAGTGTCGGTGCGGTCGAGTAGCTTCCTGTGCCGTTCTGGATGGTGAAGGTTACAGGTTGACACGAACTCGTGCCTGAAGCGCCACAATTGTTTCCAGTCCCGTAAGTACGGCCATTGACGGCAGGAGCCAACGAGCCCGGGCCTGAAATACTCAGAGTCGGATTAATGGTCAGCGTCGCCGCCCCGCTGCTTGCGCTGGCGGCAGGGGTTGAGGCATTGGCGGTATCTGAGGCCGTAATGCTGATGCTCGCCGAGCCTGAGCCGCTGACGCCTGTCCCATTCAGGCACGAATACGAACCCGATAAGCTGCCACTGGAGTTAAACGAACACGTAAAGCTGCCGGGAAAGTTGTTAAGCATTGGGGTCGGGCTGTACCCTCCTAACCCGCCCGAGATCGTATAGCTGATCGCTTGGCATGGGCTGGTTCCATTCGTGCCACAGTTGCTTCCGGACCCGTAAGGACGCCCGCTGACGGCCGGAGCCAAACTGCCCGGACCTGAAATGCTCAGAGTCGGATTAATGGTCAACGATGCCGTCGGGCTGCTGGCAGAGCCGGATGGCGTAGAGGCGTTGGCGGCATCTGAGGCTGTAATGCTGATATTCGTCGAGACCGGGACCGAGCCGGAGCCGCTGACGACTGATGCGCTCAGACACGAATACGAACCCGATAAGTTGCCGCTGGAGTTGAACGAGCAAGAAAAGCCACCGGGGAAGTTGTTAAGCGCGGCTGGCTGGTAACTGCCCAAGCCTCCAGAGATCGTGTAAGTGATCGGCTGACATGGGCTGGTTCCATTCGTGCCACAGTTGCTTCCGGACCCGTAAGGACGCCCGCTGACGGCTGCGACTGGGGGAGTAGCCGGTCCGGTCAATTCGAGCGGCGGCTCGATGGTTAAAGTTTTGTTCAGTATGTACTGGGTGTTTGATTGCTGGGCGCTCGGCGTCGTCGCATTGGCGGTATCGTTGAGCGTGAATGAGAACGGATATGCTCCGGGGCTCCCGGAAACCGTTCCGGAGACTGTTGCACAGGTGATCGCGGTAGATGAGTTGGAACATCCGATGCCAGCGGGAACGCTATTGCTGGAAGGAGCAGGTGTCGCAGGAGGCAAAGTATAAACGTAAGGCGGATTGCCGCCTGAAGCGTCATAAATCAGCGGCTTAAAGCCCTGCGAGCCATACGTCCGGCCCTGGACACCCGGAGGCGGCGGGTCTACCGAACCTGAATCCGTTGCCAGAGCCAGCGGCTTATTCACCGTAATAGTTCGTGGGGCAAGGCTGAGGGAACTGCCGGGCGCTTCTGCTGATCCGCCGTCGCTGACCGTAAACTGAAATCCATAGGCCCCGGGCGCGGCTGTAACCGCCCCGACGCCGCTGGTGCATGTGACCTGAACAGGAGTCGGAGGTGGTGGTTGTTGCCCAGGCAAGGGGGCGGTGCAGGCAATCGGAGCGGGCACGCCGCCATTTGGGGTCTGGCCGCCCAATGCAACCGGCGCCCCCACAGAAGGCGGCAGGCTGAAGGTATAGGGCGGCGCTCCACCCGTTATCGTGTAAGTGAGCGGAGTAAATTGCGGAGCATCGCCGTAGCTGCGGCCTTGAACTGCGGACGGAGGCGGGTCCACAGCCGGATTCGCGGTGATCATGAGCGGAGCATTCACCACTAGCGTGCGTGTCTGGGTAAAGGTAGTTCCTGAGGAGGCGCCGTCGGGCGTGGTGGCGTTTGCTGTGTCATCAACGGTTACCGGAATGGGGCCATAAGGCGTTGAACTGGGGGTGGCTGTGACCCGGCTCGCCGAGCATGAGAACGTGTTCAGGGCTGATCCTGTTCCCTGTGTGCAGGCGAATCCTTGCGGAAAGGCCGCGGCAGGCGTTGATGATGGCGCGGGCGTTGAGAAACTGTAGCCACCCAATCCGCCCGAAGCTATATAGAGAATCGGGGAGAAGAGTTGGACGCCATAGCCTCGGTTCTGGATCGCCAGAGGCAAGGGGTCTCCAAGATTCACTCGAAGCCCCAGCGGCGCATCAATGCGAATGCTGTGGCTCGCGTGGCCATTGACGTCTGTGGAAGTCGAACCGCCGGGGGTGGCGGGGTTGCCGGGGTCGCTTACTGTGACGGTAAAGCTTGTCGAGCCTGGCGAGCCGCCGACAGGTTGTCCATTGCTGCTGCAAGTCAGGGTCGCGGATGGAGCCGGGGGCTGAGGGTTAGGCGTGGGCGTTGCGCACGTTACGCCTGCAGGGAGAGTTCCCACCACCGTAATGCTCAGGCCCGTCGTGGTGGAAAGGCCATCGGTTGCGGTAACCAGTAATGAGCTTCTGGCCGGCGCTCCGTAGGTTCGATTCACCACCGCGTCGGGTGCCTGGCCGGGCTGGTTGGCGCCAGAATCAAAATTCAGGCTGAACATAAGCGGCGGGTTGACGACCCAGGTGAAGGTTTTCGTAATGGTGTTTTGCGGCACAACAATCTGATTGGGCGACGCCGGGTCGGTGATCGGGGTATCCGTTGCGGTGAGGGTGACGGAGTAGGTTCCGCTGGCCGTCAAAGGCGCCGCGCTGGTGAGGAGGCATCGGCTCCGGTTGGCGGGGTCTACGAGGATGGAGATCCCGGGGTTTGCGGGAGCCACGGCCAGCGAACAGCTTGTCAGAGGCCCGTTGCCGGTTTCGCCGCTCTGTCCGGAATTGCTCGGCGGAGCGACAGCCAGCAGGCTGGTTTGTGCAGGCTGGGAGAGTGGCGCGACTCCAAAAGTCCTTCCCACCACGCCGTCAGCCAGCGACTCTTGGGTGATCGCAAATTCATTGCGCACTGTCAGCGTGTTGGTAAAGGTCTCTGTGCCGGATGGAACCACTGGAAAGGGTTGATTGTTCGCGTAGAGGGGCGAATCCGTGATGCTCAGCGAAAAAGTGTAGATTCCGGGAGGCAGGCTCCCGGCCGGAGCCATCATTGTCACGAGCGTATTCACGCCGGTTGCATCCGGCGCGCAGGTGGCGGCCCCGCCCGCCGCTGTGAATGCTGCCGGCAAGCCGGAAATCGAGCAAGCGGTTATGGGGCCGTTCCCAGCCTGAGAGGAACCGACCAGGCTGATGCCGTGATTGTTCACGAGATCGGTCGTCACCAAAAATGTGCGCGTATAACTGCGCCCCATGATGCCGTCCGGCATGGAATAGGCGCGCACTGTAAAAGGGTTTCGGATGGTTAGAGAGTACAATCGGCGGTCTGTGCGCTGAGGCGTGCTGGAGTCGCCGGCCTGGAGGGTGAACGTGAACTGGCCAGCCTGAATAATGGGATCGCCGTTCGTGGTGAGGATGCATTCCGAACCGCGGGGAGCGGGCGCGGCAAAGCCAGGCGGCAAAGAGCCTGAAATGATGATACAGCTTGTGATAACTCCGCTTCCCCCGGAAGTATTGATGGTCGCCACGTAGGAAAGCCCTTCAACGCCATCTACCAGTTGCGGAGTCGTGATGGAAAGGAAGCCCGGCCCTCCCGGCTGCGTGGTGCTGGGCAGTTCGGTGGTGCCCATGCCGCAACTCATCATCCCAACCGTCGCCAACAGCAGGAGTGAAATCGTCGCCCATTGCCAAAACGTCGGTTTGCCGAGTAACCATTGCCGCCTTATCGCCGGAGCAGGCGGCCCGGAGCCTTCCATTCTCCCCCTCACAAAGATATTTATCGGAGATTAACGCCGAAAAGAGTATTAATTTGTCAGGGAACAAATTTATGTATATTATTCAAATCTGTCAATATTAACTATCGGAATCTGAGTCTGATCCGAAAAGAGGGGGAATGCTGGGGCGCTTATGTTGGCTGGTTTCTGCTGGGTTGCTGTGCACATGGGCGATGGTGATAAGCCATTCGCTGAAGGCCCAAACCATCAGCGGCACTCTGATCGGAACCGTCACAGATCAGCAAGGCGGAATTTTATCCGGCGTCGGCATCACGGCAACGAACACCCGTACCGGTCTCACCTACGAAGGCGTCACCGACTCCCAGCGCGGCTTTTACATGGTTCCCGAAGTGCCGCCCGGCTTCTACCGGGTGCGCGCTGAATTCAGCGGCTTTCAGACTGAAGAACACTTTCCCGTCCGGATCGACGTCAATCGCGTCACGCGCGAAGACTTTGTCCTGAAAGTTCCTCCCACCAAAACCGTTGTGGTGGTGCATTCCAATGCGCCGCTGACGGAAACCAACTCTCCAAGCCTCACCACCTATTTTGACGCCCGGCAAATTGAGGCTCTGCCGCTTCTGACGCGCGACGTGGATGATCTTGCGCTGCTGGCTCCCGGTGCCGCCAGCGTCACCACTTTCAGCTTTGCGAGCACGCTGGTGCCTTTTTCAGCGAACGGCTCGCGGGGGCGCGACAACAATTTCATCATCGACAGCGTCAATAACAATGAGCCGCTCTTTGGGGGGGCCGCGACGCAATTCACGAACCCGGACATCTTCTCCGAATACGAAATCCTTACCGGCCAGCCTAAGGCTGAGTTTGGCCGCAACACCGGCGCGACGGTGAACGTGATCACCAAGAGCGGCTCAAGCCAGATTCACGGCTCGGCATTCTGGTTTGGACAGGACAACATTTTCAACGCCCTGACGCAGGTGGAAAAATCCGCCCTGCTCGCCTCGCCTCCGCCCTATTACGAGAATAAGATTGGCGGCACGCTGGGCGGACCTTTCCGAAAGCGCAAGGCTTTTTATTTCGTTTCCTATCAGTGGGACCGCGCCTACGCCAATCTCTCCAACGTTTTTCCCGTGGTCAGCACGCTGCCCACGCCTGCGGGTCTTGCCACATTGCAGGCTATTTCGCCCAAAACGCCGGCGCTCAACGCGCTATTAACAGACCCTTCGGTGACGACCATTCCCCTCCAGAATGGACATTGCTTTGCTTCCGCTCCTCCCCCGCCTCCAAATCCCTTGCCGAATCAGCCGCCTTCACCCAGTACGATGAATCCCTGCTTTAAGACGGGATCCAGCGCAGTTCCTGATCCGTTTGGCATCAATTACGGCGCCTATCTTGCCCCAAACGGAAATGCCTTTAACGTGCAGGACCATCAAGCTTCCCTACGGATCGATGATGAGCTGAATTACTCGAACCAACTCTACGGCCGATACCTCGTCGATGATCTGCGCACCCCCCAATCGGTGCTTGACCCGGCAGGGGAAGTCGCCTTCAGCGATCTCGGCCTGATGCCGGACGCGCAAACGCTCCTGCGGCAAAGGACCCAGAGCTTTCTGCTGGACGAGCGCTATAGCCGCCCCAATGCGCTCAACGAATTGCGCTTCACCTTCAGCCGCATCGCCCAGGCGCAGGGAGCGTTTGGCTTACCGGAAGCTGAACGCGATGCGCGGGCGGCGGCCACCGTCGCCGACAATTTCGGTGGATTTGGAGCTTACTCCGGGAATTTCCCATCCGCAGGCGTGCAATTCACCCTGGGGCAGGATACGAGTCCAACCGTTGCCCATAGCAACGTTTTTCAGGCTCAGGACAATTATTCCTACCTACGCGGGCGTCATAGCTTGAAGTGGGGCGCGGACTTCGTTCGCACCGAGGCCAACATTCTCAATGTGCCTTCTGATCTGGGTCATTACTTTTTCGGAAGCGCGGGATTTCTGGGCGGGCTGAAGTCTTTCATTCAAGAGCCAACCTCAGGCCCCACCAACGCGCTCGGCGTCTTTCAGGCTTTTCCGGATGTGCGAACAAACTCTTCCGGGGAGATTGTCGGCCAGGGTCCCGACGAATTGCCGTTGCGGGAGTTTGACAGCGCGTACTTTGTGCAGGATGATTTTCGCTTTCGCCCAAGCTTCACGCTGAGTGCAGGCGCGCGATACGAGCGTTTCGGCCAGCCCATCAACGGCATTCATCAGCTGAACGCCGCTGCCCCCATCGTGAAGCCCGATAACCTGGATTTCAGCCCCCATCTGGGTTTTGCCTGGGCGCCCGGATTCGGAAGAAAGACCGTCATTCGCGGCGGGGCCACGTTGCTTTACAACGCCATGCCGCTGAATATTCCATTACTCATCTGGCAGAGCGGGCCGATTTCGCCCCTGATTTCCACCATCACCGCCGCGGGCGCGCAGCTTGACGGCATCAAGACGGCCGTGCCCACAAGCGGCGTGTATCCTGATCCTCCCCTGGCGCTCAGCGATCTGAACGTGAAGATTCGCGGATGCAGCGCCTTCCTGGACCGCATCACCCCAGGATCAATTCCCTTGCTCGACTGCGCTTCCCAGAATACGGTGGCGAGCAACCTGTTAGCGCCGCGCATTCAGAGCTATTCGCTTGGAATTCAGCGTGAATTAGGATCGAATGCCATGCTCGAGATCGACTACGTTGGGAACCGGGGAATGAAGCTCTATCAGCGCGTGGATGAGAACCCGTTCTCAGGCTGGAATCAGAACTGCCTGGCAACATCAGGCTTGAACTTCAATTGCCTGGGGCATCGTCTGAACGACGCTCGGGGCGACATCACGGCGGTCACGAACGGCGGGGTTTCTACATTCAACGCCCTCGAAGCACGCCTCACCTCAAGAACCCTTCATTCTCCCTTGGGCGCGATGAATCTGACGGCTTCCTACACGTGGAGCCACATGATCGATGACGCCAGCGAGATTTTTGGCCCTGGAATCCGCTTCATCGAAGGAGACTTCGTGGGTTCGCTCCTGTCGCCTGAAACTCAGACGACGGTCGAGGCGATTACGCCGTTCCCTCAGAGTTCAAACGATCTGAAAGCTGAGATGGGCAATTCGTCCTTTGACCGGCGGCATCGGCTGTCGGTGGGTGAGGATTGGGCGTTTCCGTCGCCGAAAAACCGGGCGGCGGCCTTTTGGATAGGCGGCTGGCATCTGAGCGGTGTGGCCACTTATCAAAGCGGGCAGCCCTTTTCGGTGCTCAACGGCGTTCCACTCGGCCCGTGCGGAGATGCAAATGGCGACGGAATCCTCACCAACGACCGGCCTGATATCGGCAACCCTCACGCTCCCATCTCGAGCGTCGCTCTGATCGATGACACGGCGTGTCTTTCCACCGACCCTGCCCGACAGACTCAGTATCCCGGCCACCCCTCTTCCACGGGATACATTGATCTTTCGGGGAATCCGATTAACCCCCAGGATGCGCGCTTCGTTCAGGTTCCGCTGGGAACGCCGGGCGGCAACGCTGGCCGCAATATTCTTTTCGGGCCTCGCATCGTTGATTTTGATTTTGCAGTTTTAAAGGATTTTCACTGGGGAGAAAGCCGCACCATCGAATTGCGATGGGAAGTCTACGATGTGTTTAACCGGTCCAACCCGGGCTTCCTGCTGGGTAACGTCTTCGCCTCGGAAGCTCAGCCGACTCCCGGTTTTGCCTTTTCGCCCCGAGCCACTGCCGCCGGTATCACAGGGGTGATTCCCGAAAATGCCATCGATGCGCTGAACGCTCAGAACCGCCATGATTTTCTTACCCGGAATTATATGAATACCGGCAATCGAACGATGCAATTCGGCATTCACATCATTTTTTGACACATTTTGAAACCGCAATAGACAGCGACCCAGGCCTCGCCAACGGCTGCATATTGCAACACAACGCGGCAGGGCTGCAATCCCATGTGGCACAGCCGTCTCGGCCGTGGACACGGGCGAGACGCCCGTGCCCACGCAAGTAAAATTTGCGCAAACCGCAAACATTTTGACCCAGAGTAGTGCAGCATTTTTCACGCAACGGCCCCGAGGGAAACACCGCCGGGAGCGATGAAGATTGGGTGATATACTTTTCAGTGCGAGCGTAAAAACCCGCGAGCTGATCTCATAAGGTTTGTCATTGGAACATGAGTTTCCGGGCAAGCAACGCCATCATCCTTGTTTTTTTGACTGCTTCGCTTTTCTCAATTCCGCTGAATGCCAGCCAGACACCCAGCAACAACGAATCAAGACTGCAAATACTGTACAGCCAGGCGCAGCAGGCGCAGAGCCGTCACGACTATGAAGAAGCGGCGCGGGATTATGCCGGCATCCTGAAGCTCCAGCCTCGCCTGCCTGAAATCCGCGCGAACCTCGGCATCATGGATTACCTCCTGGGCCGGTATAGCGAGGCGGCCCGGAATTTTCAGGAGGCTCTCCGTGAGAAACCGGATCTCCTATCCGCAAATCTTTTCCTCGGCATCGATCTTCTTCAGCTTCATCACGCGCAGGAGGCGCTGCCCTTTCTTGCCCGAGCGGAAAAAGCCTCTCCCCGGAATATTCAAGTGAACCTGAGCCTTGCGCGGGCGTATGCCGACTTGCGCGAATTCGATGAAGCCAATGAGTATTATGACCGCGCAGCGGCCATCGACCCGCAGAACGCCGCCGCCGTTTATGGCCTGGGCGTCACCTACATGAGCCTTCAGCAGTCTGCGGTGGAGCGGCTGGCCCAGGCTGGAAAGAGGTCGGTTTATGGACGAATGCTGCTGGCCGGCTCTTTTGCGAATGAGGGCCGGTTGAATGATTCCATCCGCGTCTTGCAAGATCTCTTGAAATCTTTTCCTGACTTCCCCGGCATTCATACCGCTTTGGGTTTTGACGAGGCGCAACAGGGCGACCGGCAGAAAGCGCAGAAAGAATTTCAAAGTGAACTCCGAACGCACCCCGGATATTTGCCGGCGCGGCTCGGACTTGCCCGCGTGGCGCTTGGCGCGGGCGACACCCAGGCGGCAACCGGGGCCTTGGAACGAGCGTGGCAGGCGGATTCAGGCTTCGTCCAGGCGAACATCATGAATCTTTTTTCATCGCCGGACGTCCAGGAAGCCGCTGCGCTGAGGGCCCGGCTGGAGACGATCGCTCAAAGCCTTCCTGCTTCTCGCCTGAGAGACTTTCTGAATCGTTTTCTCGCCCATTCGCCGGGACAGCCGTCCCTTGCGATTTCTCAGCCTCCCAACTCATTCGTTCAACCCGCAAGCCGCGCTGCCTCAGCTCGCGATAACCGCGCGCAGGACGCCCAAAGACTTTTTGCAGAAGGTCACTACACCGCCTGTGCGGAGAGCTTGCAGACCTCGAAAGGATCCCTGGAGCGCAGTCAACTTGCTTTGCTTGCGGAGTGCAGCTACGACGCGGGCCGCTACCGAGAGAGTTTCCTCGCGGCGGGAGAATTATTGCGTCGTAAGCCTGCCAATAAAGAAGCGTTATATTGGCGGGCAAAATCATGCAAAAAGCTGGCCCTTCAAAGCCTCATGACGATGGGCATGGCTCACCCGAACTCTTATCGAGTCCACCTGCTTCTCGGCCAGGCGTACCTGAACATGAACCGATACCAGAAGGCCGAGGGCGAATATGCAATGGCCTTAAGGATGCAGCCCAGGGATTTAGCGGGCCACATCGGACTCGCCACAGCTTACTGGAAAGATATGAAGTTTGACGCGGCGCTTCCGCATTTGAAAGCGGCGTTGGCTGAGAACCCCGCTGATCCCGACGCGAGTTATATTTTGGGTGAGATTTTGATCAAGCGTCATCAATATTCCGAAGCCAGGCCCTACCTGGTTGTGGCCGCGCGCGGCGCCGGGGATCGCGCGCTTTTGGCGCGGGCGTTGCTCAGTAAGGTTGACGCTTCCCAGGGAAAGACTCGTGAAGCCATTGCGGAATTAAAACAGGCGCTGAGCGTCGATCGCGACGGAAGCCTGCATTTTCAGCTCTATCAGCTTTATCACAAGCAGGGAGATATGCGCGCCGCCCAGGCGGCGCTTGCCGAGTCTCAGGCCATCCGCGCGCGTTCTGAGCGGAGCGCTCAGGCTGAGATTCAGGTCCATCCGTGATCCCGTGAGGCTCATGGCCTGGCAGGAACCTGTTAGGGTAAACTCGGCGAGGAGACCCAACGGCCGTGATGAGTGAAAAGTGACAAGGCAAGAAAAAGCAACTTAAGCGCCGAAGAGGTTGTGAAAAAATCTCGCTGTAGCGGCGAACTATGTTCGCCGACTGGAGTTTGGACCTTTCGGACTTCAACCATGGGCGTAAAGAATCAAATTTTTCGCCAAACGGCGGTTCAGGCATGCGGAAATAGACGTTTCGTTGATTTCT
>CADDZJ010000044.1 GCA_902812415.1 Acidobacteriota bacterium
CAGCGGCCGGAGGCCCGAACCGGTGTTGGTTGAAAACAGCTCGGATGAACTGAGGGTAGGGGTGAAAGGCTAATCAAATTCCGTGATAGCTCGTTCTCCCCGAAATAGCTTTAGGGCTAGCCTCGGAAGGTCGCTCGCGGCGGTAGAGAACTAGATGGACTAGGGTTCGTTATCGGATACCGAATCCAACTAAACTCCGAATGCCGTGACGCGCATTCCGGGAGTCAGACAGTGGGGGCTAAGCTTCATTGTCGAGAGGGAAATAGCCCAGACCGCCAGCTAAGGTCCCCAAGCAATGGCTAAGTGGGAAAGGAAGTGAAGTCGCTGAGACAGCCAGGAGGTTGGCTTAGAAGCAGCCATCCTTTAAAGAAAGCGTAACAGCTCACTGGTCGAGTGACTTTGCGCCGATAATTCAACGGGGCTCAAGCCATTTACCGAAGCTGCGGCATTTGAAATTTCAAATTTGAAATTTCAGAATGGGTAGGGGAGCGTTGAGTGTAGTTTGAAGCGAGACCGCGAGGGCTCGTTGACGGCACTCAAGTGACTCTGCCGGCATAAGTAGCGATAACGGAGGTGAGAACCCTCCGCGCCGAAAGTCTAAGGTTTCCTGAGAAAGGTTAATCCGCTCAGGGTCAGTCGGTTCCTAAGGTGAGGCCGAAAGGCGTAGCCGATGGATGGCAGGTTAATATTCCTGCACTGCAACGGGAACGTTATGACGAAGCGGGGACGCAGAAGGATAGCGGAGTCGCCTGATGGATGGCGATGCGTATTTCAAGGAGGATCCGGCAGGCAAATCCACCGGGTCGGTTCAAAGCCACTCTGAGGAATGCGCCGATCGGGCTTGCCCGAGTAAAGTTCGTGATTTCACACTGCCAAGAAAAGCCGCTAAGCAGTTCCCGGGGCAACCGTACCCCAAACCGACACAGGTAGACGAGGTGAATATCCACAGGCGCTTGAGAGAACACTCGCTCAGGAACTAGGCAAATTAGCTCCGTAACTTCGGAAGAAGGAGTGCCTCGCCAGGGTTAAGAGCCCGAGGAGGCCGCAGTGAAGCGCGCTCTGCGACTGTTTAACAAAAACACAGGTCTCTGCTAAGTCGAAAACGACGTATAGGGGCTGACGCCTGCCCGGTGCCGGAAGGTTAAAGGGAGAGGTCATGGGGAGCAATCCCCGGAAGCTTTGAACTGAAGCCCCGGTGAACGGCGGCCGTAACTATAACGGTCCTAAGGTAGCGAAATTCCTTGTCGGGTAAGTTCCGACCTGCACGAATGGCGTAACGATAGAGCGACTGTCGTGGCGAGTGACTCAGCGAACTTGTAGTACCGGTGAAGATGCCGGTTTCCCGCACCTAGACGGAAAGACCCCGTGCACCTTTACTACACCTTAGCCCTGACTTATGGGGTTGTCTGCGCAGGATAGGTGGGAGGCTTTGAACCTGGGTTTTCGGACTCAGGGGAGCCGACGGTGAGATACCACCCTGACGATTCTGTGGGTCTAACCTCAGGTCCGTTATCCGGATCAGGGACACGGCTAGGCGGGTAGTTTGACTGGGGCGGTCGCCTCCTAAATTGTAACGGAGGCGCTCCATGCTTGGCTCAGGCTGTTTGGAAATCAGCCGTCGAGTGCAAGGGCATAAGCCAGGCTGACTGCGAGACGTACAGGTCGAGCAGACACGAAAGTGGGACCTAGTGATCCGGTGGTTCTGCATGGAAGGGCCATCGCTCAACGGATAAAAGGTACGCCGGGGATAACAGGCTGATCGGAGCCAAGAGTTCACATCGACGCTCCGGTTTGGCACCTCGATGTCGGCTCATCGCATCCTGGAGCTGTAGAAGGTTCCAAGGGTTAGGCTGTTCGCCTATTAAAGCGGTACGTGAGCTGGGTTCAGAACGTCGCGAGACAGTTCGGTCCCTATCTGGTGTGGGCGTAGGAGATTTGAGGGGAGTTGTCCTTAGTACGAGAGGACCGGGATGAACAGACCTCTTGTGTACCAGCTGTCACGCCCGTGGCACGGCTGGGTAGCGAAGTCTGGAAGTGATAAACGCTGAATGCATCTAAGCGTGAAGCACGCCCCAAGATCTGATCTCCCAAGGGGAAACAATGAGCGCTACTCATTGCGACCCCTTTGAAGGGCCGTCGAAGACTACGACGTCTATAGGCCAGAGGTGTAAGCGCAGTAATGCGTTGAGCTGACTGGTCCTAATCGCCCGTTCGGCTTGACCATAAAATTCTGCTGAACACACCTTTTGAATTTCAAATTTGAAATTTCAAATTGCAGATCGGACGCCGCACTATTCAGAAAAGCAGGAATCAGGTGTTAGGTGTCAGGTTTCAGGCTTTCCTGACACCTGGAACCTAGCACCTGAAACCTGTGCTCACACTTTTCCGGCGATCATACCGGAGGGGCCACACCCGTTCCCATCCCGAACACGGAAGTTAAGCCCTCCAGGGCCCATGGTACTGCGCGGGCAGCCGCGTGGGAGAGTCGGTCGTCGCCGGGATTAAAAATCAGTAGACAGTAAGCAGAAGGCGGTAGGCAACGGGCTCGTAAATTGCGAGCCCGTTTTGCTTTTGGGCGCTGTTTATCCACAACAGGGCAGTGAGAATAGTGCATAATCTCCGCTGTGAAAACCACGCGCTATTTTGAGGAGCAGGTTCTGCGGAAGCGTCCTTATATATATATTAAACGTGAATGGTGTGAATCGATCATCAAAAATCCGGTTCGGCGCGAGGCGCAACCCAATGGCCGAGTGCGGTTTTGGGTTTTCCTCGGGAGCTGAAAGGACGAGCGCTCCGGGTGGTCACATTGGAAGATGGGGAAACAGTGCATAACGCTTTCCCGGATCGGGATTTCAAGTTACCATAAGATTGCAATGAAACTTCATTATTACCCCGAAACTGGCTCTCTTTATATCGACCTGAACTCGAGGGCAAGTGCCGACTCGCGTGAAATTGCCGAGGGACTTGTGCTGGATTTTGATACGGAGGGAAACGTGGTCGGAATAGATATCGACCACGCTTCGGAGAAGCTGGACTTGAAGACGATTGAGACGACTTCACTCCCTGCTCCTGCCACTAAAATCGCATGAGGTACCAGCCGCGGGTCACCGCTGCGGAGAGTCGGTCGTCGCCGGGATTAAAAATCAGTAGGCAGTAAGCAGAAGGCAGTAGGCAACGGGCTCGCAAATTGCGAGCTTTTTTGTGCTGTGCGCGTATGCGCCGTGACAGAATTCTCCCCGAGAATGGATCGCATGGCTGTAAAGAGGAAAGTTCGCGCAAGGCCTCACAGAAGAACTGCCGAGGTAGACGAAGCCACGATTCGCCTGCACATCGAGCCGTTGCCAGAAAGCGGATACGTCACGACAAGTGTGGACGTGCCTGGCCTAGTCGCTGAGGGTCGGAGCATCACCGGAAACGGTTGAAATCGCTCAGGGCTGGCTCGTAAGATTGTTGAGTCCTGTGTTCCTTTCCACGAGCGCTTCAGTAAGCGCGCCGCACCGGCCCGTCGCTCCCTTCGTCTGCTGCACAAATCTGATCTGCTTCGCCAACCCGGTGAACACACGCAGCCCGCGAACATGCGACTATTTCCCCCCTCCCGCTGTTTTATTCCTCCGCTGATTCTACCTTGCCAATATCCTGATTAGAAGAGCAGATTAATGTTTACTAAGCATCTATTGCGTGATTAGGGACTTGTTTTCAACAAGTTGCGCGTGGTACAAACACTGACGAGTCGAACTGGTTCTTTTCAGGGAAACAGATCACAAGTTCACTCTGAAGGAGGCCTGTAAAAATATGCATGTTGAAGCAGGGCAGTTCGATAATTATGAAGGAGGGGCAATGAAGCTTAAAATCATCTTGCTGGTGGGCGCTCTGTTGTTAATGACGTCGCCAGTGTGGGCGTCAACTGTTACGATTAATTTTGGGAGTTGCAGCAGCATCAGCAGCAGCTTTCCTGGCACTTGTCCTGGCAATCTGGGGACCGATACGGCAACATACACGAATAGCGGTCTCTCGATTACAGCGACTGGATATCTCAACACCTCGACCACCAATAACCTGTTTGTGAAGAGTGGCGGAGCTGAGGAGACTGGTCTTGGGTTAGCTGGCACGAAGGATAATGAAGTAGGCGTGGGCCAGTACATTTACCTGGACATGTCCGATTTGCTGAATCATGGCATTGACAGCGGCACACTCTGGATAGGCAGCGCACAGCCTGGCGAAGACGCGACGGTTTGCGAAACGTCGGCGGTGGGCACCCCTGGGACAACCGATTGCTCAACAGTAATGGGGAACTCCTCGGGGTTGGCATCTCTCAACGTTGACTGGACCAAGGGAGATCCCATTCTCAGCATAACAGCCGCTGTTGACTCTTCAAATGTCCTTGTCGCGAAGTCCATCACCACCTCTCCTGTTCCTGAACCCAGCAGCATGGCCTTGTTTGGCACCATGTTGCTGGCCTTTGCGTATGCTTATTATCGCCTTCGGGACTCAAAGGCAGTTTCCTAAGAGTTCGTGGGCTTTGTTTTGATTTTTTCTAACGTAGGCTCTGGAATATGCTTTCCAGAGCCTTTTCTTTTTGGCGGGTGTCCCCTTACGCGCCGGCAAGGGCATTGTCTGGGGAAGCGCTGGTTATCCGGGGGGCAGACTGGCAGGATTTCAAATTTAAAATTTCAGATTTCAAATTCCGGATTCCGAATTCCAGATCCCTATGCGGGTTGGGGCCGTTCGCGGCTGGGGATGCCGGGAGCGACCTGAGGTTTCAGAACCTGAGTCACCTGCTCAGGGGGTGGAGTTGACTCGGGCTTGCGGCGCTCCGGCAAGGGTTTGCCTTCAATCAGCAGCTTGACCTCATTGGCGTCGAGCACTTCGTGAACCAGCAACGCCTCAGCCACGCGCGTCATCGCCTCTCGGCGAGAACTTAGAATATCTTTCGCCCGCTGGTAACCCGTCATCACAAACTTCTTCACTTCCTGGTCGATCTTGACGGCCGTATCCTCGCTGAAATCGCGCTGGGTTGCGAGATCGCGCCCCAGAAAGATTTCCTGCTGGTTTTTGCCGTAAGCAAGCGGGCCGAGGTCCGACATGCCGTACTCACAGACCATTTTGCGCGCGAGTTCGGTGGCCTGCTCAATGTCATTGCCGGCGCCGGTGGTGATATGGCTCAGGAAAAGTTCTTCCGCCACGCGGCCGCCCATCATGATGGCAAGCTGGGATTCGAGATAATCGCGCGAATAGGTGTGCTTGTCATCCACGGGCAACTGCATCGTGACGCCCAGCGCCATGCCGCGCGGGATGATCGTCACCTTGTGGAGCGGATCGGCGTGCGGCACCATCAGGGCCACCAGCGCATGTCCCGCCTCATGATAAGCCGTGGTCTTCTTCTCCTCATCGGAAAGGATCATGGATTTGCGCGCCGTGCCCATCAGCACCTTATCTTTGGCGGCCTCGAAATCATACATGGTTACCTGCCGGCGATTTTCGCGCGCGGCAAGCAAAGCCGCTTCGTTCACCAGGTTTGCAAGGTCCGCTCCTGAAAAGCCGGGCGTGCCGCGGGCCAGGATGCTGATATCCACATCTTCCGACAGAGGAATCTTCTTGGTATGAACCTTCAGGATGCCCTCGCGCCCGCCCACATCGGGCCGCGGCACCACCACGCGGCGGTCAAAACGGCCCGGGCGGAGCAGCGCCGGATCGAGGACGTCGGGCCGGTTGGTGGCGGCGATCAGAATGACGCCTTCGTTTGATTCGAAGCCGTCCATTTCCACCAGCAACTGGTTCAAGGTTTGCTCGCGCTCATCATGGCCGCCTCCAAGGCCCGCGCCGCGATGGCGGCCCACGGCGTCAATCTCGTCAATAAAAATGATGCAGGGCGCGTTTTTCTTTCCCTGCTCGAACAGATCGCGCACGCGGGAGGCGCCGACACCGACGAACATCTCCACAAAATCCGAGCCAGAAATTGAGAAGAAGGGCACGTTCGCCTCGCCGGCAATCGCGCGGGCGAGCAAGGTCTTGCCCGTGCCTGGAGGCCCAACCAGCAGAACGCCTTTCGGAATGCGCCCGCCAAGCTTCTGGAACTTCTGCGGTTCCTTCAGGAAATCGATGATCTCGTGCAGCTCTTCCTTGGCCTCATCCACGCCGGCCACGTCTTTAAAAGTGACTTTTTTCTGCTGGCTGGAGAGCAGGCGAGCCCGGCTCTTGCCAAAGGAAAGAGCCTTGTTGCCGCCGCTCTGCATCTGACGCATGAAGAATATCCAGATGCCGACCAGAATGATAAGCGGAAGCAGGCCATTCCCCACCCAGGAAAGCCAGGAACTGCTGGAATTATCCTTAATCCTTACATCGACATTCTTGGCTTCAAGCTGCTTGTAGAGATCGGGATAATTCTGCGGAATGATGGTCTTGAATTTGGAATTGTCCTTCTTGACGCCGGAGACTTCAGAGCCGTCAATGGTCACCTGCTTGATGTCGCCCTTATTGATGGAGTCTGTGAACTGAGTGAAGGTAAGCTGCGCGGGCCGCTCGCTGGTGCTCGACTTCACCACTGCCCAAAGCAGCAAGGCGGTCGCCACCATCACGACCCAAAAAATGATGTTTTTGACGGCTGAATTCACTTCCTACCTCCTGCCGTGTTGGGCCAAAAAGCGCATCCAATCCGGCATCCCGTTCTCCTCACGCGCAAGGGCCATTCCTATTTCCGCAAACTACCCTACCAACCCTCTACCTGATTAGATGCTCCAAAATGCTTGATCGCACGAATAATAAACGTCTCCTGCGGACCCCGAAGAGCGTATCTCCCTTACGCGCTTAAAGAGTTAATGACGCCTTGCTTTTAACCTGCGTACCGGCCAGGCTCGCCTGCCGGACATTATATTCCTCCCCCCGAATTTGCACCCACATCCGACAGGGGTTCTTCTTGGATCGTCAGAAGTTTGCGGCTGGTAGCGGAGGCTACAAAGTCAGCAGCGGGAGGGAAATCGCGAACCCATACGATCGCATTCCCGGTCGAAAGGACCGGCCACAGCCGCCGATGTTCCAAGGGAACTTTCAGTTCCTGAAATAGCTCCTTTACTTTGTGAGCCTTACGCCTACCCCACGGACGGAAACGGTCGCCCGGTCGCCAGTTCCTCAAAAGCAGGCTGCCCCCGATCCTTTCGAAATCGATTCTAAAACTCTCATTTTCATTATACGTCTTTCGAGGAGCTTCATCATGAACATTTTCGACAACTTGGAAGCGAAACTTGATGCCCAAAGCCGGAAGAGCCAGTTCCGCCGGGGGCGAGACGTCAAAAGAAAAGCCAGGCGGGTCGGCTGCCGGGGTCTGGGGGCGAAGAATGAGCCAATTGAATTCCTTTGAAGCCTCCAGGCCGCCGGGCAGGGTTAAGGTCTTTCCACTGCGGCTTTCTGCCGCAAAATGCCGCAGAGCCTCAAAGTGTAATCCCGTGTAGCCTCGCAAGCTTCCTCCCCTCATTGAGGCAATCATCTGCCGTAAGACCCGGCGTTCAATGGCGGGAGGAAATCCAGCAAGAGCGCTCAGGGGGATTTTTTCGGCTCGATCTTCGCGGATGCGCCACGGGCGAGCAAGTTCGGCAGCCATTTGCTCCAGGTACGCTTCATCGTCTCGCGCCCGGTCAGCAAGATTTTTCAGCAGAGGCACGATGGCGGGATTGAAATCTCTTTCGAGAAGGGGAAGAAGTTCCAGGCGAATTTTGTTGCGACTGAAGCGAGGATTCAGATTCGAGCTATCCGTTCGGAACGTCAGGCGCCGGGTTTCGATTTCCTTCTCGATTTCCCTACGTCCGAGGCTGAGAAATGGCCTTACGATCTTGCCTTCCAGCACCGGATAGATGCCGCCCAGACCCCTTGCGCCAGCGCCTCGCAATAGCCGCAGGAGCACGGTTTCCGCCTGGTCGTTCGCGGTGTGACCGGTGACCACCTTATCCAGTTTTCCCTGGCGGATCAGCGAGAGAAAGAAGCGATAGCGAAGCTCGCGCGCGGCAGCTTCCAGATTCTGCCGCTTGTCGCGCGCAATGCGCGCCACCGCCGCTTCGCCTCGGACAAATTCAAGGCCGTATTCTGCCGCTCGCGCGGCCACAAATTTCTCATCCGCGTCGGACTCTGAACCGCGCAGATGATGGTTGAAATGAAGGACGGCAGGGCACAGGCCCGTTTGGCGAGCGAACTGGCTCATGAAGTCGAGCAGCAGGATGGAATCTGGCCCCCCCGAAACTGCAATTCCCACGCGTTCACCCGGCAGGAATAGGCTCCGCTGCCGCATTTCAAAAGCCCAGCGACGATAGAGCTTCGTTTGGCGCGACATTCCAGACGCATTGTAACATTGCCGGCCATCGAAGGGAGAGCGCGCCAGGGAGCGAGGTCCTTAATTCTTCTGCTCTCATCGGGTTCGCCATCCAACTCGGAAAATATTTTGGCATAATGTGGTATTACGTCATACCATTTAGGGACAACGCAACATGAAGAGTCAACGACTGAAGCCCCGGCCGCCGCTCCACAAGGAGGTGGCGGAGATTATTTCCGAGCAGATTATTTCCGGGGAACATCCACCCAACACTTTTCTGCCGCCTGAGCGGGAGCTTTGTCGGCGCATGGGAGTAAGCCGGACAGTGATTCGTGAGGCGATCAAGCTGTTGGAAAGCAGCGGACTGGTTCACATCAGCCGGGGCCATGGAACCATGGTATTGGAAGCCCGGCATGAGTCGGTGTCGCGCCCGCTCAAGATTCTGTTGCGCCGCAAGAATAACTCGGTCAGAGACCTTCTCGAAGTCCGCAAAATCCTGGAGGTGGGCATTGCGGGTCTTGCTGCCGAACGCCATACGCGCGATAACCTGCGGCTGATGGAGCGCACCATCCGCGTGATGCAGGAGAAACCCGGGGAGCCGGAGGGATATATCGATGCCGACCTGGAATTTCACGCTGAAATTGCCCGCGCCACGCAAAATCCAACTTTCTCCATCATTCTGGAGTTGCTCCAGGAGTTGTTGCGCGAAAGCCGCATGGCCAGCTTTTCAGGCCCCAGGATGGTGCTGCTGCGCGCCAAACAGCACGAGAAGATTTACCAAATGGTCCGCCAAAGCGACGCGCCAGGGGCGCAGGCGGCAATGGCCCAGCATCTGAGCGCTACGGAAAGGGACCTGGCAAGGCGGGAAATTATCGATCGCAAACGCCGGTAGATGGCTTGAGAATGACTGGCAGCCATCTTGCGCTTCGCCTGTCGTTCTGAGCGATAACCGCTCCATGCTTCATGTTGAGCGCAGCGAGGAATCTCTGTATTTCGTCTTAGGATAAAATTTCGTGAAGCTTACAGAATCAGGAAATACAGGGATTCTTTGTCGCCTGCGGCTCCTCAGAATCGCAGGGGTGGTAGGGCTTCGGCTCCATCGAAAATCACCCTCTTGCCGGTGATTCCCGCTTGTGCGGGAATGACACCGTTTCATGCATAGTGGCGAGTCAAGGGCCCGTGTGATGCTTTTAAAGGAATAAATGCCGCGCGCTGTGATACATTACGGATTTTGAGGACGGAGGGCAGGGCTATGGGAAGAAGAATTTCGATTTTCGGCGTCGCGCTGGCAACATTCGTCGCGCTGGGTCTGGCATTTTCGCAAGCGGTGACGCCGCCTTACCATCATGCTCCGCCCAGGGGTTCGCTGCCCGCCACACTTCGCCCCGATCAATTCAGCGACCCTGTAGTTCGCAACTGCTACGCTCTTGCCGCAACCATCAAAAAGACCCTTTACCAGTTGCCGTGCTATTGTCCCTGTTGGAGAACGGAAGGGCACAAGAGCCTGCTGGATTGCTACATTACGAAGCACGCTTCCATCTGCGACTGGTGCCAGCAGGAGGCTCTCTACGCCTACTTCGAGCAGCGCAAAGGACTGAACGTTGCCGAGATTCGCGCAGGCATTGAAAAGGGAGAATGGAAGAAAGTTGACCTGGCGCAATTCAGCTCGCTCGACGCCAGCCGGCTGCCCGCAAGTGATCGGCACCCCAAGACCAGGTGAAACCCTCACCTTTTAATTTCCACAATTGTTGCGCCTTCGCCGCCTTCGTTCCGGGGCGCTGGATAGAACTTCTCCACGTGAGGATGAGCGGCAAACATCTCGTGCAAGCTACGTTTCAACACGCCCCGGCCATGCCCATGCACCACTCGCAGCTTGAAGCGCCCAGCGAGATACGCATCGTCCAGGAACTTATCCACCTGCGCGCGGGCTTCCTCCGCCGCGCTGCCAATCACGTTAATTTCCGCCGGCGCCTCAGCTTCTTCGGATTGCGCGCGAACCGGGCTCGCGCCTGCGGGTGTTGAGGCGGCTTCGCGCTGGATCACCGTGCGGACATCCTCGCGTGGCACACGCATGCGCAGCCGCCCTACCTCCACTTCGAGCTGACCGTTGCCCAGAATTGCCGTGACGATGCCCGGCGTTGAGAAGCCTTTCAGCCGCACGCGATCGCCTACTGCGGCAGCCGTTTTGACATCGCCCTCCGGCTCCGCCTCGGCGGGCGGGCCCAGGGTTTCAAGCACCTGCAAGTTCCACTCATCACGGGCCTCGCGGCTCAAGGCCGATCCGCGCCGTTCCCACCGGCTCAACGCCCTGGCGGATTTCGCCTCGGCGAGCGCCTGCGCGCGGATTTCTTCCATGGCCGCTTTCCATTTGTGGTCGTATTCGCGGAGCGTCTCTTCCAAACGCTTGTCAAGTTCGCGCAATTTAGCCTGCCGCTCAGTGGCCCACTGTTGTTTCCTGCGTAATTCGCTTTCTTCCATGGCTTGGGCCTGCGCGCGGAGATGAGCAAGCTCGGTTTCGGTCTCAGAGCGTTTGGCGTGCAACCATGCGATGAGCGACGAGGCTTCCTTTTCTGCCGGACCCAGCAACAATCGCGCCTGCTGAATGATTTCGGAATTCAGACCGATTCGATGCGCAATGTCCAGGCCGCTGGATTTTCCCGGAAGCCCGGTGAGGAGCCGATAAGTGGGCTGCAAGGTGGCTTCATCAAAGTCCATCGCGGCGTTGACGGTTGCTGGCGTTTCGGCAGCATAGGCTTTCAGCCGCGAATGATGAGTGGTCACGAAGGTCATCGAGCCGCGCTTGCGGAAATATTCCAGAATGGCAATAGCGAGCGCGGCTCCTTCTTCAGGGTCGGTGCTGCTGCCGATCTCATCGAGCAGCACCATGTCCTCTGAGCTGGCGACTTCGATCATGGCTTGGATGTTCCGAATGTGCGCGGAAAAGGTGCTGAGATTCTGTTCAATCGATTGCTGGTCGCCGATATCCGCCAGAACGCGGGTGAAAACGGGTAACCGCGCCTCTTTTGCCGGCACCGGCAATCCGGCTTGCGCCATCAGCACAGCGGCTCCGATCGTTTTCAACGCCACCGTCTTTCCGCCCGTGTTCGGCCCGCTGATCACCATCATCGTTTGCGGTTCGCGCAACGACACATTGAGCGGGACCGGGCGTCGTCCGCCTGCGTGCAAGGCTTTTTCGAGCAGCGGATGACGGGCCTCTTCGAGCGCCAATTCGCGTCCGGCGGAGAACTTTGGAATCGTGGCCTCGTACCGGCGCGCAAACTCCGCTTTGGCGAAGGCAAGGTCCAAGGCGCCCAAAATGGCCGTCGCACTCAGCAATTCCTCGCGCCGCTCACGCAGCTTCGCGCTGAATTCCGCCAGGATGCGGCGAATTTCCGCCTCCTCGCGGTCCTGAAGCTCAACCAGTTCGTTATTGAGGGGAAGCGTTTCCAGCGGTTCCACGTAGAGCGAGGCTCCGGAGGAACTCGACCCATGAATGACGCCTTCCACCTGCCGCTTCTTTTCGGCGCGCACCGGCAACACATAGCGCCCGTTGCGCACGGTGATCAGCTCGTCCTGCAATGCCTGCTCCCGGGCAAGCCGTCGAAGCAACTTCTCGAGCGCTGAGTGCAGTTCCTGCTGTGCGCGTTCAATAGCGCGTCGGATGCGGGCGAGCGCCGGGCTGGCGGATGAATCGATGGAGCCGTCGGGCAAAATCTTGCCGTCCAAATCTCTCACCAGGTTGCGCAAGTCCGGAGCGCTGCGAGCAAGCTCATTGAGCTTTTCGCAAGGCGTTTCCACAAAAAGGTCGCGCCCGTGGCAGGCCGCTTTTGCCGCCTCCACCACGCCGAGGATTTCAAGAGCCGAACAGGCCACGCCCGCAATGCGAAGTTTTTCCAGGATAGGCAGAGGATCAATCAGGCTGCCCCAGCTTGGGCGAGGACTTGCGCGAAGATAGTCGCCAGCTTCCCTGGCCAGCTCCAGATCGCCTTGAATGGCAGCCAGATCAGCTCGCGGGGCGACTTGATGGAGAGCGCGTTGGCTGATAGGGCCGGAGAGAAGGGGCCGCAGCAATTCAAGGATGGCAGGAAATTCCAGCAGGTCGCGGGAAAAAGGGTCCAGGTTCTGTGGATTGAAGCTCATGCCGTCCGCAAGGAAATCGTATCGACGGGGTTTTGAGATGTCAATCTCAGCCCTCGCCCAGGATGGCATTTCGTCTTCCGGCTGCGGCTGCGTTCCGCGGTGGTGAAAAAAGCTCTTACCACGGAGAGCACAGAGGACACAGAGAGCACAGAGGAAATCTCTGTGTTCTCTGTGGTGAAAACAGCATTCAGGACATACGGCGGCGGGTGACCGACTGCGGAAGGTTCAGACTGAAGAAAATCAATGACTTCGAGCTGACGTTTTATTCAGCTTTGAAAAACTGTTCCTGGCGTCTTTCAGGAAAATTGGGAAAAACGCCATGGCGTTCCCTACTGCAATGCCTGCCTCCTGTGCGCACCGTCATCGACAGACAAGAGCAGCTTAGCAGGCCTGGTCAGCCCGGTGGGCGTATATTTTGTATATTTTGTCTCATACGTATGAGACGTATTTAACCCGCCCAGCTTCGATGAAAAATCAGCTTCCCTAGGACGAAAGCCCTTGCAATGTTGTCGTTGTGATTCTACATCCAGGAAATACGAGATGCAGGATTCTTCCTTCGTTTCACTCAGAGCCTGCCCTGAGCAGACCGAAAGAACACTGCCGCTACAGCGCGTCTTTCTGCGTTTCCATAGTCTCTCAATCGCCGCCCTGCAGGTTTGCTACAATCAAGTTCCATGAATCCGCAAGGCCGGAGCTGGCGGATCGTTCTGGTTCGCCCTCGTAATCCGCTGAATATTGGCGCTGCGGCGCGCGCGATGGCCAATTTTGGCTTCAAGGATCTTGTGGTTGTCGCCCCCTATGAACCGGCATGGCGCGAAGCGCGCTCTGCTGTCGGCGCAAAGGAAATCATCCAGAGCGCCCGGTCGGTCGACACGCTGACGGAGGCTCTGCACGATGTCACGCTCGTGGTCGGGACCACTTCGGGCCAAAGGCGGATGCTTGATCGTGAACTGATCAGCCTGGATAAACTATCCGAGTGGCTTGACGCCCACGCCGATCACGGACGCGCGGCCTTGCTTTTTGGATCGGAAAAAACGGGCCTTTCCAACGAGAATATGAGTTACTGCCATGCGCTGGCGCGCATTCCTACCGTCGCCCGATGCCCTTCGATGAATCTGGGGCAGGCTGTCGCTGTTTGTTGCTTTGAGTTGGCGAAGCGAGCGAGAATGGGAATCGAGGCGGGAGAAAAGAGTGAACAGCCCTGTGCAGACGGCTCTGAAAGCTCTTCCATGGACTCGCAGGCCTGTGTGCATATCTCTGCCCCCGCGAATATCCAATCGCTGGAGCACATCTTTGAACGCGCAGTGCGTGTGCTCGATGAAGTAGGCTATTTGAAACCCGAAAGCCGTGAAGCGACGCTCATCAAATTGCACCGCATGCTTATCGAACGTGGGCTATCGAATCACGACGCCAAAATTCTGGGAGGGATACTGGCCCAGATCGAATGGAAGCTGAAGCTCTAGCGACAATGCCTTTGCCTTGCCTGACCTCAAGCTGCGGGAGAATAAACTGAGTGCCGTAAGCGAGGTTGCACAGCCCGCCAGGATAATCTGAGCGCCCCGCCGGGTTGCGCGAGAAAGGAAGCAACGTATGGCCTACCAAACAATTACGGTCAATTTTGAAGGCCCGCTCGCCATCGTCTGCTTGAACCGGCCCGAGAAACGGAATGCCTTGTCGCTTACGTGCATGCGCGAGTTGATCGAGGTCTTTGACAGTATCGGCCGCACCCGCGAAATCCGGGCCGTGATTCTTGCCGCCGCAGGCAAAGCTTTTTCCTCCGGGCACGACTTGAGCGAAATGAAGGGGCGGATCGTCAGCGAATACCGCGAACTGTTTGACGTTTGCACCGAACTGATGCACAAGATTCAATCAATTCCGCAACCCGTGATCGCCCAGGTGCAGGGCATTGCTACCGCCGCGGGTTGCCAACTGGTCGCCACCTGCGACATGGCGATTGCCTCCGAACATGCCTCGTTCGCGACACCAGGGGTGAGAATCGGGCTCTTCTGCACCACTCCGATGGTGGCGGTCAGCCGGGCAATCGGACGCAAGCGCGCCATGGAGATGCTGCTTACCGGTACGCCTATCGATGCGCGCACAGCCGCCGATTGGGGGCTTATCAATCACGCAGTCCCCGCCGAGCAGCTGGCCGAAGAAACACGAAAGCTTGCCCTCCAGTGTGCGGAGGCAAGCAGCTTCACCGTGGCGCTCGGCAAGCAAGCTTTCTACGCGCAGATCGACCTCGACCAGCCCAAGGCTTACGCCTACGCTAAAGAAGTGATGACCATGAACTCACTGGCCGGTGACGCGCAGGAGGGCATTTCAGCTTTTCTCGAAAAGCGTGCCCCGTGCTGGGCCGGACGCTGAGACTTTCAATGTTATTTGTATTCTAAAAGGTTCAGGCGTTTACTCTGAGACGGAGGGCAGCGCAGCCTTGGTAGGTTGCTTAAAAACGATGGTAGACGCTCTCATCCCGAGCCCTCCGCCTGTCCTTCTGAGCGACAGTGAAGAATCCCCGTATTTCGGCTCAAGGCAAACTCTGCGAGGAATCTCTCTGCTCATATGAGGATTTCTCATGCGAAGTGAATTCCGATCAGGAAACGGGTGATCACAGCATCCAGTACGATGATTAAGACCGACGCGACCACGACGGCTTGGGTGGTCGAGCGGCCAACGCCCTCGGTGCCGCCCACGGTCTTTAATCCAAAGTGACATCCGACTAGGGAAATCACAATCGCAAAAACGATGGGTTTGATAAGCCCCTGCGTGAGGTCACGGAAAGTGAGGGACTGATAAGCGGTGGTCCAATATTCCGGCGAAGTCAGTTTGGCCACCGAAACACTTACCAGAAATCCGCCGAACATTCCCGCGAAATCTGCGAGTATGGTTAACACCGGCAGCGTGATGAGCGCGGCGTAGAGTCGCGGGGAAACCAGCTTTCGCAAAGGATCGGTGCCCAGGGCGCGGAGCGCATCAATCTGCTCGCTGACCAGCATCGAGCCGATTTCCGAGGCGATCCCCGCGCCGTTTCTGCCCGCCACCACCAGCGCCGAGAGCACAGGGCCCAATTCCCGCACCACCGAAAGCGCAATTGCTTCGCCCAGCACGTTGACGGCGCCAAAGGTCTGAAGCGTACGATAAGTCTGCAAGGCCAGCACGACGCCCGTGAAAAAGCCTGTCAGCAGGACAATCGGCAGCGATCCCACGCCGATAACATCCATCTGAACCAGGGTATCGATGTAATATCGGGGAGGGCTGAAGGCGTTTCGGAAAGCTCGAACGGTGAGATAAGTGAAGTCCTGGAGGGCCAGGACTTTCTGCTTGAAATAGCTCTCGATCAAGAGACCTCGTGTCGCTTTAAAATGACGGGCGCGCGTACAGTAATCCTCAATTTAACGAGCGCAATTTTTGAAGTCAAGATCGGCGCGAAGCCGCGAAGCGGGGCGCTCTCTGGAAGCATGGGCCGTCCGCAATCTGTGAGCGCCTTGGAAATCGCCCCGGCTTTTGTGTACGATGGCAAAAATGGGTTCTTCACAAAAATTCACCGTGGCTGTCGTTCAGATGGCGTGCGAGCCTGATCCGCGCTCAAATCTGGAGCGCGCGGTGGCCCGCATACGAGAAGCGGCGGCGCGGGGCGCAAGGCTCATTTGCCTGCCAGAACTCTTTCGCACGCGGTATTTCTGCCAGCGGGAAGACGCCTCCTTTTTCGATCTTGCCGAGCCTGTGCCGGGACCGACAACCCAGGCGTTGGGGAAGATTGCTAAAGAGGCGGGCGCGGTGGTTGTGGCGCCCATCTTCGAGCGCAGGACTGCGGGAGTGTATCACAACAGCGCTGCGGTGCTCGACGCGACGGGTGAGTTGGCGGGACTCTATCGCAAGATGCACATTCCGGACGATCCGGCCTACTACGAGAAGTTTTACTTCACGCCGGGAGATTTGGGCTTTCAGACGTTCAAGACCCGTGTGGGCGATATTGGCACGCTGATTTGTTGGGATCAGTGGTATCCGGAAGGAGCGCGTTTAATGGCTCTTCGCGGAGCGCAGATTCTCCTTTACCCCACAGCCATCGGGTGGCACCCGCACGAAAAGCAGGCTTATGGGGCGGCGCAACTCGACGCCTGGCGAACCATCCAGCGCGCGCATGCCATTGCGAATGGCGTCTACGTGGCCGTCGCCAACCGCTTGGGGTTTGAGGCTATGGCGAACTCAACACCGGGCATTGAGTTCTGGGGATCATCCTTTATTGCTGATCCTTTTGGTGTTGTTGTGGCGCAGGCTTCAGCGGAGCAAGAGGAAATTCTGTTAGCTGAAGTCGATCCGGCTCGCATTGAAAACGTGCGACGCAACTGGCCTTTTCTTCGTGACCGCCGCGTGGATGCCTATGGTGGAATCGACCAGCGGTTTCTGGATATGACGCCGCAAAGCAGGGCTTAACCGGATTGATGAAGAGGCGACTTTATGCCGCCGCATGCGATGGGGTAAACCCGCCGCTGCGCCCCAAGCTGATCCAATTTCGCTTCATCCTGGCAATCGTTTAAGAACGGGCGGAATTTTCAGGGAGACACAATTCTTATGCGCGTACTCGTGACAGGAGGGGCAGGCTATATCGGCAGCCACACCGCCAAGGCGCTCCATCACAGTGGATTTGAACCGGTCATACTCGATGACTTCCGCTCCGGCCACCGCTGGGCCGTGAAATGGGGAGACCTGGTGGAAGGAGATTTGGATCATTCTGACTTTCTGCGCAAGGTTTTCTCAACAAATTCCGTGCAGGCTGTCATTCATTTTGCTGCGAGCATCGAGGTGAATGAATCCGTCAGAGATCCGCGAAAATACTTCTGGAATAATTGCGTGAGCACGCTGAAGTTGTTGGATTCCATGCGGGAAGCAGGGGTAAAACATATCGTTTTCTCTTCATCCGCCGCAGTTTATGGTGATCCGGAGACCGCGCCCATTCCGGAAGATCACCCGACACGCCCCGTCAGTCCTTATGGCGAATCCAAGCTTTTTGTCGAAAAGGTTCTCCGCTGGTATGGGATGGCTTACGCGATGGGATGGATGGCGCTGCGCTATTTTAATGCTTGCGGAGCTGACCCTGAGGGCGAGCTTGGCGAATGCCACGAGCCGGAATCTCATCTGATTCCGTTGGTGATCGCAGCGGCCCGGGGCAAGCGGCCCACCATTCAGGTTTACGGGACGGATTATCCCACTCCGGATGGCACAGCCGTCCGCGACTATATCCACGTGACGGACCTTGCAGAGGCCCACGTGCGTGCGCTTCAACACATGTTGGATGGCGGCGAGAGTTATGCGCTGAACCTTGGGACCGGAAAGGGACACACTGTGCGTGAGGTTATCGCCGCCGTCGCTCGCGCCAGCGGCTCGCAGCCTCCTTCCGAAGATGCTCCTCGCAGGGCAGGCGATCCTCCTGTGCTCGTCGCCGATCCCTCCCTGGCGCATAGTGTGCTGGCATGGAAGCCAAAACACTCCAGCCTGAATGAGATTGTTCAAACTGCCTGGAAGTGGCACTCCTCACGATAAGCGTAACCGGCAAGGTGACAACTTGTTGCGCCGGCCCACGCCGCTGCTATTGGCTTTGACTTTTTGGGGCGCCAGGCCGCATCAGGCTAAAATAAGCCGTCTGATGCCCACCACCTGACCTTCGTCCTTCCCTTTCCCTGCTGGATGTTGAAGAGCCATTCCGAACGCGTTATGGAGTTCTTCATCATCTCGATGATTTACGGATGTAGGTAACGTCAAGTCGGGTATCATAAACTTAAGACCAGGTTTCATTTTGTAAGGACACTGGAGATGCAGGAAGATAAGATTTGCCCCAAATGCGGCCAGATGATTCCAAGCGACACGTCAGAGTGCCCCATTTGCGCGAACTGGCTGGGCTTTAACCTGCGGCGTGAAACTTTGCTTCTGCTTTGTTTTATCCTCCTAGGCGTTTTATTCGTGATCACCGGATTCGTGGTGAAATTTTATCACGCTCACGAGAAGGCTCTAGCCGAGGAGTGGTACCAGAGAGGCGAGGCGAGGCTTGCCGAAAATAAACCGCAGGATGCCATCCTTGACTTCCGCACCGCACTTTTTCATGAAGGCGGAAACGCACATTACCAATTGCGGCTGGCGCAGGCTCTGGTGGCTTCAGGCCATCTGGAAGAGGCGCGCACTTACTTGATGCGACTGTGGCAAAGCGATCCGGCAAGTGGCCCGGTTAACCTCGAACTGGCGCGGCTTGCCATGCGTCGGGGCGACATCCCTCAGGTGATCAACTACTATCACAATGCCATCGACGGAGTCTGGCAAGGAGTTTCAGAGCAGCAGCGACGGAATCTGCGGGAGTCGCTCTGTGAATACCTCATTGAACATGGCCGGCGGGCTGAAGCTGTGGCGGAACTGATGGCCCTTTCGGCTGAAACTCCCGATAACCCGCAACTGCGAACCCAGGTGGGGGATCTCTATCTGAAAGCGCAGGATTATGACTCAGCGCTGAAAGAATTCCGCCGTTCGCTGCGATTGGATCGCAAGCAGGGCGCCGCGTGGGCTGGCGCGGGAAGGGCGGAGTTTGGAATGGGGAATTACCGGGCAGCGCGAGGTTATTTGACGCATGCCCTGGAGCTGGACCCGAAAGATGCGGATTCCGCCCGCATGCTCGAGATGGCGAATCGCGTCCTGGCGATTGATCCATTTGAGCGCTTCGTTTCGACGAGAGTTCGTCGCCAGCGAGTCATCTTTGCGTTTCAGCACGCTCTGGCGCGGATGGAAAGCTGCGCCCAAAGCCGCGGAGAAAATCTGAACGCCTCCACTCCGCAAACCGATTTGCAAAAGCTGTATGCCAGCGCTCTGAAGGTGAAGCCGAAAATGCGGGAACAAATCCTTCGCCGCAATCCAGACCTCATCGATTCCGCGATGGCGCTGGTGTTTCAGACCGAGCAGGTTATCGCGCGTCAATGCGGACCGCCTCACGGCATAGACCGGGCCCTGCTCCTGATCGCTCAAAAGAACGGAGTCGCGGATTAGATGCAGGGAAAAAGAGCCATGCCCGGTCAAGAGGCGGGTGGGCCTTCGGATTCCGCAGGGTCCTCGCCTTCGCAATCTATTTCGGCCGCGCAAGGGGCGACCGGTCGGAGTCGAGATAGAGTCCTCGCCTTTCTGTCAGCCTGGAAAGCCCACGCCCGCGCCCTGGCCGAAGAAAAGAAATTAACCTTCCCTCACTCCTTCGGCGAGGTTGTTCGTCAGGCGGTAGCGCGCATCATTCGCAGCCTGGCCTTGCGCGAGGGCAATCTCTTCCTGCTGCTGGCGGTCATTATCGGGCTTGCTTCCGGCCTGCTCGTTGTTTGTTTCCGCATTGCCATCGAGGGGACGCGGCTTTGGTTCTTCGGCTCATCCCTCACGGCTTCTCCCCTTCGAGTGCTCACGGTTCCAACCCTGGTGGGGTTCATCATTGCGGCGGGCATCATGCTGCTGTTTCGAGGCGTGCGCGGGAGCGGCGTGAACCAGACCAAGGCGGCGGTTTACATCTACGACGGTTACATCCCGTTTCGGACCGTCATCGGGAAGTTTGTACTTTGCGCGCTGGCGATTGGCAGCGGGCAGTCCTTAGGCCCCGAAGACCCCTCACTCCAGATCGGCGCCGGCATCGCTTCGGCGCTGGGGAGGCGGCTGCGGCTTTCGCGCGAAAAAATCCGGCTTATCGCGCCGGTGGGCGCCGCGGCGGGCCTGGCTGCGGCGTTCAACGCTCCCATCTCCGCCACCATCTTTGTCATTGAGGAAGTCATCGGCCAATGGAGCGCGGGCGTGCTGGGAGCCATCATCCTGGCGGCTGTCTCCAGCGTGGTGGTGATGCGCGGTCTTCTCGGCTCCGAACCTCTTTTCGGAGTTCCCCCCTATCGGCTGGCCAATCCTACGGAGCTTCTGGCTTATGCGGTTCTGGGTGTGATCGGAGGGTTCTCATCGCTCATCTTTGTGAAGCTTATTGCCAAGATTCGACCCTGGCTGAAAGCCCTGCCCACGTGGACGCACTACGCGCAACCTGCGGCGGCGGGGCTTCTCGTCGGCGTCATCGGGCTCTGGTTCCCCCAGGTGATGGGCGCCGGCTACTACTACATTGACCAGGCCATGCACGGCCAGTACCTCTGGGAAACGCTCGCTTTCCTGGCCATCTTCAAGATTCTGGCCACCACGATCTCGTTCGCAAGCGGAACGCCCGGCGGCATGTTCGCCCCCACGCTCTTCATCGGCGCGATGATTGGCGGGGCGGTGGGAGGCGTGGAGCATCATTTTTTCCCTGCCCTGACCGGGCCGATAGGCGCTTATGCTCTGATCGGAATGGGAACCTTGTTTGCCGGCTTTTTGCGCGTGCCGATGACCTCCGTCTTTATGGTTTTGGAACTGAGCGGCAACTATTCCATCATTCTGCCGGTGATGGTGTCGAATACCATCGCCTACCTGATTTCGCGCAGGTATCAGTCCTTGGCGCTGTTCGACCTTCTCTCCAGCCAGGACGGCGTTGAATTGCCATCCATGGAAGAACAGCGTGAAGCCTCCGCGCTCCGCGTCGAGGATGCGATGAGGCCCGTCTCCGGGCCTATTTTGCTGGGCGAAGAAACTTTCGCTGAAGCGCTCGAGCGGGTGAGCGGTTTTCCGGAGCAGCACTTTCTGGTGAATCAGAGAAAGCGAGGCTGGAGCACAGTGACCAAGGAAATGCTGGAGTGGCAAACGACTCCGGAGAAGAAAGACCAGCCGCTCAGCAGCCTGCCGCCCAGCACGCGGCTGCCCTGGCTGCATCCCGATCAGCCTTTGGATGTTGCGATGCGAATGATGGGCGACCGTCCCCTTCTGCCGGTTGTGAATCGCGCGAATTTTGAACAGATTGAAGGCGTCGTTTCATTGCAGGATATCTTGAACACCTATCGCAAGGCGCGCCCATAAATCCCTGCATTGCGAGATCGTAAATTCTGGTTTTTTTGGTGAGAATTTCGGATCTTGTCATTCTTCGCTCACTGCGCTCACTCAGAATGACGCTTCCCTAAGCTGCGGCCGTCAGGCCGAGCTTGCTCCAATTCGGGGGAGGGTGGCGTGTTTCGTGTGCGGAATAATATCTGCACCCATCGCGGAACGGAGAGAAAGACAAACGCTCATCAGCCTGACACGAAGTCCCTGGGTTTGCTTTCCGTTAAAAAGCAGATACTGACTCCAGAACGTTGTAAAATTCTAATATGCGGGTAAGGCTTTTCCTGATCATCTCACTGGTTGTGGGCATTACCGTCGTGTCTTATCTTTTCGCCGTTTACCAGGTGGGAGCGGAAAAGAGGACTCTCAAGCAGGAGGTCATCAAGCGATCCGAATTATTTGCGGAAAGCCTCGACGTCAGCGTTGAACCGCTGGTTCAAAGCCGGTCTTTTCGCACCTTGAAGCGCCTTGTGGAAGGGTTTGGAAATCGCGAGCGGTTAGCGGGGGTGGTGGTTTACGATGATCGCGGCACGGTGCTGGCCACGAATTCCGACATTCCGCACCGGCTCAAGAGTGTTCCGGTCGTCGTTGATCAAGCCATCGCCAAAGACGCCGGGGATGGAGCTTTCCTGACTCTCAACCAGGAGCTTATGCACGTTTACGCGCTTCCCATCCATCGCGACCAGAAAGTGGCGGCGGTGCTTGCCGTCTATATGGATGCCAGCTACATTGACGCGCAAAGCTCCCAGATGTGGCGGGCAACGTTCCTTCGCATTCTGGTCGAAATGCTCATCATTGCCTTGATCACCGTCTTCGTGATCCGCTGGACGATGATGGGCCGCATTGCGAAAATGACGCGGTGGCTTCAGGAGCTTCGCGCGGGTAAAGTTCCTCCGCATCCGACCTTTGTTCCTGAAGAGGACATGTTCAAACCTCTGGCGCAGGAAGTGACGCATCTTGCGCGAAGTCTGGCGGCCGCTCGGGCGGCGGCGGAAGAGGAAGCGCGCCTGCGCGAGGCGGGGGAATCGCTCTGGACGGCGGAGCGGCTGCGCATCTTCGTGCAAAGCAAGCTGGAAGACAGCCGACTCATCGCCGTCTCAAATCGCGAGCCTTACGAGCACGTGCGTCGCGGCAAGGAGACTGTTCCGATTGTCCCCGCAAGCGGCCTGGTGACAGCTCTTGAGCCGATTCTGCGCGCCTGCGACGGAACCTGGGTGGCGCACGGCGGCGGCGACGCAGACCGCGAAACCGTGGATGCGAACGATCGCCTGCGCGTGCCGCCCCAGGACCCTCACTACACGCTGCGCCGCGTCTGGCTCAGCAAAGAGGAAATCGAAGGTTATTACTATGGCTTTGCCAACGAGGGGCTGTGGCCCCTCTGCCATATTGCCCATACTCGTCCAACGTTTCGCGCTGAGGACTGGGCTTTCTACGAAGAAGCCAATCGGAAGTTTGCCCAAGCGGTGATTGAAGAGATGGAAGGGGCTGAGCGGCCCATGGTCCTGGTGCAGGATTATCACTTTGCGCTGTTGCCGCGCCTGATCAAGGAACATTGTCCTCATTGCCGCGTGGCGATTTTCTGGCACATCCCCTGGCCCAATGCCGAAGCGTTTGGCATTTGCCCCTGGCAGCGGGAATTGCTGGAGGGATTGCTGGGAGCGGACCTCATCGGCTTCCACATTCAATCGCACTGCAACAACTTTCTGGAAACGGTGGATCGCGCCCTGGAATCGCGCATTGACTGGGAGCGATTTGCGGTGAATCGGCGCAAGCATCTCACGCTGGTCAGACCATTCCCGATCAGCGTGGACTTTCACGAGAATCCGGAGAGCCTCAGCGCGCCTGCCTCAAACGGCTCCCTCTATCTTGAACGTAACGCCTTGTTCCGCGAATTGGGCGTTCAAGCCGCGTTCATGGGCGTGGGCGTGGACCGCGTGGATTACACCAAGGGCATTCTCGAACGCTTTCGCGGAATCGAGCGGTTTATGGAGAAATATCCCTCTTATCGCGGCAAGTTTACCTTCGTGCAGATCGGGGCTCCGAGCCGCACTCACATCAAGCGCTATCATGATTTGCTGGCCGATGTGGAATCTGAAGCGGATCGGATCAACTGGCGATTCCAGACCGCCGATTGGCGGCCCATCGTTTTTCTGAAAAGGCATCACAGCCACCAGGAAATTGAGCGTTATTACAAAGCTGCTGACGTGTGCATGGTGACCTCGTTGCACGATGGCATGAATCTGGTGGCCAAAGAGTTTGTCGCCTCCCGGGACGACGAACAGGGAACTCTCATTTTGAGCCGATTCACCGGCGCGGCCCGGGAAATGCGCGATGCGCTCATCGTGAATCCCTACGATACCGAGCAGTTGGCCAATGCCATCTTCTACGCTCTGGAGATGGAGCCGGAAGAGCGAGGCGCTCGCATGCGGCGCATGCGACAGGTTATCAAAGATCACAACATCTATCGCTGGGCGGCGAATCTGATCAGCGAGCTCTCCGAAGTCCGGGTCGAGAGGATGGAACCGATCAAGATCACGCAGGCCAGTTCGATGGCGCGCTGAGGATTCACGCCTTTTGATCCCAGATCGTTCGCGGCGTGTCGAAAACTTCAGCAGCGCAACCCAGCCTTCGGCCGCAACCCAAGGAACTGTCATTCTGAGCGAGCGAAGAATCCCTGCATTTGTAAAGGGAAAGAGGGGAATTCTTCCGCTTCGCTCCACTCAGCGTCAGAATGACAGGCTCCAAAATGCGTGCTAAAAAAAACAAGAAATTACGGCCTCGCAATCAATCGCACGCCCTCCGCCGCTCCGGGGCAAACGCCTTTCGCTGCTGCAAGGCGTATCTCAAGTCGCTTCCCATAAGCGCGCAAATCCCCTGCAAGATGAAAAAAGACCGCGCAAAAGGACTCCAAGCCCGCCCGCTTTTTGAAAATTGGGAGAGTGTTTCGGCGCGACTCCGCACAGCGCAACGTATCCTGTTGCTCATGGATTTTGATGGAACGTTGGTGGGTTTCAAGCCCAAACCTGAAGAAGTGCGCCTGGATGCGGGCTTGCGCGGGCTTTTGCAGCGGCTCGCCCGACGCCCGGATGTGACCGTTGGGTTTATCAGCGGTCGAAGGCGCGCGGATTTGCGCCGGCGCGTCAAGGTGCGCAGGGCGCAATATTGGGGTTTGCATGGATGGGAAGGCGCCACGGGCCTGCCGCTCAGAAGGAAGACTCGCAAGAAGCTCATGACGGCCCGCCGCCTTCTTGAAAAAGAAACCCAGGGGCTGAATGGAATCTGGATCGAAGATAAACAGGCGAGCATTGTGCTGCACTATCGCGCCGCTTCCAGCCGGGACGCCCGTCAGGCGCGCGGGGTGATGCAAAGGGTGTCGTCGAGCTTCGCGGCCGAATTTCGGATCTTAAAGGGCAAGAAAATCTGGGAAATGATGCCCCGAGAATTGGAAGGGAAGGGTGCAACAGTTCGCAGGCTGGCCGAAAAGGCGGAGGAGGGCGCGCTGGTGATTTACGCAGGCGATGATACAACGGACGAGTCGGTGTTTGCCACGCTAAAGAGCGGGATTACGCTTCATGTGGGCCATAATCCTCACACTCAAGCTCGCTTCCGGGTGCGCGATCCAGAAGAAGTTCGGCGCTTTCTGGAGCGCCTGGAGGAAGAGCTTTCGTTGCGGCGCGACACGATGTGAACGTTTCGACAAGCTTCAAGGTGCGGCCGATGTCCCGGCGGAGTTGGGTGGGGCGAGCACGAGGTTGACCACAATATGCATTCGGGCGTCTAAAGAACTGACTTCACGAACGTCGGACGTCATGCCCTTATATTTGGCCTGAAGCTGATAATCGTGCGCCGGATTCAGACCCGAAAACTGATAAGCGCCCTTTGCTCCGCTAAATATGGCCGTGTTTAGGTGTGTTCTGAGGTCAGTCAGAAGAACAGTAGCTCCGGAAATGCCATTCTGCGATCCATCCAATACGGCTCCGGAAATAGTCTTGGTCGCGGGAGGCTTCTGTTTGGCCCATAAAAACGGCCCGCTGAGCAACAGGGCCAAACTCATCCATGCAATTTGGCGCACCCTGCCCTGCCGGGAAAGGGAGCCCCACGCGAGGAAGTAACCCCTTGTGGAAGCTTTTGCATCTCTTGAGGCAATGGGTCTACCACTCGTCTTCGGCTTCCTCATCTCCCTCATCCGCAATCGTATTAAGTTCCACCGGGTTGGTGCTCACCACCTCAAGTTCGGCTCCGCATTCGGGACAATCCAAGGTCTGCCCTTCTTCAACCTCGTCATCTTCAACATCGATCGCGGCTTCGCACTCAGGACAAAGCGCCATAAAACACCCCCGACACGAACAAATCCTATGAATCAAATCATAAGATGGCTCTGGAATTTCATGCAAACTCTTGGAACGCGCTGAACGGAGCGCGGTTCCTTCGCGCCTCGATCCGAATGCATTGCGTGTTCCAGTGATTAATGTGCGACAGAAACCATAATTTTTCAACCCCCCAAAGTGGGGGCGTTTCAGCCGGTTTTTTAGCGCTGGGAATATTTTATCGAATGCGGTATTCCTTGAAGAGCCTCGGCAAGATACTCTATATCTTTCAGCACAAATCCGTTTTCAAAAAAATGCGAGGACATCCCATGAATTCATCTCATCAATTTGCCACTCGGGCCGTGCATGCCGGCGAAACGATCTGTGGCGTGACCGGAGCGCTGGATACGCCCATTTACCAATCCACGACATTTGCTTTCGAGAGCGCCGACGAGATGGCGGCCATTTTCGGCGAGGAAAAGTTCGGCTACATGTACACTCGCTATGGCAATCCCACGATCCGCGCCCTGGAGTCGAAGATGGCTTCCCTCGAAGGCGGCGAGGCGGCCCTGGCCACCGCTTCCGGCATGGCGGCGATCTCCTCGGCCATTCTCGGGTACGTCAGGGCCGGAGATCATGTGGTTGCCGCGCGATCTCTTTATGGCGCCGCTTACGATTTCCTTAACCGGAAGCTGCCGCGCTATGGAGCCTCCGCCGCGTTTGTGCCCTCTGCTCGCGTCGAGGATTTTGAGAAGTGCATCCGTCCCAACACGCGCCTCATCTATTTCGAAACTCCCAGCAATCCGGTGCTGGAGATTATCGATATGCAGGGCCTTGCCGAAGTCGCCCGCGCGCGGGGGATTCCACTGATGATGGATAACACTTTTGCATCCCCGGCCTTGCAGCAGCCGCTCGCCTCCGGCGTCACGGTGGTGGTGCACTCCGCAACGAAATATCTTTGCGGTCACGGCGACGCCATGGGCGGAATCATTGTGGGGCCCAAGCCTTATATTGCCGACCTTAGCCGGGAAATTGTGCGCGATTTTGGCGGCGTGATCAGCCCCTTTAACGCGTGGCTCATTCTGCGCGGCATTCATACCCTGCATCTGCGCATGGCTGCCCAATGCGCCAGCGCCTCGCGGATTGCGGAGTTCCTGAATGCTCATCCTAGGGTCGAACGGGTGAATTATCCGGGCCTGCCCGGCCACCCCGGACACGGACTGGCGCGCAAGCAAATGAAGGCGTTTGGCGCGATGATCAGCTTCGAGGTTCGAGGCGGATACGAGGCAGGGAAGAAGGTGATGGACCGCGTCAAAATCTTTGCCCGGGCGGCGAGCCTGGGGGATACCCGCTCGCTGATTGTCCATTCGGCTTCCACCAGTCACCGCGCTGTGCCGCGCGAGCAGAGAATCGCTGTGGGAGTTTCCGACGGCCTGGTGCGGTTGTCCATCGGCGTGGAAGCTGTGGAAGACCTGATCGATGACCTCGATCAGGCGCTGGCCTCTTAAGCAGGTTGCTGAAAAGCGGCTCTGAATACCGTCATTCCAGTTCTCCCCCTGTCATTCTGAGGAGCCGCAGGCGACGAAGAATCCCGGTATTTGTTTGCTTTTAAAAATACAAGATTCTTCGCTATCGCTCAGAATGGCAGGCTGTAACAGCCTCCTCAAAAATCACCCGTGAGGATCCGCCGGAATGACAGGCTTCAAGACTCTTCCGCAAGCCGCCAGTTAGCGTTCAAGAGACTGGAGGGGCAAAGGTTCCCTGATCTCCCGCGGCCCATGCGCCTTCTCCTCCACCCACGGTGATCTGCCACAGCAAGGACTCCAGCAGCAGCCTGGAATCCTTCCAGGAAGATTTGATGGCAAGATCGGCGTTCCGCACCAGACGAAGAGCGCGGGCAAGTTCCTCGCGGGAATAAGAGCGGCTCGCGCGAGGGGCAATCTCAAAAGTGGAGTAAGGGTTCATCGAGCGCGACCAGGGACCATATCGACCCGAAGACCCCGAAGAGGTTTTAAGCGCCTGGCGAAAGAGGTCGCCCATGCACCAGAGAAGAAGCGTTTCCGGCTCCTTGCTGGCGAGGAGTTGCTGGAGCAGGGCCAGCGCATCGGGAAGCCTGCGGTCCGCGATGGCGCTCAGCATTTTGCCGATTTCATGCTCTTCGCGGAACGTGACGATCAGGTCCAGGTCCGGCTCTTCAATTTTACGCGCATCAGCCCGCGCCACCAGCAGCTTGTCAATTTCAGTTCGCAGCCAGAGCAGATTCACACCCCCGCTTTTCCCTTTTGCGGAAGAGTTGCCTCCGGCCTCAAACCGGCTGACGATCCGCTCCGCGAGTCCTGCGTCGATTTCCACCTTCGCCCGCCTCAGATAGCTTGTCAGCCACTTGGTCGCCTCTCGCGGGCCTAAAGGAAGCACTTCAACCAATTCGGCCTTCTTCTCAAGCAACTGAATAAATCGACGCCGCCGATCGGGCTCATGGGCAGCGAAGGAAACTGTTGCGAAAGAAGGCGGCCGTTGCAAGTAACGATCGAGCGCTTCGACGTCCTGTTCGTCCGCGTGGCTGAAATCATCCTCATCCGTCACATAGAGAAAACTGTGCGCGCCCATCATCGGCATCTGGCAGGCATTTTCGAGATCCTGCTGAAGCCGGCCGGGTTTGAACTCGATCTCTGCAAAACACCACTCGCGAGCCTCGGGCGGAATCGCGGCGATCATAGCCGAACGGCACTCTTCATGCAGAAACCGATCCGGGCCGCGAAGAAAATAGGCGGGGCCGGGTTTGCCTTGTTCAAGAAGAACAGAAAACTCTGCGGGATGCATGAGAAGGGAAGGTCACTCCAGATCGATTCGGTGGGCTTCCACGACTCCAGCCGGGCTCAATTCGCCGTCCACTTTGATTCGGATGCCGGTCTTGAGGTCTTTTTGAGAGCCCGCGGAACCATCTTTACGATAGATACGTGTGTTGTCATCGTAGGTGACATGGAAGATGATATTGTCCTCCGCGCTGACGGTCAGCTTTCCAGCGGAATGCTCGGTGATCTTGCCTTCCAGATTAAAGTTCATCCCCTGCTGGGATTGTGAGTGTGCAGCAGAACCTGATAGAAGCGTGATCCAAAGCAGGCTGGCAATAATCGAGAAAAAAGACCTGCTTAACGGCCGAAGGTTTTTAAGATTTAGCGGGTTCTCACCAAAGACCCGGCCCTTGCTGTCGCCACGGCAAAAGGTTGTCATTCCTGTGAAACCAGGGGCAGGGTTCGCATCACCCTGAGAGGAGCTGGATTCCCACCTGCGTGGAAATAACGATGATGGGGTTCGATGGAATGGCATGGAATGCAGGCCTTAAAAAGTTGGACTTATATTTTCAATAGCTCTTTGCCTCATCCTTGATTCTTTTGGCCAGCTTCTCGATGCGGGTTGCTTTATTCACAATGCTCAGCGAGAGGACGTTGGGATTGGTTTTATCAATCTCATCTTGCAGCGATTGAACCAGTTTCGAGAGCTTCGCAATGTCCTTTTTCGTCCTCTGGAAGTTCGCCCTGACAATATCAGTTTTTTGCTTCTGTGAAAGCGGCTTGCCCATGTCGGTGCTGGGCGATGGAAGATTCATGGTAGGGATCGAGCCTGGTTGCGGGTTTGTAATGCCGGGAACCTGGAATCCAGTGGGAGGTCCCGGCGGGCGAGGACTCTGACTCTGCGCGATGAGAGGCGCCACCCCTAAAATTAAAATCAAGATGCTGGCCCATTGAAGCCGATTTCCCTGAAGTCTTGCTGGCATAGGACCCATTCTCCACTTTCTGCCCGTGCGATGCGTGTTTTAATGACCCCCGTCAATCTCTTCCCTGATTGTAACTTGCTCCGCAAGCGCCAGCAAACCGCCGGAGAAAATTTTACGACAACATCGTACCCTCGGGTTTTTCATTGAAGCGCTGCCGCCCAACAATCAGGTAATGAATTCCGGAAATGATGGTGAACGCCGCGGCGAGATAAATAAGCCCCTGGAGCAACGCCGGCGTGACAAACTGAATCCGAGCTCGCGCGCTGACCGCCGCCAGGACCGCCGCAATCTGCGTCACGGTGGAAGCCTTGCCCCAGAAGGTGGGAGGAAAAGGGCGATAACCGGAGATGAGGCTGATCAAGATGACAGTCACCACAATTCCGGCGTCCCGGCACAGCACCAGAAAAGTAAGCCACCAGGGAAGCGCGCCACGAAAGGAAAGCACCAGGTAAGCCGTGCTCATCAGCAGCTTGTCCGCCGCCGGGTCCAGAGCAACGCCCAGGGCAGATTGCTGGTGAAAAACACGAGCGACCATGCCATCCACCACATCCGAAACGGCCGCGATGGCCAGCACCACCAGGGCCCCGCCGTACCGTCCATCAACCGCGAGAACAGCAAACAGGGGCACAAAGATCAGTCGTAGAGTCGTGATCTGATTGGCAACCGTAAACGTGCGCCCGGACATAATCAGCAAGCAATATAGAAGGCCAGCCGCGGGAATGTCAATGAACGCGTCGAGGTGAGGCTATCGAAGAATCAGGATCGATTATTTGGAACCACAGGTTGAATGCGGGCGCAATGGGCAGGGGATTTGCTGCGCCTATGAAAGCCGCGGGAAACATCTATCGCCGCTTGGAGCGGGTGGGCGTATGGACCGTAGATGCCTTGCGTCCGCCATCCGCAGCTTGCAGATTTTCGACGTCCTGGGTTCGAAACGTCTCCATGATTTCCTGGAAGACCTTTTCGACTTTGTCTGGCCCCCCTTGCCTGAAGGCATCGACCAGAGCGCGATGTTCCTCGAGATCCTTGGCGCGGTTGTAAGTGGCGCCGGCCGCCGTTTTCATCAGGTAGCTTGCAAAAAGCGGCGGGCAGACCGCATTCAGCGCCCTCTCGATCGATCGGTTGCCGGAAAGCCGCCAGATGAGCCGGTGAAAATCGAGATCGGCTTTCAGAAGCTCAACAAAGTCCCCCCGTGATCCGGCCGCCTTCATTTGGTCAACCAGGTTGCCCATTTGCGTCAAATCCTCGGGGGTCGAGCGCTCGTAAGCCAGCTTCGCCGCCAGAGGCTCAAGCTGCTGGCGTACCACGTAAATATCCTGAACGTCGGTTGCTCCGAGTTGAATCACGAACGTGCCCCGGTTGTCCTGCTTGATGACCAGCCCCTGATGTTCAAGCTCCTGGAGAGCTTCTCGAAGGCTGCCTTGAGCCACGCCCAATTGACGAGCCAGTTTGCCTTCCACAATTCTTTCGCCGGGGCGCAATTCACCGCGCAAAATGGCGTCGTATAAATGACTTGCGATGCGCCTTCGCAAACTGCCGCGTTTGAGTGGCCGGACCATATAATTGTTAATCGATTAATCGATGATTGCGCATGCTGACCATCCTTGTCAACACCCATTCTTCTACTTTTTCCATCTCTCACCGTATGCTGTGTGCGACTCTCCCCTATCTTCGCAGAAGAATATCATCAGTCTGAAATATGGAATTTGAAGTTTGGTCTGGGTTGCGGCTCTGCTGACCAGCGCCCTTCGTGCCTTGACATCGATAGACTAATAATGTAGCCTATTTACCGGATTTGGCGCATGGACTTTGGCCGGTCTTGGGCGAAGGGCCTTGGAGTAGGTATAAAACCTTCCACTACAGGAACAAATCGAACGGTCGACATATGCACGGTCATTACTCTGTGAAGATGATCTTCGGGGCGTAAAGGTGCAGGCGTAAACCAGAATTTTCTCAACGAACCCTAATGAGTTTTTGGAATCAACAAACAAACTACATTCGGCATGGAATTCCCGTCCACGGGATATGCTGGGTAGGCAGAAGCGTCATCAACATTTTTTTCGGAACGAACCCTAAGTATATAATTTTTACTGGATCATATTTCACAATATGAATCATGTAGTGGAAGCTAGTAGCGACAATTTGCGTGGTGTAACGACGTAGGAGTGCGGGTTTTCCGCGATGATAGCCCCTACAAGCTGCCACCCTGCTGCAGAGAAGCGCATGGCGCGCTTTCTGGGGCGAACGCCCTCGGCCCTTACGATCTACGGAGTGACGGGCAAACGGCTTAGCGCGTTATCAAAGCCTTGAGCCCGGTTGCATATTCAGTGGCGCGACATCATCAAAAATTTCAAAAGCGGGCAGGACTTTCCTCATTTTTTTGTGATGCCCAGACCTAACTCGTGCAAACACGCGACTTACCGGCTTCGAAAAGTGGACGGCATCGAATTTCGGATGTACCTCGAAAGATCAAGCAAAAGCTACCT
>CADDZJ010000045.1 GCA_902812415.1 Acidobacteriota bacterium
GGGTGCGCACCGCGTTGCTTCAATACTTGCTCAACTTTGTCTTCCTTGCGGAAGCTCTGGGTACGGCGGATGAATTCGATCTGAAGACCGTTCTCCTTTGCGAGGCGCTCGGCGTTTTCGCGCAGCGCCTCGCGCAGCGGCTGTGCCTATTGGGCGTAATCGAAGATGCGAACGTGACGGGCGTAGAGAAACGCCGTCATCCCTTCGGCATAACACAACCCCGGCAAGGTGCCTTGAATCAACATGCGGTCGTAGCAAGAAAGTACGCCGGCGATCTGCTCGCTCCGGCGTTCGGTCAAGAGTGGTAATCCCATCCGAGACTCGACCTCCTCGGAGGGATCATAACACCGGTAGTCGTTAACCTGTTTGGTTCCGGCTATGCCGGGTTAGGATAATGGTTGGAAGGAGCGCCGCAAAGCCTTAAATACCCGTCATCAGCGCTCTCACTTTACCTGTCATTCCGAGCGACAGCGAAGAATCTCTGTCTTTGCAGAAGCAAACCCATACAGGAATTCTTCGCCGCCTGCGGCTCCTCAGAATGACAGGCGGCCAGAGCTTTTCAGCGACAGCTCGTCGTATGTCACATAAATACCTGGACCGCACCCACGGGCGGGACGCCCGTCTCACGATTGCGGCATGGCTATCTTGGCCATGACCACACATTCCCCAGAAACGTTAGTGGAACATGACTAGTCATAGAAGCTGCCGCTGACTCCCTGGAACCCGCGCAGCGCCTGCTTCAAAACCCACCGGATCACTCGTCCGTCATCATAACAATAGCCGAGGTTGTGATTCAACGTGGAAAAGCAGTGCGTCTGGCAGGATTTCTTCATTTCCTGAAGCTGGCTCGTCTCGAATTTATGCGCGCCCACCACGCCCCAATCATAGCTTGCCGAATACATGGGGAAGCAGGGCGCCAGGGTTCCATCGACGCGGATAATGAGCGAATTCATGCCCGCCCGGCAGTTCCAGGGCTCCACCCTGCCGCGCAGGAAAGCCTTCATGTCATTCAGCCGCCGCACCGAGTTCACCATCTTGTAGCCCGACTTGTTTTTCTCAATCAGCCAGTCGAGCAGCGCATCCACGCGAGGCCAGTCCTCACGCGTGATGTAGGTGCTGTTCTCGTCAAGATGTTTGAAATGGGGTTGCTCAATCATCGGCGACTCGTTGATGTGGTAGTCGGTCGCGATGCCGTTATCGTGGGCGATCTCGGTGAGCTGCTTCACGTCTTCCAGATTCGTCCGGCAGATGTTGATGTTGAAAAACACGGTGTAGCCATATTTGTATTGCTTCTTGATGAGGTAGTCGAAGTATTTGCGGACGGGATTCAGGGCTTTGGGCAGGCCGGGCTTCTCATCCACGGCATCCACCGCAAAATTCACTGTGGCGACACCGGCATCGCCAATGCGGTCGATGACTTCTGGGCGCAGCAGGCGCGCGTTGGTGGGGAGATAAACCCAGAAGCCCTTCTTCGCCGCATAGTAGACCACCTTATGGACAAACTGAGGGCGCAGAAGCGGCTCTCCGCCCATAAGAGCCAGCACGCGGCAGGTGGTGGAATGCAGCCAGTCAATCGACCGTCGAGCCGTATCCTCCGTCATGCCCTTCACGCGGTTGTCAAACGCCCAACAATAATGGCAATCAAGATTGCATTTCCACTCTGTAAAGAGATAAGCGATGATCGGATGAAAATCGCCGGGCAGGACCCGCGATTTGATGTAAGGGAACAGCCAGCCTCGCATCGTGTGATAAATCAGCGGAGGAGTCCAGCGCCGCCGGTAAGGCGATTCCCCAGGCCTGGGGCGAGGGATTTCAGATCCATCGTCTCCGAGGAGTTCAGGTCGCTGTGGGAAGACAGGTTCAGGGAGTGTTAAGGGCTGCGGCGAAGGCGGGGGCGGGACAAAGGGTTTTGAGGGAGCCTTTTTGAGTAAATCGTGGACCTTAACATCCACCCGAAAAGGCGGGATCGATCCAGAGGGTTGCTGGTGCAGTCGCTCGAGTTCTGGCATAGAGCCTCCTTTTTAGGGTTTGCGAATTCTGTAGTCATAGCTTGGGCTTTGCAAAGTTCTTTCGTGATCCGTCATCCGTGTGGAACAACCAGACTTGTCTCCTACTCCTGGCTGGCTTCAGCAATTTCCCCCCTCAAAGTTCATAGACCGACTTCTTTGATTTAGATTCCTCCCTTCATGAAATCGTTACCTTTTAATTTTGACGCAAGAAAGGGCGAGGCAGTTACGCGGCGGCAAGGTCCCAGTTAGAGGAATAAGTCCTTTGCCTTTCGGCTACCCCTTGCATGGGCAACCTGAATCTGCGAATATCTTCGATTCAATCCTCCTTAGGAGATATTATGCCATTCAATCCCAAACATTGGAGCCATCTGATCACCAACGGGCCGTCGCGGGCGGGCGCCCGGGCCATGCTGAAGGCGGTGGGCTATACGGACGAGGATTTGGCCAAACCCATCGTGGGCATCGCCAACACCTGGATCGAGACCATGCCCTGCAACCTCCACCTGCGGCAGCTTGCGGCCAAGGTGAAAGAAGGGGTGCGGGCGGCGGGCGGCACGCCGATGGAGTTCAATACCATCTCCATTTCCGACGGCGTCACCATGGGCACGGAGGGCATGAAGGCTTCTCTGGTGAGTCGGGAACTTGTGGCGGACTCGATTGAACTGGTCGGGCGGGGTCACATGTTTGACGCCATTGTGGCGCTCGTTGGATGCGACAAGACCATTCCGGGAGGCGCCATGGCGCTGATCCGGCTCAACGTTCCGTCTGTGCTGCTCTACGGCGGTTCGATAGCCACCGGCAACTTTAAAGGGCGCGAGGTTACGATTGGCGACGTTTATGAGGCGATTGGCGCGCACGTGGCGGGATTGATGTCGGATGAGGAGCTTAAGGAGCTGGAGAATGTGGCGTGCCCGGGAGCGGGCGCCTGCGGCGGGCAGTTTACCGCCAACACGATGTCTACCGTCATGGAGTTTATCGGCTTGTCTCCGATGGGCTTTAATAGCGTGCCAGCCACTGACCCGCAGAAACAGGATGTGGCCTATCGTACCGGCCAGCTTGTGATGGATGTGCTCCGGCGCGGCCAGCGACCGAAAGATATCCTCACGCGGAAGTCGTTTGAAAACGCCATCACGAGCGTTGCGGCGACCGGCGGCTCGACCAACTCCGTGCTGCATCTTCTGGCCATGGCGCGGGAGGCGGGCATTCCGCTTTCGATTGACGATTTTGATGCCATCAGCCGGAAAACGCCGATTGTGGCCTCGCTCAAGCCCGGCGGCGAATATATGGCAGTCCACGTCCATCAAGCCGGAGGCATTCCGGTGATTGCAAGGTCGCTGCTTGAAGGCGGTTTCCTGCATGAGCAGGAGATCACTGTGACAGGCCGCACGATTGGCGAGGAAGCGCGGCAGGCAAAGGAAACTCCCGGGCAGAAAGTGGTCAGGCCAGCCTCGAATCCGTTCAAGAGCGCGGGCGGATTGGTGATTCTGAAGGGCAACATCGCGCCGGAAGGCTCGGTGGTGAAGATTGCCGGACATGAGAAGCCATACCATCGCGGCCCGGCGCGCGTATTTGACTGCGAGGAAGACGCGATGAAGGCGGTCACCCGCAAGAGCATTAAACCGGGCGATGTGGTGGTGATCCGCTATGAAGGCCCGCGTGGCGGGCCGGGAATGCGCGAAATGCTGGGAGTGACCGGCGCGCTGGTGGGCGAGGGGCTGGGCGAATCCGTGGCGTTGCTGACGGATGGCCGGTTCAGCGGCGCAACCCGCGGCTTGATGGTGGGGCATGTGGCGCCGGAGGCTGCCTTGGGCGGCCCCATTGCTGCTCTGCGCGACGGCGATACGGTGGTCTTTGATGTCCACGCGCGCAAGCTTGATGTGGAGTTGACCGCCGATGAAATCACCGCGCGCATGAAACATTGGACTGCGCCGCTGCCGCGCTATCCTAATGGCGTTTTTGGCAAGTATGCCCGCCTGGTTTCATCCGCTGCCGAAGGCGCCGTGCTGAAAGTGGATTGGTTTTGAATCTGAAATCTAGCCTTAATTGTAGCGGTCTGCCGGACGCCTGCCGGTCATTCCCCGAATGAAGGCAACTTCGGCCGGGCGATAAGGTCTCCCATCCGGGTAGAAGATGTCGTGGAACCAGACGCTCGGCTTTCGATGGAGGTAGGGATGCTGCCAGGAATCCCAGGGCAGATAGGTTTGCGTCTTTCCCGCCACCAGGCCCCAATTGTAGGCCGCCACCTTGTATCGTTTGGCGATGGGCAGGATGCCTTCAAACGTGCTCCCCACGCCTCGCGCCATATACTCGGTGCAGAGAATGGGGCGATGGTATTGTTCCAGCCATTTAACGCGCCGTTCAAACTCGGCCGGTGGATTATAGTTGTGGAAGGAAATCACGTCGGACATTCCGATCTGAACCTTCTCCATCGCTGAAAGCTTTGCCGGCGACGACCAATCGCCTTTCCACACGCCGCTCGTCAGGGGCTGCTCTGGATGCGCCGAGCGCGCCCATGTGAATACCTTCGGCAGAAGCGCGAGGACGAGCACCACCTTGTTGGGCGGCTCCAGTTTTCCGTAGCTCGAAGTATTGGTATTATCTGGCTCATTCCAGACGTCCCACGCCAGCACACGCGGGTCGTGTCCAAAGGCTCCCACCACGCCTTTGACATACGCTTCCAACAGAGGATATTGCGCCGGATTTTCCAGCACATCCGCTCCCGGACTCTGAACCCACTGCGAGTTGTGAATGCCCGGCCTCGGCGTGGGCTGCTTGCCAAGCCTGGGAAAAGGGTTCCAGCAGGAATCGAACAGCACAAAGATGGGTCGCATCTTATGCTTTGTGGCAATTTGCAGAAATATTCCAATCCGCTTTTTGAATCCGGCAGGGTCCTGCTGCCAGAGCAAATTGTGCAGGAAAACCCGCATGGTGTTCATGCCGAGGCTCTGCGCCCAGCCGAGTTCCTGGTCAATCCGCTGAGGGTCAAACGTCGCCGCTTGCCACATCTCAAGCTCATTGACGGCGTCGGAAGGAATGTAGTTGGCGCCCACCCGCCACGGCTGGCGTTGATACCAATGGTTAGCCGCGGCTACAGACCAGCGCTGCGCCTGCGCGCAGGCCGTGAAGCCCAGAAACGCGCAAATCGCGATGAAAAACCCTCTTCTCATTGGATCTCCAAATGCCGAACCCACGGGATTATACATCAGCCGTGAATTAAGTTGCTGAAGACTCTTTCAAACCGCCATTCCAAGGAGTCTCATGGGTTGTCGGCCCACCCAAGAAGATGAAAATTGACATGGATGTCACCCCCGCGAGGCAGGCGGGGGAGCGGGGCTAGCTCATGGATTCGCTTTTGCGGGAGTGACCGGCATGCGTGATTTCTGAGAGAGTCGAGGCCCTGCCAACTTGTCATTCTGGGCGTAGCGCAGCGAAGCGAAGAATCCCAGCATTTGATGGATTCTGCAAACACAAAAACCGCTCTCCTCAACGGAAATACAGAGATTCTTTGCTGACGCTCAGAATGACAGGCGGAGGGCTCGGAATGGTGGAGCGCCGAATCAATTTTCAGCCGCATGATGGGATTTTTGCTTTCCACTGGCATCGGGGGAATTGAGTTTTCTTCCTTGTATTCCGTCTCCCAGAATTCCGCTTGACAAAGATTTTGAATCGATTTAACATCCTCATCGCAGATATTGGATCGTTTCAATAACGAGGAACTGACCAAGGAGATGTGGAGAAGAATAGCGCTCGTAACTGTTTTTTTTGCTAGCGGTGCTTATTTGCCCAGGGCTTCTGGCAGCGAGGGTTTCTGTTATTCTTTTGACCGACGTAGGAAATGAAATAGATGATCAATGGGCTATAGCTTACATGCTCGTGAATCCTTCATACGACGTTTTGGGCATTGTTTCAACCCATGCTCCCACACTGCCCGATCCCTCGGCGCAATACACCTATCGAGTTTTGGTAGACCTTGTCGAAAATCGCTTAAACATGATAAATCATCCTCCCCTACTTGAAGGCTCCAATCTACCTCTGGCTGATGACAAGACAGCCCGCCTGAACGCCGGAGTAGATTTTATTTTGCGAGCCTCCAAGAGATTTTCGAAGACCAACCGGCTAACGCTGTTGACCATTGGCGCCGCCACAGACGTGGCTTCGGCGATTCTTCAGGATCCAACGATCGCAGATAGAATCCGCATTGTTGCGATGGCGTTTAAAGATTGGCCTGAAGGTGGCCCGGAGTTCAATGTGGCGAACGACGTTAAGGCTTGGCAGGTGATTTTAAACTCAAACGTCCCGATTGTGGTGGGCTGCGGAGATGTGTGCCGGGCCAATCTAGCACTGACGTTTATTGGCGCAAAAAGTCTGATCAGGCAACATGGTCCGATAGGCGCATGGCTATGGGAAGAATATCAGGCCTGGTACTACCGATTCGTCAAACCTCTGCGCAAAAGTGATTGCTCGAAGCCATGGATTATCTGGGACACAATTACGCTGGCTTATGTTGAGGGAATGACCACTCAAAAAGCATATCCGCGACCGCATCTCAAAGACAATATGACATTTGATCATATTAAGACGGACAGAACAATTACCTGGATCACAGAAGTTGACTCCAAACGTATGTGGGCTGACTTCCTCCAGAAATTGGACACTTACCAGAGAAGTCACGAGGTAAAGAGAACGTGCGCGCCACCCTTTCTGCCATAGGTTATGGTTTGAGCTTTCTGGTTGATAAATCTGAAACAAGACTCAGTTAATGAGTGGGATGCGGGAGCTCGGGTGTTTCTAGAGACTCCCAGTTTGATCTTCATCACTATTTCATAGAAGGAGGGAATTTGTTATGCGGTTCGGTAAACTTTGCATGGTTAATTTGCTGAGCTTGTTGGTCGGCGTTCTACTCTCAGGTACTATGCTGCTGGCGCAAATTGCCCTCCGCAGCAGCATCACGGGCGTGGTCACCGATCCCAGCGGCGCGGTGGTGCCCGGCGCTAAAGTTACACTGACAGACGTCCAGCGCGGTCAGACGAGGATGACGACCACGAACCAGGCGGGTCTCTACACCTTTTCGGATCTGACTTTCGGGCAGTACCGGGTGACCGTCGAACACGCGGGATTCAGCCAATCGATTTCGCCCGTCACGCGCGTCGCGGTGGGGCAAACTGTCCGCATAGACCTGACGCTCCAAACCGGCGAGGTCAGAAGCTCGGTCACGGTCAGCGGGAAGCCGCCGCTGCTTCAGACCGAGGGGGCCACGGTGGGAGGGCTGGCCAATCGGAATTTTGTGGAAAATTTGCCTTCGGAAGGGCGCAACTATACCAGCTTCGCGCAACTGGCAATTCTCCGGAATCCAGAGCTACATTCAGGGGACTCCCCTCGGACCTTTTGGAGCTGCTTGCAACGTTCCGTATACCGGAGGTTGTTATGCCAGTTACGCCCCTGACTTTAAAGGACCTGTCAGAATAAACGGCAGTTACGGTAGCGGGAATTTACTGGGATCGACCCCTCCATCCTTTATTAACGTGAATGCATTTGTGAACCCGGCGGCTTTTACGTTTGGCGACACTCCTCGTACTGATGCTTATCGTCTCAGAAACACTCCCTTGTTCGATGAGGATTTTTCTCTGATGCGTGACATTAAAATTAGAGAAAATCTTAAATTCCGCTTTCAGGCGGATGTTTTCAATGCTCTCAACCGGGTTCAGTTTGGTTGCATCTCAACCAGCATCACAAGCTCGAACTTTGGTAGCGCAGCGCAGCCTTTTGGCCGCAACCAAAGCCGCGGATCGACGGAGAAAAACTGAACGCTCCACAGCTTTTCCGGCATGATGTTTTTGCTCAACGTCACGCGGAGGAAAGCCATGGAGCGTTTTGTGAAGCGGCACAAGGACCGCCTCATCGGAAGCATAGCAATGCAGGGTTTCAGGCCAATTCTCCTCGAAAGTTTCAATTTGATGCTCATTTGATTTTCTGATTAGGCAGTACTTTCAGGGTTCTCACGATCTTACTCCCCCGTAAGATCGTGAGAACCGTTTTGCATACAACCCATGTGAAGTGTATGCCTGAAAGCATCGGACACGAATGCTAAAATTCCCTACACCGTTCTTGCGCTATTTCATCGCGATCTATCTGGGAGCATTGTTATCAGCAAGTTGTCCTAGGGGGACGGGACAAACGATTCCATTCAAGCCCCGAAAAACTTCCCTCACGCAGCCCGGAATCCTCGATGCAGAGCAATTTCATGGCACTCTCTTTGGAATGGATTATGAGCCCTGGTTTACCCCAAAAAACGTAACGTGGGATACGGCAGAAGCCGTGCCCCTTCTGAGAAAGTATAGTTCGTATGATGTGAGTATCATCAGGAAGCATGCCCAGTGGTTCGGGTATCTGGGCATCAACTGGGTGCTTGTGGATTGGAGTAACATGCTCTGGATGAAGCCGCCATGGGAGAAGCAAACAGGCGCCGTAAAGCAACTGGAGGAGACAACGCGGCTGCTTTTCGAAACCTACCACCGGCTTGAAAAAGAGGGTGCGCATCCTCCCAAAATTGTTCTTCTCCTGGGTTTGCAAAATGGCCCCCCTGTAAAAGACGGCATCGAAAGACTTAGAAGTATTTTCAAGTGGATCGAAATGCATCTTCTCTCCGATCCGCAATATCAGGACCTCTGGCTTTATTACGATGGCAAACCGTTGATCGTGATTTGGTACAGTCTCTATGATGCTTGTCAGCGGTTGCCGGCTCTATTAAAGAAATATCCCCTTGACGAACCTCAATGGACCATCCGCTGGATGAATCAGCAGCTTCAGGCCACACATGCAGAAGATTGCGGTATGTGGTCCTGGATTGATGGCACAATCCGCCAAAAGGTGATTTATCGTGGGGGGAAGTCTGAAGAGATGGTCGTAGGGCCTTCATGTTTTCCGCCTGCTGGATGGTTGGATCCGGGCGCGGTGGGCAGAGATCATGGCGCTCCTTACCTGGAAAGCTGGACGGTGGCGTTCGCAGCCCGACCCAAATTTGTTCAAATTCAGCAGTGGAACGAGTTTTTGGGTGAAAGACAGGGCATGGTTATGGTCCTTACCATCGTATCTATCTCGACGAATATAGTCCGTCTCTCAGCGATGATCTTGAACCTACTCGCTTGCGCGCGTGTGGTTACCGCGGATGCGGAGGATGGGGCTACTACTATATGAACCTGACCAAAGCGCTGATTTCTCTGTACCGCGGCGAGGCTCCCCACATCACTGTGATGGCGCTTTCCAGCCCCCTGGGACAAGAAGTAGTGCCTACTAGCCATTTGCCTCTCAGTTGGGTAACAGTAGGCACTCCGCCCCGCAGCTATTCACTGGCGGTCGATGGCAACATCGTTGCTGAAAATATTCACACCAATAAGTTCATCCTTAATCTCGCGAGGATAACTCCAGGCCCCCATAACTTAACCTTGACCGCTAATGGAGTTTATACCTATTTTAACCTCAATCCTAAAAAGCTTACACAGCAATCTGTCAAACCCTTGCCGGTGACGTCGACGATCAAGTTTAAATATGCACCGAGCTCATTGAGGCAAGTGCAATGAAGTACGGGTTTTGCATGTGGCACAGCGTAGCATGCTCTCACAATTCCTGAGATTTGTTGCTTTCAGTTGGTAGCACGCGAATACGGTCTCTGGCGCGACTGGCAGAGTGAATATGCTTGGGTTCAGTCAAAAGAGATTACTGGGTATCTTGATCATTTTGCTTGCCATGCCAATTGGTGCTCAGGATACAAACTATCCGCCGATGCGGGAACAGATTCCGGGGCCGTCCAACACCACCGCGACGAAGGGTGTCTGCTGCGCCCAGGGAGGCGAACGGCCTGTTTCCGTGGAAACCTGGAAAGAATGGCTGCAAGATGTTCGCCACTGGCGGATGGAGCATCGGATTCGCATTGGTTATAACGGCGCGCAATATGACCGCCCGGAACTCCAGTGGACTCAGAAGGCTTTCATCCAGCCGCAGATGATGGCGCATGACCGATATTTTTATGACCCACAAGCGGGCAAATATACTGTCGAGCGCTATCTGGATGATCTCAATAAGCGCTACGGCGGCATTGACGCCGTGCTCATCTGGCCCACTTATCCCAACATCGGGATTGACAACCGCAATCAGTTTGACCTGATTCGTGATATGCCGGGCGGAATGGCGGGCCTGCGGGCGATGATTGAGGACTTTCACCGCCACGGCGTCCGCGTGCTGTTTCCCTACAATCCGTGGGACCAGGGAACGCGGCCCGAAGGCCGTCCGGACTGGGAGACCATTGCGCATCTTATGGCCGCGATAGGCGCCGATGGAATTAATGGCGACACGATGGGCGCCGTCCCTCTGGCGTTCCGCACCGCTTCGGATCGGACCGGTCACCCGATTGTCTTCCAACCTGAGGGCGGCGACGGCGGCGATAATGACCCGGCGATTGCCTGGAACAATCTGGGCTGGGGCTATTGGAAATATACTTTTGAGCCGACGATCAGCAAGAATAAATGGCTTGAGACGCGGTATATGGTGAACGTCTGCAACCGCTGGGCGCGCGATAAAGTGGACGATCTGCAATACGCCTTTTTCAATGGCACGGGCTACGAAAGCTGGGAAAATATCTGGGGCATCTGGAACCAGATTGACGACCGCGACGCCGAAGCGCTGCGGCGGGTTGCCACGATTGAGCGGGCGTTCTGGCAACGTCTCGGAAGTCCGGACTGGGAGCCTTTCGTTCCCATGCTGCGCTATGGCGCTTTTGCCAGCAAATGGCCGGGGCAAAATCAGACGCTCTGGACCATTGTCAACCGCAATGAGTTCGATTTGTCAGGGCCGGAAATCGATGTAGCCTTTGAGCCGGGGATGCGCTACTACGATCTCTGGCATGGCGTCGAATTAAAACCGGAAATTCGCGGAGCGACAGCGGAATTGAGCTTTGGCATGGAAGCCCAGGGTTATGGCGCAATTCTTGCATCTCGCCAATTGACTTCCGAAGAAGCGAGCCTGTTGAGTAAGATGCATGAACTGGCCGAGCGTCCTCTGGCCAGCTATTCGCATGATTGGCATTTTCTGCCGCAGCAGATGGTGAATATCGCGCCCACGCAGCCCACCGCAAGCGCGCCGCCAGGGATGGTGTATATCCCGGGCGGAAAGTTCTTCTTCCGCGTCTCAGGAGTTGAGATTGAAGGCGGCAATATGATCGGCCTGGACGTACAGTACCCGTGGGAGAACGCGCCGCGCAGGCAGCATGCGCATTGGATGGATGTGAAGCCCTTCTATATGGATAAGCATCCGGTGACGAATGCGGAATTCAAGAAGTTTCTGGATGCGACGCACTATCATCCCCAAGATGACCACAATTTCCTCCGTGACTGGAAGGGCGGCGCTTATCCCGAAGGATGGGACAACAAACCGGTGACGTGGGTCTCGCTGGAAGATGCTCGGGCCTATGCGAAGTGGGCCGGCAAGCGGCTGCCGCACGAGTGGGAATGGCAATATGCGGCGCAAGGAACCGATGGGCGGCTTTACCCCTGGGGGAATGAATGGGATTCAACAGCAGTCCCGGCGCCAGACAAAGGCCGCCTGCTGACTGGCCCGGCGGATGTTGACGCTCATCCCAGGGGGGCAAGTCCGTTTGGCGTAATGGATATGGTGGGAAACGTCTGGCAATGGACTGACGAATTTGTGGACCCTCATACGCGAGCCGCTATTCTGCGCGGTGGAAACTATTATCAGCCGCAGGGGAGCCGCTGGTATTTTCCAAACGCCTACCGGCTGGACGAGCATGGAAAATATCTGCTGATGGCGCCTAGCCTGGATCGCGCCGGCACGCTGGGGTTCCGTTGTGTTCGGGACGCGCAGTAAAAGCCGGCAGCGTAGCGCAGATTCTCGAGTCTGCGCGAAGACTGTTCTTGGAGCGGCGGTGTCCTCACCGCCGGTCTTGATTTTTTAAATTTTTCGGCGGTGAGGGCACCGCCCCTACAGCGTGCGTCTTTGAGGCTGTTTCATTAAATTCACCGAGGGCTGATCTCGCAAGCATGGGCAAGCACATTCTGGTGGTGGGCAGCATCAATCTGGATCTGGTGGTTTCAACAAATCGTATTCCTCAGGTTGGCGAAACGATCAAGGGAAATAACTTCCAGACATTCTTTGGAGGCAAAGGCGCGAATCAGGCGGTGGGGGTTGCGCGGCTCGGTCATCCGGTCAGGATGATTGGCCGCGTGGGCGACGATGAGTTTGGCCATCGACTCCGGCGGGCTTTGGACCAGGCTGGAGTTCAGGCCGAGGCCGTCAGGGTAACTCCGCGAACGCCTTCCGGAGTGGCTCTGATCACGGTGGAATCCCAGGGCCGGAATTCGATTGTCGTCGTCTCCGGAGCCAACGGGAAATTGACGCCGCGGGATATCGAGCGCAAGCTCGCTCTGGTGCGTTCTGCCGGTCTGATTTTGACGCAGCTTGAAGCTCCCCTCGAAACGGTGGATTATCTGATTACGGCTGCGGCGCGGTCTGGAGTTCCTTTGATTCTGGATCCGGCTCCGGCGCAGAAGCTGCCCTCCGATCTTTTGAAAAAGGTTCGATGGCTCACTCCCAATGAAACGGAAGCGAGCATTCTTTGTGGCGCTTCATCGGGCGCGGTAACTCCCGAAAACGCCAGAAGCGTTGCGGAGTCCCTCCTTAAGAAAGGGCCCGAGAACGTCGCTATCAAATTGGGTAGCCGGGGAGTTTATTGGGCTACGGATCACGCGCGCGCTCTGATTCCCGCGTTCAAAGTCCGAGCGGTGGATTCGACAGCGGCCGGGGATGCTTTCAATGCCGGCCTGGCCGTCTCGCTGATGAGGGGCGCGACGCCTCTCGAAGCGGTGCGATTCGCTTCAGCAGTGGCGGCGCTCTCGGTCACTCGCGCGGGCGCCCAGCCTTCCATGCCCACGGCGCGTGAAGTCAGCCGGTTTTTGAAGGTGATGGAAAAAGGCGGGAATAACACTTAGCGCCAGAAACTGCGGCGTCACGAAAGTGGATTGACAAAATCGCTGGCCTGTCACCCTGAGCGCAGCGAGGGGTCTCTGTATTTTTCAAGAAATACAGGGGTTCTTCCGCTTCGCTCAGCGTCAGAATGACAGGCGAAGGGCTCTCCAGCCATGTTTATTCCTCAAACCTATTGGGTTGCATTTCTGTTGATGGTGCTCAGCATGTTCTGCTGGGGCAGTTGGGCGAACACCCAGAAAGCCACCGGCGCGTGGCGTTTTGAGCTTTTCTATTGGGACTACGTTTGGGGCATCCTATGCTGCGCCATCATCCTGGGCGTCACGTTGGGTCGCACCCATGCAGGAAGCGCCGATAGCTTCTTCCATAATCTCGGATCCGCCGGTTTGCGCTCAATGGCTCTGGCCTTTGTGGGCGGCGTCATTTTCAATATTGCTAATCTGCTGCTGGTCGCAGCCATCGCACTTGCTGGAATGGCTGTGGCCTTTCCCATTGGCATTGGGCTGGCGCTGGTAATTGGCTCGATCCTGAATTACTTCATTACGCCAAAAGGCAATCCCTGGTTTCTGTTTGGAGGCATTGCCCTGGTGGTGGTCGCGATCATTCTGGATGCGATGGCCTACCGGCGGCTCTCGGGCGGGGGGAAAGTCACGTCGCAAGGAATTCTTCTGAGCCTCTTGTGCGGCGTCGGCATGGGATTGTTTTATCCGTTTGTCGCCAAGGCGCTCACCGGGGAGCGTCATCTTGTTCCCTACACGGTCGCCTTTATTTTTGCCATCGGCGTGCTCGTTTCCAATTTTCCGTTCAATTACGCGTTTATGCGACGGCCTGTGAGCGGCAAGCCCGTCGCTGTGGCCGATTATTTTCGCGGAACCGGCGGGCTTCACGCTTGGGGTGGGGTTGGCGGGCTGATCTGGGGCGTGGGCACGATTTCCAATTTTGTCGCCTCATATGCCCAGATGGTGGGGCCGGCCACTTCCTATGCCCTGGGGCAGGGCGCTACCATGATTTCGGCGTTGTGGGGCGTCTTCATCTGGAAGGAGTTTCGAGGCGCGGGCCGCAGCGTGAATCTTCTGCTAATCTTGATGTTTGCGTTCTTCATTGCAGGGCTGGCAGCGGTGGCTCTGGCGCCCGTGATGCAATAACAGGCAATCAGGAGCGCGCTTGCACAAAGAGCGGGCGGATTCATGGCGACTGTCAAAGAAGTAGCCAAAAAAGCCGGCGTCTCGGTAGGGACGGTATCCAACGTCGTCACGGGGGCGACGCCCGTCAGCCCGAAGAGGCGGGAGCGCGTTCTGGCGGCAATCCGCGAGTTGGGTTATCAGCCCAATCACATTGCGCGAAGTCTCAAGCTTCGTCACACCCAGATGCTGGGCATGATCGTCTCTGACATCACCAACCCCTTCTTTTCTCACCTCGTGCGCGGAGCGGAAGACGCCGCTTTGAAGCATAATTACCTGTTGCTGACCTTCAACACGGATGACCGCATCGAGCGCGAGAAGCATGCCCTGGCGGTTCTTCGGCAGAGGCGGGTGGACGGAATTCTCCTGGTGGTCGCTCCCCAGTCCGGCGAATATTCGCACATTTCGGAGACGCTGGAGATGGGAATTCCGGTGGTCTGCCTGGACCGGGTTCCACCGAAGATTCGAGTGGACTCGGTGACCGTGGATAACGTCAAGGCGGCCCGCGATTGCGTGCGCCATCTCATTGAGAGGGGGCATCGGAAGATTGGAATAATCACCGGCTCGACGATGCTGCAAACCGCCCGCGAGCGCTTGGAGGGTTACAAAAAGGCGCTCGCCGAGGCCCGCATTCCCATTCGGCAGGAATTCATTCAAGAAGGCACGTTTCGCACGTCGAGCGGCTATGAATTGGGCAAAGAGCTTCTCTCCGGGCAGGATCACCCCAGTGCGCTGTTTTGCTCGAATGGAATGATGGCGCTTGGCGTGCTGAAGGCGATTGAGGAACTGGGATTGCGCTGTCCCGAGGAGATTGCAGTCGCCGTTTTTGATGACCTGCCTTTGGCGGAGGTCGTCCGTCCTCACCTTACATCCGTGGCTCAGCCTGCTTACCTCGTCGGCTACAAAGGCGCTGAGCTTTTGGTGCAACGAATCGCGAGCGGCAAAGGCAAAACGCCCGCGCGCTTGCTGCTTCCCACTGAGCTTAAAATCCGCGAATCCACCATCGGCGATAAAGTCCGAGACAGCCATGCCAAGGCGTGATCTCGTCTTTCGTGCCACGCTGTGCTCTGCGGCGAAACCTGAAAAAACCTTACCACAGAGAGCACAGAGGACACGGATACAAAAACCTCAGCGCCCTCCGTGTTCTCTGTGGTGAAAACAGCATTTAAGGCATACGGCGGGAATGACCGGCTGCGGGAAATGTCGGCTGAAGAAAATCAATGACTTAGGGTTGCTATTTTACTCGGCCTTAAAAGACCGTTCCTGCATTTCTCAGGGAAATCAGGAAAAACGCCATGGCGTTTTCTACTGCAATGCCTGCCTCCTGTGCGCACAATCATTGACAGACAAGAGCAGGTTAGCAGTTTCAGAAGGCGAAGTGGGCGTATATTTTGTCTAATACGTATAAATTGTATTAGACGTATTTTACAGTTCTTCATGGCAGGTTGCCGAAAAACGATTCTGGTTGTTGTCATTCCGAGCGCAGTGAGGAATCTCGCTCTTAAAGCACAAACTTACGAGATTCCTCGTCGTCTTCGGCTCCTCGGAATGACAAGTGGGATGAGTTTTTCAGCAATCTGACCGACGTTGAAGCGGGCGCATCCTGCGGAACCTTTGCAAAGGTGGTAATCTGAGTAATATAAGACTTCACTTTTCCTTTGCAGGTGAGACCCATGCCACACAGCACAACAGCAAAGAACCCTTTTGGAAGCCGCGCCCCGTTTGAGAGCGGCAATCTGCACGCCACAATGTTCCGGCTGGATCGGCTGGAAAAGGCCGGGGTGGGATCAATCTCCCGGCTGCCTTTCTCGATAAAAGTCCTGCTGGAATGTCTACTCCGCAACTGTGACGGCGAACTGGTGACGGAAGACCACGTGGCCGGCCTGGCGAAGTGGAAGGCCGGGAATACTCCGCCGCCGGAAGTGCCTTTCAAGCCTGCCCGCGTGATCCTGCAGGATTTCACTGGCGTTCCGGCGATTGTGGATCTGGCCGCCATGCGTTCGGAGATGAAGCGCAGAGGCGGCGATCCGGCTCGGATTAATCCCCTGACGCCGGTTGACCTGGTGATTGACCATTCCGTCCAGGTGGATGTTTTTGGCACGCCCCTGGCGCTTGAGCGCAACGCGGAGATAGAATTTCAGCGCAACCGCGAGCGCTATGAATTCCTGCGCTGGGGTCAGAAAGCCTTCAAAAATTTCCGCGTTGTGCCTCCTTCCATGGGCATCGTGCACCAGGTAAACCTGGAATATCTGGCCAAAGTGGTGATGGCGAGCGAGGCGGGCGGCGAATGGCAGGTGTTTCCTGACACGCTTGTGGGCACGGATTCCCACACCACCATGATTAACGGCCTGGGAGTGCTCGGCTGGGGAGTAGGAGGAATTGAAGCGGAGGCCGCCATGCTCGGCCAGCCTTACTACATGCTGGCGCCGGAAGTAGTGGGAGTGAAGCTCAGGGGAAAACTCCGCGAGGGTGTAACCGCCACCGATCTGGTTCTGACCATCACGGAGATGCTTCGGAAGAAAGGAGTGGTTGAGAAATTTGTGGAGTTTTATGGGCCCGGGGTTTCCCAGATGTCCTTGCCTGACCGTGCGACGGTGGGCAATATGGCGCCTGAATATGGCGCCACGATGGGTTTCTTCCCAGTCGATGAGGAAACGCTGCGCTACCTGCGGATGACGGGAAGAACCGAGGAAGAGATCGCGCGCGTGGAGCGCTACACCAAAGAACAAGGGCTTTTCCGCACGGATGAAACTCCCGATCCCGAATATTCCGAGACCTTGCAACTTGATCTGGAGACAGTGGAAACGAGCCTGGCCGGCCCGAAGCGGCCCCAGGATCGCATTCCGCTTGCCGCCGTGAAAGATACTTTTGAAAAACTTCTCACCAAGCCCGTCAAGGAAGGAGGCTACGGGGTTTCAAAGGATGAGTTGCCGCGCACGGTTGGAATCAGTTTTAACGGCACACGCGCTCACCTGCAGGATGGCTCCGTAGTGATCGCGGCGATTACGTCGTGCACGAACACTTCCAACCCTTCCGTGATGGTCGGCGCAGGGCTTCTGGCCAAAAAGGCGGTCGAGCGCGGCCTGCGCGTTCCACCTTATGTAAAGACCAGCCTGGCGCCCGGCTCCAAGGTGGTGACCGAATATCTCCAGAAATCGGGCCTGCTCGACCGGCTCAACGATCTGGGTTTTAGTCTGGTCGGCTACGGCTGCACCACCTGTATCGGCAACAGCGGTCCTTTGCCTGAAAACGTCAGCAAGGCGGTCACTGAGCGCCAACTGGTGGCGGCGGCGGTTCTTTCCGGGAATCGCAACTTCGAGGGGCGGATTCATCCGTTGGTTAAAGCCAACTATCTCGCTTCTCCGCCGCTCGTGGTGGCTTACGCTCTGGCGGGTTCCGTCGAGGTCAATCTGGCGAGCGAACCGCTAGGGCAGGATTCCGGCGGGCATCCTGTTTATTTGCGGGACGTGTGGCCCTCACAGAAGGAAATTCTCGAAACGATGGAGCGCGCCATCAGCCCGGAGATGTTTCGCAAGACTTATGCTAACGTCTGGGACGGCAATCCCACGTGGAACGCCATTCCGGTAAGCGGCGGCGATCTTTATGAGTGGCGGCCTGAGTCCACGTATATTCAGGAGCCGCCATTTTTCACCGATCGAAGCCTGAAGCCAGGCGGCGATCTTCGCGGCGCGCGCGTCCTGGTGTTTGTCGGCGATTCGGTCACCACCGATCACATTTCGCCGGCGGGAAGCATTCCGGCAGACAGTCCCGCCGGGCGTTACCTCATTGAACATGGCGTCGAGAAGAAGGATTTCAATTCCTACGGCTCGCGCCGGGGCAATGACCGCGTCATGGTGCGCGGCACGTTCGCCAATATCCGGCTGCGGAATCTTCTGGCGCCCGGAACCGAAGGCGGGGTCACACTTCATCTGCCTTCGGGCGAGAAAATGTCCATTTACGATGCGGCGATGCGCTACAAGGCCGAAGGCGTGCCGCTGATTGTCCTGGCTGGAAAGGAATATGGCAGCGGCTCGTCGCGGGACTGGGCGGCAAAAGGGACGCTGCTGCTTGGAATTAAAGCCGTGCTGGCCGAAAGTTATGAACGCATCCACCGCAGCAATCTGATCGGAATGGGTGTGCTGCCGCTGCAATTCAAGGCTGGTGAGAGCGCCGCATCTCTTGGACTGACGGGCCGGGAAGTGTTCGACATCGAGGGATTGACAAAAATCCAGCCGCGCCAGGATGTCACGGTGACTGTGACAGCGGAAGACGGAACGAGGCGGTCGTTTAAAGTGACGGCGCGGCTCGATTCGCCCATCGAGGTGAAGTATTACCAGAATGGCGGAATCCTTGACACGGTCCTCCAGGGATTGGCTGCAAGCAATCACTAAGGTTTCGACTGTAGCGGCGGTGTCCTCACCGCCGTTACATTGAAAAAGGCCGGCGGTGAGGACGCCGCCGCTACAGCAGACAGCAGAGCCGTTCAGTTGTGGGAGGCGACGACCCATCATAAACTTCAAGTGTTTAGGCGTAGCTGCCGATAAGTAAAGGCAGAGACGCGTACATGAATTGCGCCCTCCGACAAACCTCCGCATCAACTCGCATTCTTTTTCTTCTCCTCGCCGGCGTTGTCGTGTGTGGGGGTAAGGCTGCGGCCGCCGGCGCAACAACCTCCCGTTCCACATCGCGCATGCTGCCCACGCTCACCCGCATCGAGCAAATCAGGAGTTTAAGCCCCGCCGAGGCCAATCGGGGATATCCGGCGCGGATTAAGGGCGTTATCACGTATTACGGCGGCACGGGCCTGGAGCTTTTCATCCAGGATCAGACCGGCGGCATCTATATCGATACGGCGGAGTCCGTGGGAAACGTTCACGCTGGCGATCTTGTAGAGGTGGCAGGCTTCACTTCAGACGGCGATTTTGCGCCCGAAATCGTCCATCCGCGCGTTCGGGTGCTCGGCAAAGGGAAAATGCCGCGCCCCCAAAAAATGCTTCTGAGCACGGTGGATACGGGTTCCCAGGACAGCCAGTGGGTTGAGGCCAGCGGCATCGTCCGTTTGGTGAACCTGGAAGAAGACAGAAATCACGTCACGCTTCATCTTGTTTCCAAAGATGGCCGATTCATCGCGCATGTTCCGGGCGTGCCGCTCTCTGCGGTCGAAAATCTCGTCGATGCCGAGGTCATCCTTGAGGGAGCGTGGGGAACGGTATTTAACCAGAAAGTGCAAGTGGAAGGTGTGGAGCTATATGTCCCCTCGTTGGCTTACATTCATGTGAAACGGGCTGCGAGCAACCCCTTCTGTCAGACTTGAGCTGCGCAAAGGGAATCCTGTTCGAGCCGCCCATCTCGCACTCCAGCAAGCGGTGTCTTGAGAAAGAGTTCGTGAGCTGCAATCGACCGCCGTTCGGCAGTTCATTGAGCTGTGGCACAATTTGGAAGGCGCCAGGCAACTCGTATCCCGCTATGGCCTGGATGATGATGAGGTGCGATCGATTGTGCGGCAGATCCTGGAGAATCCGAGGAGCCACACGGGATCGATGACCTGGTTCAATCGAAAGAAAGGGAGAATGGTTGCCTCCACGTTGGCACAGCGCATTCAGGCATACCCAATCTTGGGGAAATATCTGTGATGCCGATGGCGTCGGTTGGCGGCTCAGCTTGTGTATGCTGGCGTCTTCCCGCTCCGGCGAGGACCTTTCTTGGTCGCATACATGGATTGTCGCGGGATCGCGTATTTAGAGACAGCATCCACGGCATCGAGACTCAGGCGCTTTTCTTCGGCGTAACCAAGTGAAGCGAGGTCCAGCGCCGCTCCACATCGTCGCTCTCGCAGTATGGGCAGACAATCTCGCCTTCCTCGTATTCGGCCAGCGTCAGGCTCTTCGAGAAGAACCTCTTGCAGGAATTGCAGATGCATTCGTACTGCGGCATAGCAACTCTTCCTGAACGGGGCTTTCCAGAATTTTAGGCCCAGGCCCACCTGGGCGCAATCGAGGCGCCGCATTCTCTGCTGTAGCGGGCGCCCCCCGGTTGCTTCGCTGTCTATTTCTTAAATGAAACGTTCACCAGCAATTTTTCTCCTTCGACATCGACGACGTTACAGAAGGTCCGCTCGCGATGGCGGGTGAAGTCCAGTCCAACCCGGCTGTTGCCGATCCGGAGATTGCGGATGCGCAGGTAGTCAAGCCACTCCGGCAGTTCCGGGTTGACAATGTTCAACTCCTTGCGCGGCGCGCTGGGGCGAAGTCCAAGCACGGAGGTCAACAGTAGAAACCATGCTCCGGAAGCCCAGGCCTGAGGGGAGCAGGAAACCGGGTAATGCACCGGCTGGTCGTGTTCGCGGCGCTGGACTCCGCAGAACAGTTCTGGCAAGCGGTAGTTGCGGAAATTAAGCGCGGCCTGGAACAAAGCGGTGAGCACCTGAATGGCGGGTTTCCTGAACTCATTGAGCGCCATGCCATGCGCGATAAGCGAATTGTCGTGAGGCCAAACCGACCCCCGGTGGTAGCTCAGCGGATTGAAGGTCGGTTCTTCGAGCGATAAGGTGCGCCACCCCCACCCGCTGAACATATCCTCGCGCATCAGGCGCGTCACAACCGCGCGCGCCTTTTCCCGGCTGACGGCGCGCGAAAACAGCAAATGCCCGGGATTGGAAGCTATGCACTTCAGTTGCTTCTTTTCGCCGTCGAGCGCCATCGCGAAGAAATTCCGGTCTGGCATCCAGTACGCCTTGTCCAGACGCCGGGCCAGTTCCACCGCCTCCTTCTTCAGCCTGTCGGCCCTCGTCATATCTCCAAAGTTCTGCAAAAGCGAAGCCATCCGGTACTTGGCGTCATAGACATAACCCTGGACTTCGACCGGAGCGATGGGCACGGGCGATAACTCGTGATCCGCCCGCATGTAGGCATCCCAGGAATCTTTCCACGCCTGGTTGGTCAAGCCCTTGGGCGATCGCCTCGAGTATTCGACGAAGCCGTCTTTGTCGAGATCGCCGAAGCGATCCATCCAATCGAGCGCGGCGTACGCGGCGGGTAACAACTTCTTCACGAGACCGCTGTCGGCAGTCCAGTTGTAGGTTTCGCTCAGCAGGATCAGGAACAGGGGCGTGGAATCGAGCGACCCGTAGTAAGGGCCGAATGGCAGTTCCTTGCACCGCGTCATCTCGCCCTGTCGAAACTCGTGCAGGATCTTGCCCGGCTCCTCATCCCGCCATGGATCATCCTGTTTCCCCTGATGCCGGGCGAGCACCTGAAGCGTGTCGATCGCAAGTTGCGGGTTCAAGGCAAGCGCCTGGTAGGCCGCAATGATCGCGTCGCGTCCAAACACCGTGGCAAACCAAGGGATGCCTGCGCCCAAGATCCGCTGCCCATCGTCAGAAATTTGCAGGGCATGAAAATCGCTGATCGCGCTGCCGAGGGCTGCGTCGAAGATGCTGTGATTGGTGCTGAACTGCGTCGAGGAGTGTTCCCACTTGGCGAAGCGGTGCCTCCGCTCGCGCAAGCACGTGCCGAACTCGCACGCTGACGAAGTATGCTCCTGCTCGCCAATGATCGGTGTGACGATCACTTCGATCTCGGCGTGTTTCATCGGCGGGAGTTGAATGTTCCAGGCCGCGCTTTTCTCGTCTACTTGCGAGGGGCTGGGTCTCAATTCAATCCGGGTCCGCCGCAGCACACCGTCAAGCCCGCGGTAGAAAAACGACAGGCAGTGGCCATGCCAGACGGGGCGATAGTATTGCCCATGAATTGTGCGCGCCGTGCCCCTCACCTGAAACACATCCAGGAAGTCCGCCTCGAACGACAGCGCCAGGGACAGGTTCAGCTCCTGGTGGTTGTAATTGACCAGCGAGAATCGGTCGAAGAGCACGTTGCCGTTGAGCAGTTGCTGCCGCCGGATATGGATCGTCTTCTCGGCAACCTCGAACGAGTCGCGGACTTTCATCTGCTCGGTGGTGAGCTCTATCTGCGAAACAAAGGTCTTCTCTGTGTTTGAGGAAAGCACGATTGAAGGCTGGTTGTTGATGCGGAATTCGAGGTGACTCAGGAACCGGGTGTCGTCGTGAAAGAAGCCCACATCAGGCGCGCCCGCCGGAACGATGTCGCCTGCGACCGTGGTGGAGAGAAAGGTCTTGCCGTCGATCAGCGTGAGATTATCGACCTTCCTCGACACCTGAGATTGAAAAGCGAGCCGCGGCTCTACGTAGGGCGAGGGGATCGCGACCAACTGAGTTGGAGAGACCGATGCGCTCATGCCGCTGCAGGTTCCTGATCGCCGACTTCGAAGGACGGGAGGTCCGCCTGGAGCGCGGGCGGGCGTTGGATCGCTTTATAGAGTTCAACATAGTCCCCGGCCATCCGCTCCATGGAAAAGCGCTCCTCCGCGTACTGGCGCACCGCTGCCGGACGCAGCCAGCTCTCGATATCTCGCAGGTGTCCGACCATTTCATCGACCGAGGAGCAGACGAATCCGCTGGTCCCATCCGAGACGATCTCTTTCACCGATCCTCCTTCGAGCCCAAGCACCGGCGTGCCACACGCCATGGCCTCGATCATGACCAGACCGAAGGGCTCATTCCACTGAATCGGGAACAGCAGCGCCAGGGAGTTGCCAAGCAGATCGTTCTTCGCCGCCAGATCGGCTTCTCCGACATATTCGATGAATCTGCCGTCGATGTGTGGCTTTACCTCCTTTTCGTAATAATCCTTGAAGATCGGCTGGATCTCGCCTGCAATCTTCAGGGGTATACCGCTCTTTTTGGCCACGGCGATCGCGAGATGCGGTCCTTTCATCGGCGCGATGCGGCCGAGGAAGCTCAGGTAGGGTTGCTTCTCCGCCTGGAGGCGATACCGCGAAAGGTCAATGCCGTGGTGGATGGTTCTGAGATTGGGCATTGATTCCCGAAACCGCTGGAAATCACTGATGGTAACGTAGTGCACGTCCGGGTAATGGGAATAGAACTCGCTCAGGGCTGAATCATGCTCGTGATGGACCGTGTAGACAAACGGGACGTTTGTAAAGCGCGAGTGCGGCAGGCCAAAGACATTGTTGATGTGAATGACATCGCAGGAATCGGATGCATCTCTCACTGCCCATGCCGTGTGGTTGATCTCCTTCAGGGTTTCAGAAAACTCTCCTTGAATGGGCCACTGGGCTTCCGCATACAGCCAACGAACTTCGACCGGAATTTCCGATTCGCCGTTGGCGTACACGACAACCTCATGGCCGAGTTTCTTGAGTCCCTGCGCTAGGCTGGCGAGAAAAAGTTCTGTTCCGCCGTATCTTTTTGGAGGAATTTGAATAAAGGGTGGCGCAATCAGCGCGATTCTCATGGTCATACCTCCCAGGAAAAAAGCTCTGATCAGCGGGGGTTCCGCGGTTACAAAACCTTCACGCTTCTATTTACAAATAGATGCAGGATTGTCTGCGAAAGTTTCGGCGTTCAGACACCATCACAGGGGGCTTCCGAGGCGTATCTCAATCCTCAGATTAGGCGACCTCCAGGCGGTGGAGGAGGCTAAAGTCTTCGAGCGTCCGCCCGGCGCCGAGCACAACGCTCGCCAGCGGGTCCTCCGCGACGGTCACTGGAAGACCAGTCTCATCGCGGATTCGTATATCCAGGTTGCGGAGCAGCGCGCCACCGCCCGCGAGCACTATGCCGGTCGCGCTGATGTCGCCCGCAAGTTCAGGCGGTATCCGCTCCAGCGCAGTCCGGATGGCCGCCACAATCCCTGCAATACATTCGTTCAACGCACCGCGTACCTCACTGTCCGTGAGGGTCACGCAGTGCGGCTCGTTCTCGACGAGATCCCTGCCTTTGGCTTCCATGCGGAGCGGTTCCCCGAGTGCGCTGGCCGAAAGTTATGAACGCATCCACCGCAGCAATCTGATCGGAATGGGCGTGCTGCCGCTGCAATTCAAGGCTGGTGAGAGCGCCGCATCTCTTGGACTGACGGGCCGGGAAGTGTTCGACATCGAGGGATTGACAAAAATCCAGCCGCGCCAGGATGTCACGGTGACTGTGACAGCGGAAGACGGAACGAGGCGGTCGTTTAAAGTGACGGCGCGGCTCGATTCGCCCATCGAGGTGAAGTATTACCAGAATGGCGGAATCCTTGACACGGTCCTCCAGGGATTGGCTGCAAGCAATCACTAAGGTTTCGACTGTAGCGGCGGTGTCCTCACCGCCGTTACATTGAAAAAGGCCGGCGGTGAGGACGCCGCCGCTACAGCAGACAGCAGAGCCGTTCAGTTGTGGGAGGCGACGACCCATCATAAACTTCAAGTGTTTAGGCGTAGCTGCCGATAAGTAAAGGCAGAGACGCGTACATGAATTGCGCCCTCCGACAAACCTCCGCATCAACTCGCATTCTTTTTCTTCTCCTCGCCGGCGTTGTCGTGTGTGGGGGTAAGGCTGCGGCCGCCGGCGCAACAACCTCCCGTTCCACATCGCGCATGCTGCCCACGCTCACCCGCATCGAGCAAATCAGGAGTTTAAGCCCCGCCGAGGCCAATCGGGGATATCCGGCGCGGATTAAGGGCGTTATCACGTATTACGGCGGCACGGGCCTGGAGCTTTTCATCCAGGATCAGACCGGCGGCATCTATATCGATACGGCGGAGTCCGTGGGAAACGTTCACGCTGGCGATCTTGTAGAGGTGGCAGGCTTCACTTCAGACGGCGATTTTGCGCCCGAAATCGTCCATCCGCGCGTTCGGGTGCTCGGCAAAGGGAAAATGCCGCGCCCCCAAAAAATGCTTCTGAGCACGGTGGATACGGGTTCCCAGGACAGCCAGTGGGTTGAGGCCAGCGGCATCGTCCGTTTGGTGAACCTGGAAGAAGACAGAAATCACGTCACGCTTCATCTTGTTTCCAAAGATGGCCGATTCATCGCGCATGTTCCGGGCGTGCCGCTCTCTGCGGTCGAAAATCTCGTCGATGCCGAGGTCATCCTTGAGGGAGCGTGGGGAACGGTATTTAACCAGAAAGTGCAAGTGGAAGGTGTGGAGCTATATGTCCCCTCGTTGGCTTACATTCATGTGAAACGGGCTGCGAGCAACCCCTTCTCCCTGCCTGTGCTGCCCATCAACAGAATTCTGGGTTTCAGACCCGGTGCGTTGCCCGGTCACCGTGTGCGCGTCCAAGGGGTTGTCACCTTTCAGAAATTAGGCCAGCACCTGTTTATTCAGAATCAGGAAGGCAGTTTGTACGTCCTGACTCGCCAGATGACTCAGGTGAACCCCGGCGATCTGGTCGATGTGGTCGGCTTCCCAGCCATAGGTTCAAACACGCCCGTGCTCGAGCATGCTATTTTCCGGTGCATCGGTCGAGGCCAGGAACCTGTTCCGCTCAGACTCAGCGCCGCTGAGGCGCTTGCTCAGAATCATGATACAGAACTGGTGCGCGTTCAGGGAATCCTGGAGCAACAGGGGGCGCTTGATGGGGGCCATTATCTGGTGCTGGAGGACCGCGGAACCAATTTTCAAGCGCGGCTTCCGTCGGGGATGGGGCATTGGCATCACCTGGTGAATGGAAGCCTCCTCGAAGTGACAGGGGTCTGTTCGGTCGCGCTGGGAAGAGACCGATCGCCGATCTCCTTATGGATTCTTCTGCGAACACCGAAAGACCTTGTCGTCTTAAAGCAGCCGAGTTGGTGGACTTCCAAGCATTCGATATCGATTGTTGCGCTCCTGGTCATGATTGCTCTCGGCGCGCTCCTCTGGGTGGAGGAACTGCGCCGTCGTGTCCGCGCGCAGACGGCAGTCATTAAACATCGTAACGAGGCGCTGCGCCGGGCCAATCGCGTCCTGAGAAGCCTGAGTGATTGCAACCAGGCGCTGATTCATGCCCAGGATGAACACCAGTTGCTCAACGACGTGTGCCGGATCATCGTCGAAGTTGGCGGATATCGGCTGGCCTGGGTGGGCTATGCATTGGATGATGCCGAGAAGACTGTCAAACCGGTCGCCTGGGCAGGTTATGAGGATGGCTACATCAGCTTGCTGAATCTCTCCTGGGGCGACAACAAGCGGGGGTGCGGGCCTTCCGGCATGGCCATCAAGACCGGTGCTGCCCAGGTGGTGAAAGACTTTGAAAAAGACTCTCGGTTAGTGAACTGGCATGAGGACAGCCTGCGGCGAGGGTACGCCTCGCATATCTCCCTGCCGCTGCTTGCGCAGGAAAAGGCTCTTGGAGTGCTTGCAATTTACGCCTCAGTGGCTGACGCCTTTGATGAGGAAGAGATCCAACATTTGAAGGAACTCGCAGGCGACCTGGCGTATGGCATCACGACTTTGCGCACCCGAACCGAACGCTTCCGCGCCGAAGAAGCTCTGCGCGAGAGCGAAGAACGGTTTCGCACGCTGTTTGAAAACGCGACCGTGGGCTTTTATCGCACCACTCCGGATGGCCGGATCCTGCTGGCGAATCCGGCGCTGGTGAACATACTGGGATATCCGAGCTTTGAAGCGCTGGCATCCCGTAATCTGGAAAAGGAAGGTCTGAATCCCTCGCGCGAGCTGTTCAAAAGGCGGCTTGAGGAGAAGAAGGAACTGATAGGTTTTGAGACGGAATGGAAAAAATATGATGGGAGTTCTGTTGCCGTGCGGGAAAACGCCCGAGCCATCTTCGGCCCGGACGGCAAAGTGCTTTATTACGATGGGGTCGTGGAAGATGTCACCCAGCGCAAAGAAGCCGAACGGGCGCTGCTCCAGGCGAAAGAGGCTGCCGAGGCGGCCAATCGAGCCAAGAGCGAGTTTCTCGCCAATATGAGCCATGAAATTCGGACTCCAATTAACGGCATCATGGGAATGACTGAACTTCTGTTGGATACCGAGTTGACGGAGGAGCAGCGGGACTATCTGGGCATGGTGAAATCCTCCACCGATTCCCTGATGGTGGTCATCAACGACATTCTGGACTTCTCGAAGATTGAGGCGGGGAAGCTGACGCTGGAAGCCATCGAATTCAACCTGCGCGGATGCGTGGAGGAGACCATCAAGACTCTGGCCCTGCGCGCCCATCAGAAGAAACTGGAACTCGCCTGCCATCTCGAACCGGGTTTGCCGGAAACAATCGAGGGAGACCCGGGGCGTCTGCGCCAGGTCTTGATCAACCTGCTGGGTAATGCGATCAAGTTTACCGAAAAGGGCGAGGTGGCTTTGAAGGTTGAGCCGGAAAGCGAGGGTGAGGATGCGGTCGTTCTGCACTTTGCGGTGCGAGACACCGGCATTGGCGTTCCTAAAGAGAAGCAGCGGACGATCTTTGAAGCTTTTACCCAGGCGGACAGTTCCAGCACCCGTCGCTTTGGCGGGACTGGTCTCGGCTTGACCATCTCTTCGCAGCTCGTTCAGATGATGGGAGGGCGTGTGTGGCTGGAAAGCGAGCCGGGGAAGGGAAGCATATTCCATTTCAACGCGCGCTTTGGGAAGGTTCGTCCGGTTCCGCAGCAACCAACCCCGGATGACAAAGCATTGCAAGGACTCACCGCGCTGGTGGTGGATGACAATGCCATTAACCGCCGGTTGCTGGAAGGGATGCTGGGGGCCTACGGCTTGAAAGTAACCGCCGCGACAAGCGGTGAGGGAGCGCTTGCTGCTCTGGAACATGCGGCTGATGCCGGCCACCCCTTTGCGATTGTCGTGGTGGATGCTGAGATGCCGGGGATGGATGGTTTTGAAGTGGCGGAACGAATCCGCAGCAATTCAGGCCTGGGCAAGCCGATGATCATGATGCTGAGCTCGATGGGGCAGCCGGGCGACGCCGCGCGCTGCCGCGAATTAGGCGTGACCGCTTATCTGACCAAACCGCTTCGGCAATTTGAGCTGAAAGAAGCGCTGCTTTCCGCCGTCAGTTCGAGTTTCGGGCAGGGAGGGCCTGCCGCGTTGGTCACTCGCCATGCACTCCGCGAGAGCCGGCGAAATCTGAAAGTGCTCCTGGCGGAGGATAACGCGGTGAACCGCGCGCTGGCCGCGCGGCTTCTTGAAAAGCGCGGCCACACCGTTGTGCCCGTGGAAAATGGCCGCGAAGCCCTGGAAGCGGTGGAAAAGCAATCCTACGATCTCGTCCTGATGGATGTGCAGATGCCTGAGATGGATGGCTTTGAGGCCACCGCCGCCATTCGCGCTCGTGAAAGCGGCACAGGGCGTCGCATCCCGATTGTGGCTATGACGGCTCACGCCCTGAAAGGCGATCGCGAACGGTGTCTCGCGGCGGGAATGGATGATTACATTTCAAAGCCTATCCGAGCGCAGGAACTTCTGGATGTGATCCAGGCAGTCGTGGGGCGGCGGAAGAGAAATAACCTGGAACCGCCTGAAATTGAAGACGCAATCCTCCCGAGTGAAATTAAAGTCCTGAAGTAGTTGATGTCCGGCGAATTTTGAGCCAAGATCGATGCATGAAACTCAGGATTCGCGCGCGGCATTCAGCTTTGACGGCTCTGATCGGGTTAATAATCTTCCTGGGCGCGCTCCCCATTGGCAGGGGTGTTGCCGCTCTGGTTCCCAGGAATTCCCCGCCCCATATCGTCGGCATCGCCCACGTTGCGCTGCGAACGAGCAACCTGGAAGCGGCGCGCCGCTTTTACAGCCAGGTTCTGGGATTTGACCCGATTCTCGAAGTGAAAGACCCGGCAACCGGCGCGAGCCGCACGTTTTTCAAAGTCAACGACCACCAATATATCGAGGTTGTTCCTGACCTCAAGAATCCCGACGAAGACCGGCTGATCAATATTGGTTTTGAGACGACCGATGCGCGGGCGCTGCGACAATTCCTGAGCCGGAAGGGCGTTGCCGATCTGGAGAAGGTCCATCGCACGCGGGTGGGCGACCTGGGATTCATGACGAAAGATCCGGAAGGTCATCCGATCGAGTTTGTGCAGTATCTTGATGACTCAGAACTGGGCCATGATTTCGGCAAGGATCTTTCAGCGCGCCGCATTTCCACCCGCATCATTCATGCAGGCGTTACCGTCCGCGACCGCGCCGCCGAAGATCGGTTTTATAAAGACGACCTGAGGTTCCGCGTGATGTGGTCTGGAGGAATGACGGATCACGAAACGGATTGGGTGGATATGCGCGTCCCGAACGGCTCAGACTGGCTGGAGTATATGCTGAATGTTCATCATCCCACGCCGCGCACGCTGGGCGTGATGCACCACCTGGCGCTGGGAGTTCCAAGCGTCGAAAAGGCGTATGAGGAGGTCGTCCGGCGGGGATTAAATCCTCAGAAGCCCAAAATTGGACGAGACGGGAAATGGCAACTGAACCTCTATGACCCGGATGGCACTCGGGTGGAACTGATGGAGCCAAAGCCCGTCCGCACGCCTTGCTGCTCGCCCATGCTGTAGCGGCAGTCGTCACCCGTCATTCTGAGCGGCAGCGAAGAATCCCTGTATTTGCGGAACCAGGTGAATGCAGAGATCCTTCGTCCCCTTCGGCTCCTCAGGATGACAGGCTGGGCAATTTTCTCAACAAATAATGCCCTCATCCGGTTCGCGGGTGAAGGTGCGATCAGCGGCCTTGGCAGTGAACCGGAACTTTCTCCAGCATGGAGACGGCCTGAGAAACGGTGAGGTGATCCGAAACGGGTTCGAATGAGGTCAGGATATCCGTCATGTTGACGTTCAGCTTCTTGAAAACCAATTCGCTCCCATGGAGCGCCACGCTCAGTTTTGAGACGTGCCAGGAGCCGTCGGGAAGTCTGGACTGTTCAAGATCAAACCTCCCGCCGGGATAAATCTTCGCAAGAAATCCCCATCCAAAAGACACGGCTTTGATGACCCGCCCGTTGATCTTTGCAATCCGCTGGCTGGAAGGGTCCACCTGCATCGTGCCGGCCAGCCCAGTCATGATATTGGCGACGCGCCCGCTGGGTTGGAAATCAGGATTTGGCCTGAATCGGAGCACAACCCAGCCGGTATTCTTATCCGTGCCCACGCGCCGATAAAGGAAAGCTTCGGGCAGATTGGCGATCAATTTCTCGCGACGGGCCAATTCCTGCTGTTGATTCCTGTATCGCGTCTGCTGGAGGCGCGGATTCGAGGCGATGCGGTCGAGAAGCCGGAGGTCTTTGTCGCAGTCCGACTCTGAGGGAGGCTTTCCGTTCACTTCCACCAGCCGTTCCACCGTCCCTTCGCGCGTCTCAATTTGGAGGCTGGTTCGGGAGCCTTGCGGCGTCTCTTCCCGCAATCGGTATTGGTAATAATGGGCGGGATGGCGCATGGCCTGGAGTTGGTTGTACGCCGCATTCCGGACCAGTTGTTCCACCTCGTCATTGGCAGGCTGCGCCGCCCTTCCATTCCATGCAGCCAGAGTCCCGCTGGAAGCGAGCCCGAGATAGAACGCTGCCAATACTGAAAATTCCGCCGCTCTGATTTTCATTTAGGATTGTGCTGCGCGTTCGAGTTCCGCGATGTCAAGCTTCTTCATCCGAAGCATCGCCTCCATCGCCTTCGGCTTTTGGATGAGGTCGGGCGGGCGCGCGGGGACGATCTGCCACGAAAGGCCGAACTTGTCCTTGAGCCAGCCGCACTGACTCTCGCTGCCTCCGGCGGAGAGCTTCGACCAATAATAATCCACTTCCTGCTGGGAGTCGCACCGCACGACAAATGAGATCGCTTCGGTAAATTTGAACACGGGGCCGCCGTTGAGCGCGGTGAATTTCTGGCCGTCGAGTTCGAAGGCGATGGTCAGGACGCCGCCCTTCGGCCCGCGGCTTTCGTCCGAGTTGCGCACTTCGCCGAGACGGCGCGAGTTTTTGAACACGCTCAGATAAAAGTTAACAGCCTCTTCGGCGTTTGAATCGAACCAAAGAAACGGCGTAATGCGGGGAAAGCTTTGAAGAACGCTCATTGAAGTCACCTGGCTTTCTGCTTCGATTGAAGCCATGGAAAAGTTGCGTTCGCATTGGAGTGAGGTGAGCAGCCAATCCGACATTCTAAACATGGGTCATTGCAACTGCAAGTTAGATGCGCCAGCTCAGGATGTGTCGTCAGGATTGGTGTGAGCGTTTTTCGGGGGCCGAAGGTAATGAAGGTGTACTACTAAGGGTCAAAATGTTTGCGGCTCGCACAAATTTTCCTTGTGTGGCACGGGCGTCTCGCCCGTGCCCACGGCCGAGACGGCCGTGCCACATTAGTTGCGGCTCTGCCGCGCTGTG
>CADDZJ010000046.1 GCA_902812415.1 Acidobacteriota bacterium
TGACGATGCTTGCGCGCCTGACGCGCCATCCATTGCTGGAGCGCCTCGTGGTTCAGACGTTGCAGGCTGTAGAGGCGCGCCAGGTCTTCCACGAACAACTGCTGCTGGGCGTCCTCAGGCTGCCAGGCTCGGATGAGGTCGGCAAGAAGGCGGTCATAATCGTCCGGATCGTGCCCGGCGCGGGCCAGCGCCTGACGCAAGGTGGCGCTTTGGGTTGAATAGAGGCCGTGCCGGAAGGAATTGAAGGCGGAACGTTGCTTGCCTTCCGGGGTGCGCGGCCCGGTGGAATGCTGAGCGGCGGCGCGATTGGCCGCCAGACGTTTTTCCGTGACGCGACGTTTTTCGGGAAATGGCATAGGTAATCTCCTGAGAGGTGAATTGATGCGAGGGGAGAGGGACCACGAGGGGATTCTTTGGATAAGCTAGTATACTAGGCTCATCCCGTGAAAGTCAATGGCCCCACCGCGCAGCCCCGCCTGTGGGTTCGGGACCGGGTATTTATCCGATGCCTTTCAGGTCCGCGGGGTTTTCATGCGGGCGGCGACCAACAAGCCTAGGATGGTTGAAAGCCGGGGATGCTGGAAGTAGAATTTCGTCATGTTTAATCTTTGATTACCCCCAGGAGGCAACAGGGCTTCTCATTGGCATCTGCGCAGGCTTTTGATCGTTGCGTTTGTTGCGATGCTGGCAGGAAGCCTCTGGTCAGATCGTAGGCCTCCATGGCATGCGCCCTGGGGGGCGGACGCCGTCCGCCCCTACAGGGGTGGGCCTTTTATGCTCCTCCGGCCTTTGCTGATTCACCCTTCTCAATTGGAGCGTCCACCAGATTGCCCCACTCGGTCCAGCTTCCGTCGTAGTTGCGCACCTTGTCGAACCCCAACAGATATTTCAGCACAAACCACGTGTGGGAACTGCGTTCGCCGATGCGGCAATAGGCGATGGCTTCGCGGCCGGGTTGCACTCCCTGAGCGCTGAACAACTTAACCAGTTCTTCATAGGACTTGAACGTCCCATCCTCATTGACGGCCTTGGACCACGGAAAACTGATGGCGCCCGGAATGTGCCCGCCTCGCTGCGCGGTTTCCGTCATCCCCGGGGGCGCAATCACCTTGCCGGTGAACTCGTCCGGAGAACGCACGTCCACCAGATAAGCGTTCTTGTTCTTCAGGACGTCAAAGACCAGTTCGCGGCGCGCGCGAACGCTCTCATCCGGCGGGTTCGCCTTGTATGGCTTCGGGGTGATCCTGGGCGCCTCCGTGGTGAAGGGACGGCCCTCCAGTTCCCACTTTTTGCGTCCGCCGTTCATCAGACGCGCGTCCTTATGGCCGTAGTACTTCAACTGCCAGAGCGCATAAGCGGCGAACCAGTTGTTATTATCGCCATAGAGCACCACGGTGGTGTCCGGGTCGATGCCCGACTTGCCCATCAACTCTTCAAATTGCTGTTTGCTTAACAGGTCGCGGCGGACGTTATCCTGAAGTTGCGACTGCCAGTTCCAGCCGACCGCGTTTTTGATGTGGCCTTTCTCATAGGCGCTGGTATCCACATCCACTTCCACCAGACGCACATTGGGATCGTCCGTATGTTCCGATACCCATTGAGTGCTCACCAGAGCCTCAGGATGTTTGTAGTCACTCATCTTCGTAAAATCCTCCTAAATTGAAAGAAAAGATTTGGAAAACCTGCTGAAAAAGAGGGCAGAGGAGAGAAAAATGCCTCAACAACAACAGAAAGGGGCGTTGCGGGAGAGCTTGCGACGACGCGTTAGCCGGCCTGAATGACGTTCCATGAGCGTTCTGCTTCTTACCCTAACATAGCCGCGCCTCGCTTGCAACATTAAAAAAGCCCTTATGGCGCCGGTGAAAAAGCCGAAGAAACAGAGCGGGATCGCGAACCGCGATCCTGTTTGCATGAATTCACGGTTGACAAGGAATCTATCCTTGCTATAGTAAGGATATGGCGAAGGTCACCAGCAAGCTGCAACTGACCGTTCCCAAAGCCATCGCAGACCGCTACGGCATACGGCCCGGCGACGTGCTGGACTGGGTTCCCGCCGGCGACACGATTCGCGTGGTTCCCCAGCGAGCGCGCGCTCGCAACCAGGGTCTAAGCCTTGAGGAACGACTTCGGCTCTTTCGGAAGATGCTCGAACGTCAGAGGGAGCGCGAGGCGCATCCGGAGGAGATGCTGGACGTTTTTGAGCGTCCGGCAAAGCCGCACGAAATCGAACGTGGCTGGCGGCGAGAGGACCTTTACGAGCGTGGCCGCACTCGTTGATACCAGCGTCCTGGTGTACGTCTTTGATCCCGGCTCGCCGCGGAAGCAGCGCGCCGCCTGTGAGCTGTTGGAACAGGGCCTGAAGCGGGACTTGCTGAGGCTCTGTCATCAGACCATCGTGGAGTTTGTTTCCGCCGTCACCCGACCCCGGCGCGGCGCGAAGCCTCTGATGTCAAGGACGGCGGCGTATCGTGAGGCTGAGGAGCTGATGGCTCAGTTTGCCGTTCTTTACCCGAGCGAGGCCGTGGTACGCCTGGCCCTCCGTGGCGCAGCGGCTTACCAGCTTTCGTGGTTCGACGCTCATCTCTGGGCCTACGCCGAGCATTACGGTCTTTCGGAATTGTATTCGGAAGATTTCGAGCATGACCGGCTGTATGGCGCCGTGCGGGCCGTGAACCCCTTCGTCGCGTAAGCGCGCCGCCCCTTCGAGACCGACTTGACGATCGCGAGGTCGCGTTAGGTTTCTTTCCCTGAAGCGCCTGCTCAATCTGGCGCGCGGATTCCATAACCGCCTGAATCACTTCCTGCTCCCGCTCCGGGGTCATGCGGACCTTGGGGGTGGAAACGCTCAGAGCCGCCACCACCCGGCCATCCCCCCACGCGGATCGCCTGAGTTTTTCAACAGCGATCTCCTTTCCGCGCTTGCGCGCTTTGCGCCCGCGCGCGGAGTTGGCTCGCGGTTTGCCGTGCTTTTTCAAAGAGCAGGCTGTGTTCGCCGCCCGCTCCCACAAATCGCATGCCTCGCTCGATCCATTGCGCCGCCAGAACTTCATTGCGGCAGTGGATTCCGGGAACAACGTGGCGCGCGTTGCAGGCCTTGATCAAGGCGAGGACGCAACTCACCAGCCGAGGATGGTCAAACTCGCCGGGAATGCCCAGGGAAACCGAGAGGTCTGAAGGGCCGACCATGGCCACGTCCACGCCCGGAATCGCGAGAAGCTCATCCGCGCGTTCCATCGCCGCGCGCGTCTCAAACTGAACCACGATCAGAGTGTTGGCGTTGAAATGGGCGATAATTTCCGGAAAGCTTCGAGGCTCATAATCGAGCAAAGGGGCCATCACGCCGAATCCGCGCTTTCCCACGGGCGGGAAGCGGGCCCAACTGACCGCTTCCTGCAAGAGCGCCGGAGATTCGACGCGGGGCAGGATGACGCCCTGCGCTCCCACATCCAGAAAACGCGCAACCAGAGAATAGTGCAACTCGCCCACTCGCACCAGCGGCGTAATGCCGGCCTGCGCGCCGGCCGAAATCATGTCCTGGATGGTCTCCAGATCAAAGCCGCCATGTTCGGCGTCAATAAAAAAATAGTCGAACCCTGCTGCGGCAAAAACGCGCGCGATTTCGGCAGAGCGGTAATGCTGCAACGCGCAGCCGAGGACGATTTCTCCCTTCCGAATGCGTTCCAAAGTTATGTTCTTTCGCAAAGGTCGCTCCTTGTCGATGGCCTGTCACCCTCGGCTGAAATGCAGGGATTCTTCGCTTGCGCTCAGAATGACAAGCGGAAGGCTCAGCATGGCATTAAGGCTCCGAGATTATGTCACGTATTTCAGCTCCCCCACGCAAATTCCAGCGACAACATTTCCTAAGCGGCGCTTTTGTTTCACTTCGTTCCGAGCTGGCTCTCAGCGCCGGAAAACCGCCGGTGGGGGACACCGGCGCTACAGCAGAGGTTGTTACCAAAATTTAAAGTCATCATCAGTGCAGAAACCGGCCCTTCAGATGGCCGGGTTCAAAGCCGGGAGTTCGCGCAAAGTCCATCAGCGCGCGTTCCCTTGATCGCACCAAGGCGACTGCATCCAACAAGCCGTCAAATGCGGCGTGAGGAATGTGAAGCAACCCGTTTTCATCCCCATGCAACAGGTCGCCGGGCTGAACGGGGAATCCGAGAATCTGAACCGGAACACCGACCCGTACGATGCGGTAATTGGCATGGCTGGCGACCGAGCCGCGGGCGAAGTAGTGGAATCCCAGGGCCTTCACTTCGGCCAGATCGCGCACACCCGAGTCGCTGACCAGCCCAATTGCTCCGAGTTGCTTGAAAATCGTCGCCATCACTTCTCCGCTATGCGCGGCAAAGTTCGAGCGCTCTCCAATCTCCTGAAGCACGATGACGGCGGGCTTTGGAGAGCGGAATGCGGCCTCAAAAAGCTCAATGAAGATTTCTTCCTCTTTCCTGCCGGTTTGGCTGATCGTCTCCACCTGCGCGGTGACCGCGTAACCGCACAGGCGACCCAGCTCTGGATAGAGACAGCGAATTTCCAGTGGAGCGAAACCGGCCTCTTTGGGCCGAAGCTTCAGCAATTCAATCGCATTTGAAATTGTCGGCGTGTCGACACCTCGCAGGGATTCAATCCATGAAAACTTTGGCAAGGGTTGGTTCATCGAGAGATCCTCTATTGTCGAATTGTTTCCATCGTGAATGAAAGAGTATAAACAAAAAGCTTGAATAACTCGCGTCAGGGTTAGAGATTGGAGGAATCATGATTGGAAAACCAGGCCTCCTTAAGGCGGGCGTTGTCATGACGCTTCGGGTATCCGTGGCTGCGCTGCACGGAAGGCGTCTTCAAAGGCGACCCCAAGCCGTGACTCCGCGCTTTGAACGGCCCTCGTGGTTATTTATCACAGAGGTCACGGAGCGCGCGGAGAGGGCGCACAGAGACTTGTCTCCTTGTGGTCGGAGGCTCTTTCTTCGCTCCTGCGGCTCTCAACAGGCGGACGGGAATTACTTCGGCGACGGCGCACTTTCGTGTATAGTGGCGGTGTTTTTCTTTTTGCGCGCTCTGGCTGAGGGGCCTGAGGGAAAGTAACTTTATGGAGTACAAAAGCGCCGGCCCGGGTCATTTCCGTTGGGTTCTGGTAGTCTGGATTGCGGTGATTGGCGCCATCAGCTATCTGGATCGGGTCAACATCTCGATCGCAGGCCACGCCATTACGCAGGAATTTCATTTGAGCAACCCGCAACTGGGACTGGTTTTCAGCGCCTTCACCATCGGTTACATGCTTTTCCAGATACCGGGCGGGTGGTTTGCGGACCGCTATGGGCCGCGCAAGGCGCTGACGCTGGGCGCCATCTGGTGGGCGGTGTTTACCAGCCTCACGGCGTCCGTGCCGGAGGGAATCGCCGCAGCGCTGGTGGCCTTCTGGTCGGTCAGATTTCTATTGGGGGTTGGGGAATCTGTGATGTACCCCAGCTCGAATCGCTGGTTAGCCAACTGGATTCCCACGGCGGAACGCGGGCTTGCGAACGGCATCATCTTTGCTGGGGTCGGAGCCGGGGCCGCGTTCACGCCTCCCATCATCGCCACCATCATGCTGCGCTACGGCTGGCGCGCCTCGTTCCACGTCTGCGCGTTGCTTGGAATCCTCGGCGGGATTATCTGGTTGCTGCTGGCGCGCAACCGCCCCAATCAGCATCCCTGGGTGAACAAGGCGGAAGTCGATTTCATTGCAACCGGCATTGAAGGCCGAAATCCCTCAAATGCCCGGCCTCTGCCCTGGTCGGCATTGTTTGGCAGCAAGGATGTCTGGGGGCTGACGTTCAGCTATTTTTGCTACGGCTATACGGCTTACATTTTCTTTACATGGTTCTTCATTTACCTGACGACGGTGCGAGGCCTCAATCTGAAGACGGGTTCCTACTATACAATGCTGCCGTTCATCGCTATGGCCGTATGCTCGGCGCTGGGCGGTCTGCTGAGCGATGCTGTCAGCCGAAGGCTGGGACGCCGTTGGGGGCGGTGCGGAGTGGGCGTGCTGGGTCTCGGCGCGGCGTCGGTCTTCGTCGCCTTTGGTTCCCTGGCGCATAGCGCTTCGACCGCCAGCATCATTCTGGCGGGCGGTGCAGGAGCGCTCTATATCTCCCAAAGCTCCTATTGGTCGGTCTCGGCAGACCTGGGCGGAAGCTCTTCGGGTTCGCTTTCGGGCCTGATGAATATGGGAGCGCAGTGCGGCAGCGCGATCACAGCGGTGCTCACGCCGGTGATTGCGGTTCATCTGGGATGGGCCGCATCGTTTCTGGTGGCCGCCGGTTTCTGCGTTCTGGGCGCGCTGGCCTGGCTGACTGTGAATCCGAACCAGACGCTGGCTCCTGCCGAGCAGCCAACCCGCAGCGCCTGACGTTTTTTGCTCCCGCACGCTTCGCCTGGCATTCTGACGCCGAGCGAAGCGAGGCGGAAGAATTACCACATTTTGGTTTGCTGGGATTACAAATTATAGTGACGACAAAATTGTAGCGGCGCTGTCCTCAGCGCCGAAGGGGGCCAGTGAGGACACCGACCTACAGATAGTTGGCAATCCTCAATTGATGATTCCGAGGTGACGATGGAATACCGCAAGCTGAAGCATACAGACCTTGAAGTTTCCCGCATTTCTTTTGGAACCATGACGTTTGGCTCGCAGACGGATGAAGCTATGGCCCAGCGCATGGTAGACCGCTGCCTGGATGCCGGAATCAATTTTTTCGACACCGCCAACGTCTATAACAAGGGGAAGGCTGAAAGCATTCTCGGCCACGCGCTTGCGGGCAAGCGGCAGAAGGTGGTGCTGGCCACAAAGGTTCGAGGCAAAATGGGCGACGGGCCGGACGAAAGCGGCCTTTCCAAGGCCGCGATTCACAAAGCCATCGATGCCAGCCTTCAGCGACTGGGAACGGACTACGTAGACCTCTACTATCTTCATCAGCCGGACTATGACGCGCCCATTGAAGAAACCCTGTCGGCGATGGACGAACTGGCGCGCGCCGGGAAGGTGCGTTATCTCGCCGTCTCAAATTATGCGGCGTGGCAGGTGGCCGAAATCTTCTGCATTTCCGAAAAGAAGGGCTATCAACCCCCTCGCCTCTCGCAGCCTATGTACAATCTGCTCGCTCGCGGCATCGAGGAGGAATACCTTCCTTTCTGCAAGCGCTTCGAGGTAGCCGTCGCGCCTTACAATCCGCTGGCCGGCGGCCTGCTGACGGGAAAATACAATCAGGATCGCAACCCCAAAGCCGGAGGGCGATTCGATAACAACGCCCTGTATCAGGGCCGCTACTGGCATGAAGACTACTTCGCGGCTGTTGACGAACTCTCAGCCATCGCGCGGGACGCCGGAAAGACGCTGGTTGAGCTCTCCCTCACATGGCTTCTCAGCCAGCCGCAGGTGGATTCCGTCATTCTTGGCGCGTCGCGCATGGAACAGCTCGAAGAAAACCTGCGGGCCTGCGAAGGCTCACGGCTCGACGAGCCCACGCTTTCACGCTGCGACGCCGTTTGGAAACGCCTGCGCGGCATCACGCCCAAATATAACCGCTAACGGTCCGCCTATTCCTTCTGTCCTCTCCCCGTTGGGGAGCAGGGGAGGAGCGGCAATCGCCATAACGCTTACCACGCGTGATACAGTCGGTTTGCCATGAAAACATCCTGTAACCGGATCGCCGGTCAAAGCGTGAAGCGGCTTGCAGCCTTGAGCGACGGAATTTTTGCCGTCGCGATGACGCTGCTGGTCCTGGACCTCCACGTGCCCGTGGCGTCGGCAATTCACAGCGAGCACGAGCTTTGGCGCGCGCTCGCAGCGCTCGCTCCGCGATTGGCCATGTATTTGATGAGCTTCCTGACGCTCGGAATTTTCTGGGTGGGGCAGCAGACTCAACTCAACCATCTTGCCCGCTCGGACCGCGATCTGACGTGGATTCACATCGCTTTTCTGTTTGCGGTCACGATTACGCCGTTCTCGACTATGCTGCTGGCCGAGTACCCGCATTACCGCGCGGCGCTGCTGGCTTATTGGTTCAATATTCTGTTGCTGGGAGTAGTGCTTATGGCAGTTGGGGGTGCGCGATCAGGAAGGGTTTGGTGAAAGACGATATTCCGGCCGAGGCGCCGGCCGCAATTTGCCGGCGGATCAAGATTGCGCAATCACTTTATGCGCTGGGCGCTTTGCTCTGCATCATCAACACCTCTTGGAGCATCGCGCTCATTTTGCTTGTCCAGCTCAACTACGCGATCGCGCCGCGGATTCCGCGCCGGCGGTGAACGGCGGCCTTATGGGGCTCATGCGCTGACTGCCGAGCCGGTTGATACAGCCGTCAGGGCTCTTCCGGCAAACACATTCGTCTGGGCGTTGACCAGAGCGGCTTCCTCTTCTCGGAAAAATACCAGCTTGGAAGCCATTGGGTCAAAATCGATGGTCACGAGGTCGCCGGTCTGGACTTGGTAGGTGGCGATCAGGTTGGACAAAGGGAAGACCACATGGCGCTCGATGGCCCGCTTTAGATGTCGAGCCCCAAATTTCGCATCCGTTCCCTCTTCCAGCAGGAAGCCGCGAGCGCCTTCCGTGCATTGAAAGACAAACTGTTTTTCCCGCGCCGAACGCATGATTCGCTCCTGCACCCGCTCAAGCTCGATATCCAGAATCTTTTCCAGATGCTCGCGCTGAAGGTTGCGGAAAACGATGATTTTGTCAATCCGGTTCATGAATTCAGGCGTGAACTTGCGCCGCGCCGCCTCCGAGGCCGTGCGATAGATGCGCTGATCCAACTCCGAATCGAGTTCCTTCTGCGCGCCGGTAAAGCCCAGCCCTCCTTCCATCAGCTTGGTGATTTCGTGCGAACCGAGGTTCGAGGTCATGAAGATGATGCACCGCGAAAAGTCCACTCGTTGATTGTCGCCCAGTGTAAGGGTCGCCTTATCAAGAATTCCCAGAAGCAGTTGCCACAAGGAATCGCTCGCTTTTTCAATCTCATCGAACAGCACGAGCGAGAGCTTGTGGGTCTCGGTATGGAATTGATCGAGCGATTCCTGGGTGATCAGCGGGTGCGTCTCACGATGGCCCAGGTATCCGGGAGGCGATCCGATGAGCTTTGAGATTTCGTGGCTGTGCTGGAACTCCGCGCAGTCAATCTTGAGGACGGCTCGTTCATTTCCCAGCAATGTTTCGGCGGCGGCTTCCACCAGGCGGGTCTTGCCTGAGCCGGTAGGACCCAGGAGAAGCAAATTCGAGAGCGGCCTGCCTGGGGCCGCAAATCCGGCGCGGAAAACCTGGTAGACGCGAGCCAGTTGGCGCACGGCGCGATCCTGCCCCACCACCTTGCGGCGAAGGCTCTCTTCAAAGCTTAGAACCTCAGGACTTCGCCGATTGGGATCCAATATCAGTCTCATGTTGCCGCCTTTCCCTCCTGATTTATCACTCGTCAACCTGACTTCAAAAGCTATTAGGCAAATCGGATGCCATACCCGCCGCCAGCGGGCATTCTGGTCGATAACTTAGGCATCTCTCAGCAAACAAAACGCTTAGCCCCAGATTTTCCAGACCTCTCGCGCGAGTGAGGGCATCATGTGTTTCAAATTGGGAACACCGTGAGTAAACTTAGGAATTCTTAGGGACTTTTAACCCGCGATTTGGTTTTGAATCTTCCGGCGAGGCTCTGGATGGTTGCGATTGCCATTATTCATGCAGGAGTGACCTCAGCGCGGGAACAGAGAGGGCATCGCTACAGTCGGCGACGGCAAACATAATGTGGAAGCTTGACATGAAGGCAAGGCTTATCTACATTCGCGTTCAGAATGGGCTCTGTTCCCGCGCTGAGTGGTAATGACAGAACTGATTTTTATAGTGGAGAAAGCGCCTGGAGGAGGATACATAGCGCGGGCTCTCGGTGAATCGATCTTTGTCGAGGCGGATGATCTCGCCGGCCTTCACCAACAGGTGCGTGACGCAGTACGCTGCCATTTTGAGGAAGGCCAGCAACCGAAGGCCATCATTCAAAATTCAAAAGTCTAACGACCTCCCCAATTAAGGCGGAAGCCGATGCGGGCGAGGATTGGGGGGCCTAATTCCGTGTAAGGTACGCGAGCCACTTCATAGCGCTGGTCCGTTAGATTCTCCAGGGCGGCGTAAATCTCCACACGGTTTCTGATGGGATGAGAGACAAAAGCGTCCAAAGTGAACGCTCGGCCCAGCGGGAACTGGTTCAAGTCATCGTCATACTGGATGCCCGTGTAGCGCCCCTGAAGAGCCAGGGTAAGCAGACTGGACCTGGTATAGCGCGCCTGGAAAGTGAAAACATTCTGCGGCACCTGGGGAATCGTCAACCCTTGGAGCGCCGTGTTGGCAGGAAAACTCAACACCGTGGCATCCGCAAACTGATAGCCGCCTGAAAAGACCAGGCCGGGCCTGACCTCGGTTTCGGCTTCAACCTCGAACCCGCGCGAGCGGGTGCTGCCCAGATTCTGGCGCTGCCTTGTAATCAGATTTGGCGTAACCGCAAGGGTGACGTTTGCAATCGGCTGCCTGATTTCATTCCAGAAGAGCGAAGCATGCACCCGGAAGCGATTCCTCACGGGCCTCCAGGCAGCGCCAACTTCCGCTCCTGTAAGGTGTTCCGCGCCCAGCGCGCTGTTGGCGAGCGTCAACACGTTGCCCACGCGGAAAGGGCGATAGAGTTCGTTGAGTGTAGGCGCTCGAAAAGCCTTGTAAGCAGAAGCGTAAACCGAGGCGGTGGAAGTGATCTCGTAGAGCGTCGAAAGGTGAGGACTGAAAGCATTGGCGGACCGGGCAGGGAAGTTGATGACGCTGATGGGCGCGGGCGAGGCAAGAGGTCGGGTGGTGGAGAGCGCGTCAAAATTCCGCCAACTGTCAAACCGGCCGCTGGCTGTCAGAATCCAGCGGGAGGTCAGGCGAATGATATCTTCCGCAAAGATGCCGCGAATATCCTGTCTCCCTCCTGAGCCCACCGCTGAATTCACCGCGCCGGCAAGGTAGTGCAATTCATTGCTGGCGCCTCGCACCTCGGTTCCTTCGATGCCCGCCACCCATGTCTGCCGCGGTCCCCAGGGGCGCGTCCACTGCGCCGAATAACCTGATTCCTGGGCGGGAACCCGCTGAAGAACTGTTAACGTCTCGCTCGTGTGAGCAGGGGCGATGGACGAGAAAGTTTGGTCATAGACCTGCGCTTCGCCGTAACCCTTGACCGTGAACGATCCCCATTGCGCCGTCTGCCAGTCCAGGCCGGCAGTCAGTTCGCGGAGATGGGTACGATTAGTCTGAAGCGGCGTTCCGTTTTTGCGCGCTTCGCCGAAAACTGCTCCGCCCACAAAGGCGCGGGCGTGATCAGAGATTTGACGGTCGAGAGTGAGATCGAGGTCTGTGTGGCTCGATCCGGCGGCGGTATCGACGGGACCGCGCGTGTCCTCGGGCACCAGCACGTATCCGTCCGTATTGAAAGCCTCAGCTTCGATTTGCGCTCCCCAACGTCGCCAGGTCGTATTCGACCAGAGCGAGGCGTCTGGCGTGTCTTCGTTGCCGTAAGAGGCATCCAGAGAGGCTTCAGTATGGCTTGCGCTTCGCGGTAGAATGTTGATCACGCCGCCCATGGCGTCGCTGCCGTAAAGGTCGGAAGCTCCGCCCTCTGCGATCTCAATCCGGTCAACTGCCGCCCGCGGAACGCGATCCCAATAGACCCAGCCTCCGAACGGATCGTTCAATGGAAAGCCGTTTTCGAGCACCAGCGCGCGGCTGGCGCCGCTGGCTCCTACGCCCCGCAACGAAACGCCTTGAGTTGTTGGATTTGCCACGCGGCTGCCCGTGCGGCGGAAGAGCGTGAACCCGGGAATCTGCCTCAGCGTGTCATCCAAAGTGAGCGCCGCAGTCGAGCCTAAATTGCTGCCGGAGAGCACCTGCACGCTTCCGGCGGTCTGGCTGACAAGCGTTTGAGTGCGAGTTGCCGTCACCGTCACCTGCTGGGGGAGTGGGCTAATGGAAAGAACGATGGTGACTCTGGACGTGGGTTGCCCCTGGCTGCGCCACGGCCGCCTGGCAACCTCAAAGCCTTTTGCCTCGACCGTGAGTGTTCCTTCAGCGGCTTGAAGATCGGACAAAAGGAAATGACCTTGAGGGTTCGTTAAAGTGGAGGCTGAGACTCCTCCGCCTTCAAACGATACCCGCGCATCCGGCACCGGGCTTCCTGCCGGGTCTTTGACCACTCCCTCAATTCGGAAGCCCGGCGATTGCGCTGCCCCTAACCGAGGGGCTAGCGACGAAGTTAGAAGGCACAGCAAAGTGCTGATGAGACAGAGGGGCCTTATGAAAGTTCCCTTGGCTCTGCCCTTGGATTGTAAATGAGAGTTCAATCTGACGTAACCTGCTTCGAGAGAGGTAACATTCGGCCGCCTCATGCGGCGGCCATCACACCATTAGTCTGCCAGATAGTTGAGAATAGCTAAAAATTCGTGGGTGGTCAGTTGGAATTTTCATGCGCGGGTTCTCCTTCACCCTTGTGTCTGCCGTCAGAAGCCCACGGCGTGATAAGTCCGCTAAAGTCCTGCGCTGCCGATGTGTTACCATGGACTTTTTATGAGGGAAAGCAGCCAAAATGCGGGAAGAAGCCGCTTCGCGGCGTATGCCTGGTTCGTGCTCGCTTACAACGTTGGAGTGATTTTGTGGGGCGCGGTCGTCCGCGCCACCGGCTCCGGCGCAGGCTGTGGCGATCACTGGCCACTGTGCGGCGGGCAGGTTATTCCCCATGCCGCGCAAATCGCCACGCTCATTGAGTTCGCGCACCGCGCAACCAGCGGCATCGCCGTGGCGCTGGTTCTGGCGCTGGTCTACTTTGCATTTCGACGATTTCCAGCGAATCATCCCAGCCGCCGGTACGCGGCGGCAGCCGTCTTTTTCACGTTGACGGAAGGCTTGCTAGGTGCGGCCCTGGTGCTCTTTGGCGACGTGGGGAACAACGCTTCCGCTTCCCGCGTCTTCATCCTTTCGCTGCATCTGGTGAATACGTTCCTGTTATTGGCTTCGCTTGCTTTGACGGCAAAGTCGGCGAGCCCCGGCTGGCAAGCTTCGGCGACGGAGGACTCAGCTCGAAGGGCAGCTCCTTGGCGCGCTCCAGGACGCGGCATTTATGCGGCTTATCTTGTCGGATTGTTTGGGGTGTTGGCCATCGCTGTGACCGGCACGATTGCGGCGCTTGGAGATACCCTCTTCCACGCCACCTCCTTGGCCCAAGGCTTCGAGTGGGACCTGTCGCCCACGGCCAGCCCGCTTCTGCGGCTGCGCATCATCCACCCCGTGATGGCCGTGCTGATCGGCACTTACCTCATCGCTCTCGCTGTCCATGCGCTCAGCGCGCCCACGCCACGCGCCGCGAAGCGTATGGCTGCTTTCTTGCTGCCCCTGGTAGCCATTCAGTTTGGCTTTGGCGCTCTCAATGTGCTGTTGCTGGCGCCCCTCTGGATGCAGGTGCTCCATTTGCTTACCGCCGACCTCATCTGGATCACGCTGGTGCTGCTCTCGGCAGCGATGCTGGCGAGAGAGCGCGCATCGCAGGCTGAATACCGAGAGCCGGCGCCGGCTTCAGTCGCGGAAGCTGAGGGCAGAGCTTCCGCCCTCACAACCTGACGATCCGCGTCAGAGTCGGCCCCAGAATCACCAGAAAGAGCACGTAGGCGGCTGAAAGCGGCGCCAGCCGGGGTTCTATCCCGGCGCCCAGACCTGCGATGACAATGGAGAACTCTCCGCGCGCCACCAGCGCCATTCCCGCCCGCAAGCATCCCCGCCGGTCAGCGCCTGCCCGCCGGGCCGCCCAATATCCCGTCAGCACTTTTGTCGCGGCGGTGACCAGTCCGAGCCCGATTGCGAAAAGCAGCGCCGGAGGAAGCGTGGCGGGATCAATTTCGAGTCCGAAGAAGAAAAAGAAGGTAGCGGCAAACAGATCGCGAAGCGGAGCCAGAAGCCGGTGCGATTGTTCGGCAATGGGGCCTGATACGGCAATGCCGACCAGAAACGCTCCGATGGCCGCCGAGACCTGCAAGCGCTGCGCGACGCCAGCCACCAACAGCACGGCTCCAAACGTTGTCAGCAGGATGATCTCGTCAGACTCGTGAGCGGCGATGCGGCTTAACTGGCGTCCATATCTCACCGCGACAAAAAGCACGATAAAGACGGTTACCAGGGCAACCGAGACGGAGAGGACGATTCGCAAAGGTTCGCCGCCTACCAGCAGCACGCCCACGAGCGGCAGGTAGACGGCCATGGCTAGGTCCTCCTGCACCAGCACCGAAAGCACAGACGGCGTTTCCGGATTGCCAAGCCCCCGAAGCTCAGCCAACACCTTGGCGATGACTCCGGAGGAGGAGATGTAGGTGATGCCGCCCAGCAGGACCGCCGCTAACGGTTTCCATCCTAAAAGAAACCCGGCGATGAGGCCCGGCGGGAAATTCAATGCCAGGTCTGCGATCCCCGCGGGCAATCCGAGCCGAAGGCTTTCTTTTAGTTCCTCCCCGCTATACTCCAACCCCAGCATGAACAGGAGCAAAAGCACGCCGATTTCCGCCCCGATATGAATGAAACTTTCGCTGACGTTAAGAGGCGCCAGGCCGCCCTTGCCAAAGGCGAGACCCGCCAGGAGATATAGGGGAATAGCCGAAAAGCCCCAGCGACTGGCAAACCGCGCCAGAACGGCGAGGCCGAAAATCGCCAGGCCCAGTTCGACGAAGACCTGCGAAACATCATGAGTAGCCATGTTCTATTCGAGCCTGTCTTCCATTGCTTTAAAGAAGCGATAATAAAGATAGATATTCAGACCCATGACCACCGTGTAGACATAGAAGGGCAAAGCGATTTCAGAAATATTGAACATATAGCCTGTGAAGGCGATGCCGCCGGAAGACGAAGTAAGCCGAGCCACCTGGTTCAGCCCCAGCGCCCGCCCGACCTCATCGAAGTTCACCAGTTCCGTGATCGCGGTCTGCTGAACGGGCACGGCCATCACCCGGAAAGCAGGTGTCACGAGATATATCCCCAGCGCCAGAGGAAAGATATGGCAGAGAGGCATCGCGAGGAGCAGCGCCGTGCCAAAGCCCCGCGTGAAAGCGACGGTCTGGACAAATCCCCAGAATCGTTCGAGATGCGGCGCGGCCAGCAGGGCCAGGGCGCCGAGGGCTCCGGCAATAAAGCCATAGACCGACATTTGCGATTTCGGGACGTGATACACAATGACGAAGAAAGGAATCAAAAACGGAATCACGAGGCCGGAAGCGAATCCGTTCAGGGCTCCGGTCAGGCTGAATTTCCCAATCACGTTCTTGCTGCTCAGGCGGCGGATGCTGCCGCGATATTCACGGAAACGAAGCGGCCCCAGCACGGCGATACCAGCGAAGGAGATGAGAGTGGCGGCGAGAAAGACGTCATGGACGGTAAAGAGACGCGCCGCAAGCGCGCCTAACGCCGCGAAGATGCCGCTGATAAAGGTGAAGAGTGAGAGGATGGAGGTGCGATTCTCAGAGGTAGTCAGTTGCGCGATCGAGACAATCTGAATGGGCTGGGCGGCACCGCCCACTCCGCCCCCCATGAGCGAGCCGGTGGCCGAATATCCGCCGATCATGCAGGCGATGAAAAGAACCCATAAATGACCTGAGGAGAGAAAGACCAGGGCGGAACTCGCGGGCAGCATCAGGCCCACGGCGACCAGCGTTCTTTTCTGCCCCCAGATATCGGTGAGGAAGCCAGAAAGGAGGCCAAAAGCCGCCGTGGCGACGGCAGCGGAAGTGTAAAGCAGGCCCAGAACGAGCGCCGATTGATGGAGGGACCTCAGGACCAGATAGGGGAAGGCGATGGCAATCAAGCCCGCGGCCAGACTTCGGGACACGCGAAACAGAGCCAGTAAGAACAGGTATTGTCGGTTCTTCATTCGCTGACGCCATCGGGAGTTGTCAGTCGTAGGTCACTTAAATACTTGGACTGAGCCCACGGGCGGGACGCCCCCCGCCCCGGTTGTGGCATGGCCATCATCACCACACATTGTCTAGAAACGTTAGTGACATATGATTAGGTTCGCCATCTCTGATGCTTTTGCGGAAAGATCCAGCTTGCCTGGAACGGGAGGGTTGCCGGCGTCCATCCCGCTACGAAACCCTCCGCCTGATCAGCATCCGCAACCCGAGCGCTTGGCCTCTTAACCATTTTATATTCTTCAGACGTCATGAAGAGCGCGGAAGCTCTCGGGGCGTGTGCTGGGTTCGGTTTGCCGATAGCAACGAAGCGGAGCATCGGTTTTCCGGTGGGGAGAAATAGAGGTAGACCCCGCTCTTGGGTCTTAGAAGGAGCACAGCGCGGGCAAGCTACTCTTACGGACTCGCGGCTGGGATGAGCTTGCCCCAGAGTGAAGCGAAAGCATGCCGCTATAAAACGAACCAATCTTTTGGGAGAAACTGACTCGTTCGCGCCCTCACCTTCGGCCTCCTCTCGGTTGGGAGAGGCCGTACCGCAGGGAAGCAGCGCTTCCCTGCGTGATCGTGAGAGGAACGCGGATTGCTCAGTTTGGGACGAAGCTCCGCCAGCCCGAGGCTTGCTTTATTTTAATGAATTTTAATAAAGATGATGGCCAGCGTGTAAAGGGCGAGGGATTCGGTGAAGATCAAGGCCAGGATCAGAAAAAGAAAGATAGCTGGCCTGGCCCCGGGATTGCGGGCCACTCCCTCACAGGCGCTTGCAGCGGCTTTGCCCTGGCCGATGCCGCACAAGCCTGAAGCGATGGCCATGCCGATGCCTGCGCCAATCGCCGCCAGGCCCGCGCCGCTCGCGGCGCCACCCGCGGCCGACGCCGTCCCTTGCGCGAAAGCCGGAACCGCAAGCAGCATTCCCGCCAGTCCGGTCAAGAACAAAACAATCTTCTGTCGCACTTTATCCATTCTCCTTTGGCTTCACGCGTCGCTATCCGTAAAGCTCGATATTGAATTGTGATCAAGAGAACTTCTCAGGCCGGGTTTCCGGAAAGAAGGCTCTCTCTGATTCCTTCCTAAAACGCAATCAATCTCTGCGCACACGGAGTTTTATCCTGAGCCAAAATACAGGGATTCTTCCGCCTCGCGGAGTTTACCGTGAGCTCTTCGCTCAGAGCGATTCGAGGAGGAGCAAATCGGCTCAGCGCCAGAATGACAAGTAAAGGGCTCGGAATGACAGCAACCTTAACCGTTTTCAGCCAATTGCGAAACCTCTTAATGCTCTTCACTGATCGCCAGGCTGATGTAAACCGCTGGCAGGATCATGAAAATATAGGCCTGCAAGATGGACTCAAAAATGTGCAGCGCCATGAAAAGGGTCGGCACGCCGATGGGGATCAAAGCCGTAAAGATGCCCTCCAACAACCCTCCCACCATCATGTTGGCCCACAAACGGACGCTGAGCGACAACATGCGGAAAAGGCCGCTGAAAATCTCAAGCGGAAGCATCAAAACTGCGATGGCCATCATCGGGCCGCTCAAGTGCTTGAGATAACCCAGAACGCCGTGGTGCTTGATGCCTTGAAAGTTATAGTGAATGAAAACCACCACTGCGCAGCCCAGGGTGACCGCGCCGTGCGCCGTGGGGCTTTCAAGCGATGGAATGAGGCCGAAGAGATTGCAGATGACGATGAAAATGCCCAGGGTCCCGATCAGGCCCACGTAGCGCCGGCCCGTCGGGCCGATCATATCGTCAACCATATTGCGCGTAAACTCCACGACCGATTCCATCGCCAGTTGAAACTTGCCGGGCTTTTCCGCAGAAAGCTGCCAGCGTAAAATCAGCGCCCCCGCAATGATGATCAAAAGGACAAAGACTTCTTCCCCCACATAGTTGGGAATCGGATGGGCCGGGTCAGCGGGCGGGAGGCCCGCCTTCAGAAGGAGCGCCGTGACGACCCCGCCCAAAAGGTTATTCAGCAAGCTTGTAAACCAGAATGCGTGTTCCATGATAATTATCGCGCGATTTTCGGGGCTTTCGTTTTAGTAAACTCGCCGCGAACCATTATCGTATAGTTAAAACTTACGGCATTAATTTGCCAAGGCCCGCCACACAGATATGCGCCCTAGCCTCTGCCTGCCGTTCTTCGAATCTGGCGGGCGGTCGGGCTTTAAGATTCCTTCAACACATTCGTTTGATGGGCGCTTCAGATGCTACGCCAGGAGGCGCACAAGCGCTGCTTTGCACGGCTCTCCTTGTGACCAGAATTGAGAAAGCGCAGGCAACCACCCCGCTGTTCAACATGTTCTCGGCAAGTTTCATGGTCACTCGGGATCTACTGCTCAGAACGCGTGCGGGAAGGGAGGAGAATCCCACCCAATTGATATAGGCACTCAACCACCGCGCCCGCCAGCGGGATAAAAAAGCCGGCCAGCGCAGCTTCTACAGGCAACCAGTTTGTTTGGTAGAAGAGATAGAGAATGCCTAACAGTAGAGGATAACGTATTACGAGCTTAAAAACCAGTCCCTTTGCAACCTGCGCGCCGCCCTCGCTCAGCGCAGCCGATACCGCTTGCTGAAGCCAGAAATATCCCAAAATTGCGATGAACGCGCCGGCCGCGAAGCCCGCCGCGAATCGCGTGCGTCCTAGGAGAAGGCTGACAAGGGCGGCTGCCACGCCCAGGCCGATCATCCATCGCGGCAATCGCGCCTCAGCCTGTGTGATCCGGGCTTGAGGAATTCCTCTGATCCGCATTCCTTTCCATCCGGGTCAGGATTTGAAGCACTTCTACGATGCCGGCTGCCGTTCCGACAAAAGCTCCAATGACGGAGAGGATCGTCCCTAAATGCAAGACCCGATCCAGATATTGCCCCAAAAAATAGCCCGCTACAGCCGCACCCGGAATAATGAAACCCAGGCTCGCATAGAAAACGGCTCGTCCCCAAAGATCCGATGACTTCCGTTGACCTGACACTTGCCCTCCGTCCGCAGGCCAGCCTGTGAGGAATTAAGAGCCGCCGCCCCGTCCAAGCCTGAGAGTGGCCAATGGCAGCAAAATCCCATGAAGCTTCAGCCCCAAGTATAACAACTCCGGCCAGCGGTTTGTATGCACACTGTTCCGGCATTGCCGGCAGGCTCGTGTTTTTAACGAGTATTTTTGAGGCACACCTTTGAATGTGGAATTTCGGGGCTTTTTGCATGCGATTTGCCCCATGGGAGGCAGACGGTATCTGCGCGGGAGAAGCCGACAATCCCGCTTAAGCGGGAATGTCGGTCTTAATACGGAGGTTGTCTTTCTGTTAGCTTTCTCGAACTCGTCTCGGAAACTTACGGGGTGGCCTTTAGCTTGGAGGGAATTGCGCTTGCGACGCGACGCCGGACGAGCCCCGCAATACCCAGTAGTCCAGACCCCATCAGCATGAGCGAGGCAGGCTCAGGAGTGGGCGATGAGGGCGTGGCGCCCACGAACCCGGTTAATCCTGTATGGTTGTTTCGGGCGTGAGCAACAAAAGGAGTTGAGCCGCTGCCCCCCGAAGAAATCTCTGTAAATAGTTGCGAGACTGAAGTGCAACCTCCCTTGCAAGTGACTGTGAAGGAAAGAGGCGAGGTTGCGCCGGAGCCTGGAGGGCCATTGATAATGAATTCAAAACTGCCGAAGCCATCCATCTGACCGCTGTTGCTGTTGAAACTGAAAGGGTTACTGATGTTCGTGATTCCTACGCCCGCATCGTTGCCGGAAAAGTTGAACCCAAACGCGCCACTCCCCTTGCCCGACCCGAACAGTCCGTAGCCGGAAATCATGGAAACCGTCACGTTAATGACTTCGCTCGAGTTCTGGCCGGAGGTGCTGAGCGTCACGGTTCCAATGCCGCCCGGCTGGCAAAGGCTCGCTACATTGCAATTTGTTAAATCCCAAGTTGCCGTGTCGGCTTTGGTTGTCGATGTGATCACAATCATGGCTGCCATCAGAGACAGAAAGAAAATTAATCTGGTTTTGGAACGCATTTTCCCCTCTTTGTTTATCCCAAGAATCTTCGAGCTCCGACTGGCGCCCGCCCATAATCCAGCACGTCGGTTTCCAATCGAATGGTCGAAGCTGATCGCGCTCGGGAAATTCATGCGGGCTTCCACACCTTGCCGCTACATTTTCACATCATTTTGAAAATAAATGACTTAGATAATGGCTATAGGGAACAATATCCCTCTCATTTGAAGTTGATGATGGCGGAGTTAATGGGAAGTACTTGGGTATTAAGTTCCAAAACGGTTCTCATATAAGCGGCCAATACGGCATCGTTTAACATGGATTTAACATCCACGGCTTGTCTTGAGAAATTCGGGTAACCTTAAGGCAGGTTTCAAAGATTTTGCAACACAATATGGCTGGACGAGGAACTATAAGCTGATGAATATTGTTCATCCTGGCTGACCCTCATATGAGACTACAAAGCAGTAGAACCTTCGTATGGAATACTATCCATGCCCTCGGTCTTTTCTGTTTGATGAGTACGTGCTTCTTCGAGATGAGCTGTGGCAACAAAAATCCTAACGCAATGCTACGGGAGCTTTTACCCAGCGCTGTCACCGCGACCCAGAATCCTTTAGTTGCGCAATACACTATTTCTCCAGCTCAAACCGCATCTGTTTATGTTGAGTTCGGAACAGATACCCAATACGCTCTCCAGACTTCCGCGCAACAGACCCCGCCGGGCGGAGGGAAAGTAACTATTTTCGTGGCGGGGATGAAGCAAAACACCACCTATCACATGCGAGCGGTTATGAATTATCCAGATGGCGCTGTGCAATACGACACGGATCATACCTTCACAACGGGTTCCATCCCCGCGAATCGGATGCCGCAGGCAAGCGTCAGCATTCCATCCGGGATGACGCCCACGCCCGGAATTGAGCTTGCCAGTCTTAACCCTGGAACGCAGAACCAGCTCGAACTGGTTGCCTTCGATTCCTCCGGCAATATCGTCTGGTACTATGACTATGATCTCTCGCTTGGCATACCGCAGCCAGCCAAGTTACTTCCGAATGGCCACATGATTATCGTTCTTGATTCAGGCAGCGGAGGCACGGTGAGGGAAATCGACCTGGCGGGAAACATCATCCACCAGTTCACGGCAAATGACCTTAACCAATGGTTGAGCGCTGCGGGTTATAACCTCACCGTCTATTCCCTCAATCATGACATTCTGCCTCTCCCCAACGGACACCTGCTCTTACTGGGAAGCGATAACCAGTCTTTTACAGATCTTCCGGGTTACCCGGGACAGACGGAAGTTACGGGGAACGACATTGTCGATCTGGACCCCAACAACAAGCCCGTCTGGGTGTGGAAGGCGTTCGATCACCTGGATGTCAATCGGCATCCCATGAGCTTCCCGGATTGGACGCACGCCAACACTCTGGTCTATTCCCCGGATGATGGGAATCTGCTGTTTTCGCTCCGGCATCAGCACTGGGTGATCAAGATCGATTATGAGAACGGGACAGGAAACGGGAATGTTCTCTGGCGGCTGGGCTATCAGGGAGACTTCACGCTGGATTCAGGCGAGCCTGCCAACTGGTTTTACGCCCAGCACGATGCCAGCATCGTCAGTCCAAACAGCACGGGAGATTTTTTGCTGGGAGTCTTTGATAATGGAGATAACCGAGTGCTCGACTCAAACGGAGATATCTGCGGTTCTGTCGGGCAGCCCGCATGTTACAGCCGTCCCGCAATTTTTGAGGTCAACGAAAATGAAATGACCGCCCACGTCGCCTGGTCATACAACTCGGTTTATTCATTTTGGGGAGGGGTCACTCAGCAGTTGCCCAACTCCAACATCTTCTTCGATCTCACGACGCCCGCAGACAATCCTGCAGGGGCGCGCGTGATGGAAGTCACTCAACAGCCGAATCCTCAACTCGTCTGGCAACTCGATATCAACGGCCAGAATTCCTATCGAACCATCCACCTGCCCAGCCTTTATCCCGGCGTTCAATGGTAGTTGCGGAATCGCTGATGATTTTCCCCAAAAACTGCCCTTTGCCAATCGCGGTCCAGTCATGTGTCTCATAAATACCTGGACTGAGCCAAGGGGCGGGACGCCCGTGCCACGTTTGTGGCATGGCCATCTTGGCCATGACCACCCATTGTCTAGAAACGTTGGTGACACACGCCTAGCGGAACTTCCACCACAGAGCGGCTGTGCATATAAACAGCACAATCGCCCAAGTGCGATAATCCTTATGGCCTTTCCAGGGTTCAAAGAAACCACTGAACAGAGTGCCTTGTGTTTTTTCGACCGCGGGAGGATGGCTCGCCAGGCTCACACCCAGGACCACAGCTGCCGTAATGATCCATACCAAAAGCGACCGGTGCAGAAAAGAATGGAGGATAGGCCGCGAGAGGAAAGGCAACGACCAGCGCAATGTCTGATCGAGAAAGCAGACGAGCCCCGCAGTGAAGCCTACCGCCAGGCCTGCGATGGCTCCGGTAGTATTTGTCCGCTTCCATAACAATCCCAGGAATATCACCGCCGCCATGGGGACCGAAAGGTAGGCGGAAATATCCTGCAGGTAGTACCAGATGGTGACGGAGAGGCCCACCAGGGGCGCTGCCAGCACGCCCAGCACGGCCATCAGCAACGTCACCCAGCGCCCCCAAACCACCTGCTGTCGTTCCGTCGTCGCGGGGCGCAGCCTCAGGACAAAGTCCCTGACCAGGAGTGTGGCGCTGGAGTTATAGCAGGCGCTCATGGACGACATCAGAATTGCAATCAAGCCTGCCAGCACCAAACCCCGAAGCCCCACGGGCAATAGTCCCCGCACCAAACGCGGGTAAGCGTCGTCATAGCGAGGCAATCCCGGATAAAGCACGCGCGCCATGATGCCCGGAAGAACCAGGATGAAGGGGGGAAGAATCTTGAGGAACCCGGCCAAGATGGCGCCTCTTTGGCCATCCTCGATCGTGCGGGCGCCCAGCGCGCGCTGAACGTTGGTCTGGTCCATGCACCAATAAAACATCCCTGCTAACAGGTTGGCGATCAGAAAGCCGGTAATGGGAGAATCACTGTCGAGCGGCTTCACCATCTGAAGCAAAGCGGGATGCACATGAGTGACCAGCCCATGCCAGCCGCCCACAGCCCGCAGGCCAAGCAGCGTCAGAAGCGCGCTGCTTAAGATCAGCCAGGTTCCCTGAATCATATCGGCGTAGACCACCGCGCGCAGCCCGCCTTTCATCGTATACACGGCCGTGAAAGCGGACATGCCCCACATCACCGCCCTCTGATTCCAGCCAAACAAGGTTGAAAACAGCAGCGATCCCGCCCAGAGATCAATTGCATTCTTGGTCAGCACATTGATGACCAGCAGGTTGGCTGATAAAAAAGCGCGGAGGCTCCAGCCGAATCGCCGCTCCAGAAACTCCGGAATAGTGAAGATCTTGCTGCGCAGATACAACGGCGCAAAAGAGGTCGCCAGGATAATCAGGTCCCAGGCCCCGACCCACTCAAAGCCGCCCGCCACCAGGCCGATGCGGTATCCATCGCCCGCCATGCCCATGACGTGCTCGGCGGAGATATTGGAGGCAAACAGCGACATCCCGATCAGAGGCCAACTCAGGTCCCGACCGGCCAGAAAATATTCGCTGCCCGACTTCTTTCGGCCCGCAGCCCGCTGGACCACCAGGATCACTAAGCACAGGCTGGCGCCGATGGTGATCAAATCAATGATGGAGAACACGCAATGGCTCTTTTTTGCGGAAGACTGATCAGGGTGGCGCCGGTGGGAAGCCCGGCGTCAAAGCTCTCCCAAGTCGCGGAGCAGTTGTTGAAGCTCCTCGCGCAAACCGGGCGCCAGCGGCTGCAAGGGCGAACGCGGCGGCCCCACCTGAATGCCGCGCAAAGCCGCCGCCTCGCGGCAAACCGCCAGCCAATGGGGCTGTCCGTCGTCCTTGAACAGCGCTCGATATTCAAACTGAACCAGAGGCAAAAGCTGATTCCAGCGGCATCGGGCGCTCTTCAGGTCTCCTTGCGAAAAGACGGCGTCGAACAACTGGCGCGTGAGCGCGGGGGCCATCATGGCTAATCCCCCGATGTAGCCGTCCGCCCCGGCGGCCAGCCCCTCGAATCCCACCAGGTCGATGCCCACAAACACATTGAACTCCCGCCCGCACAGCAGCTTGGTATCGTGGATCCGCGAAACCTCCACGTGCGACCATTTGACGGATTGAATGACACACTCCTGGGCCAGCAACTGAATGTCTTCAGGAGTCAGCTCAACGCCGGCAAGAATCGGGACATTGTAAACCATAATGGGCAACGGCACGGCGTCGCGGATGCGGCGGAAATGATTCAGAATGTCCTGCTTCGGAGGCCGAAGCAGGTACGGAGGCATAATCATGAGTCCGCTGGCCCCGCTCCTCAGAGCATGCCGGCTCAACTCAATCGTCGCGCGAGTGCTGTAGTGCCCGGCGCCCACGTAAACCGGAACCTGGCCTCCGGCTTCCTCCAAAACCCACTCCACGGCTTGCATGCGCTCCTGATCGGTGAGGGCGATGAATTCGCCGGCGCTTCCCATCGGCGCGAGCCCATGAACGCCGGAGCGCAGCAGGAAGCGCACAAAAGCTCGCGTCGCATTTTCGTTCAGGGATTCATCAGCATGGAAAGCGGTAACGGTTGGCGCGTAAACCCCCGTCGCCTTGGGCCAGTTTTCCATTGTGCACCTCTAAATTCTTGTCGGTTGAGCTGAGAGAGCTGGAAAGCGCCTGCAAGAGATGCTTGGATTTATCCTCGCTACGGTTACTCGTTGACGCCGAGAGACAATTGTGCGGGCGTGAGTTTCGGATCCACGGATGTCGCTCGTCGCAAGGCTCTTACAGCTTTCAGATATGCCTTTTGTTGGTGGTACACGACGTCGCGATGGAGACGCGCGCCGGTAAAATGGAAATTTCGAGGGATGGCAGGTTGAGATGTCTTCGCCGCCAAATTCAGCTTGTTTTCTTGCTGAGCTTGTTGGACCTTGAGGAAATATTCCACAGTCCAGAGGGCGAAAGTTTGTCCCCACGGCTCTCAAAATGCTCAATCCCGGCTAAAAACAAAACGCGGCTCCAACCCCAACGAGTACTGAAAGCATCCCGCCCTTCCCAAACTGAAAGCGACCTGACCAACACGGTGGTAACTTTCAGCGGTCTGTTACCGGAAACACGCGATTGGCGGCGACTTTATTGAGCGCCTGAAACTTGGCCCAATCTTGCGCGGCTTCGTTGATTCGATGCTGTTTCTGGTGGAGTTTTCCCAGCAAGTAATAAGTGCGAGCGTAGTTGGGATCCAGCGTTTTTGCGATGAGCAGATAGCGCTCTGATTGTTGAACCTGTCCCAGGGTTAGCAGCACTCTCCCCAATTCATAATTCACTTCGAAGGATTGGCGGCTGGCAGCGAGCCCCTCGCGCAGGATAGGCAAGGCAGCTTCGGGCTTGCCCATGCTGGCTAGCATGGCTCCATAATAGGCAAAAGGCTCGCCATGTTTTGGCCCGGCCCGCCGTTCTTCAAGGGCAATGGCCTTTTGAAAAGCCTGAGTTGCTTGGGGGTAGTCTCCCAGCGTTTCGTAGGCGAGGCCTAAATTCTCATAAGCCTTTCGATAGCCGAGCTGGATTTTCAGGCAAGCTAAAAACTGGTCGCGCGCTTCGGCATCGCGTCCGGTAACGTACAGCGTTCGGCCGTAAAAATATCGAATCTGCGCGGAATCAGGAGCAAGCTTTTCCGCTTCTTCCAACTCCGACAAGGCCGCCGTATTGTTCTGTTTGATGACACAGATCAATCCCAGCAATTCGTGCATTCTGGCATTGCTGCTGGAAAGTCCTAATGAAGCTGCGATGGCCAATGGCGCGGCATCGTAGTCTCTCTGCTGGAACAATAGTTCCCCTTCCAAAGCGTATCCGAGGGCTGTGACGCCGCACAATTTTGTATAGTCCCGAATAACTCCGATGGCCTTGTGATATTGTTTTTGGTTTATATAGAGGTCAGCCAGTTGCTTAACGTTCCGGCCATTTCGGGGTTCTTCGGCCACTGCCAATCTGAATTCTTTTTCTGCGATAGCTTCATCGCCTGCCGCGTGAAGCTTTAATCCTCGTTGGTAATGCTCCTCGGCCTTCTCGTGCCCGATGCCGTAGGAGTTTGGATCCATCAAATGAAGCGACGTTTTCGAGTCCGAACAACCAGAAGGCGTCGCCGTCCCATTCGAGAGTTCCGCATCAGGCGGGCGACTGGCGAACGACCGGCCAGGCCTCAGGGGAACGATCAGCAATGCCACGACAGCCCAGATCACACATCCCGGTAGAGAGCCTCGGAAGGATGTTGCAGGCTTACGATGGGATGATCCTCGCATAAGATCTTTGGAGGCGCCGGAACGTTTGTTTGTGACTCTGAGCAGTGACCGACCGCAGATGCTATCGTTGTGTCTACTTGCGATCACCCATCAGAGCGGCAGTTTTCGCTGGAGCGCTGGCATCCTTAAGAGATGTTTTCTCGCAAGCAGTGAGTCAGAAAATACTCATCGAAACGCGATGCCCGATTCCTTCCTGACCTCGACCTTCTCGAATTGTCGATAGGCGTCCTGGAGGCCGCGGAGCAGCAGAAAATGGTCGTTTGCGCAGGTCACTAGGCGCGCGCCGCGGTCCACGGCGCTCTGAGCCGCTTCAGGCGTCTCCGTCACCGTCCCCCACCATTTTCCGGCTTGAGCGGCGGCCTGGGCGACCCGGTCGATCGCATCCTGCACCCGGGGGTGGTCGAACTGCATCGGCGCTCCGTAACTGATGGTTAGATCGGCTGGACCCACAAAAAGCAGATCAACCCCCTCAACCGCCGCGATTTCTTCGACACATTCCACTGCTTCCCGGTCCTCGATCTGAAGAACCAGGAAGGTTTCCTCATTGCTCTGGCTCATGTATTCCAGCGGATCGGCAAGCGCATAATCCCCGGAAGCGCCGGCATTGTCAAACCCTCGCCTGCCGAGAGGCGGAAACCGCGACCATTCCACCCATTGCCGCGCTTCCCCAGCGCTGCGGCAATGAGGGACCATCAGCCCGTTAGCGCCAAACTCCAAGGCCCGCATGGGGCTGGAATAGCCTGTCTTTAGAATCCGCACCATTAAATCAATGCCTGTACTCCGGCAAGCCAGCGAGATGCGATCGATCACGTCATAGCCAAAGGCGCGATGTTCCATATCCAACCAGACCACGTCAAAACCCAGCTTGCCGGCTACCTCAGCCAGCCAAGGCTCGGTGACGCGATTAATTCCCACCACGCGCACTAAATCTCCCGAGCGCAATTTTTGCAGGACTTTGCTCTTCGTCACGATGGCATTCCTTACCTTGGGCTAATCCTGACGGGATCGAACATCTATGCACTCTCTTGGCCGAGAGCTTGAAGCGCGTCAGATTGCCGGGATACAAAGCAAAGGCGCTTTTTATTCTATGAAGCATTCTTCAAATTGTCAATTAAAAATAGAACTTGTAACCGCATTACGGAATATAGTCAGGATTACGAAAAACGATCATTCAATGAATTCAAGGGCTTCGCGCTGGAACTCCCTTGCGCCGTGCCAGGTTGCGTCGGAGGAGCTATGTGGATCGTCCTCAATACATCCGTGTCGCGTATTAATTCGGCCTCAAATCTGAAAAGTCGCCGGAATGCCTCCGGTTGCTTCCTGGAGGCTTTTGGATTAAAGCACAATGGGTTAAAATAAAATTCCGTATTGCGGATGGATAATTCAAAACGTATTTACATCCTGTTCTGCCTATAATAACTTGTTAGCCTTGCTCCACATGAGTTGGGGGATTGCCCGTGCCAGACATTCATCGACGCCGATTCTCGATCTCTCAAGATAACCATCAAGAAGAGGGAGGCTGTGTCTTCAAAATGAAGATTGCCAAAGTGGAGGTTTTTTTGACAGGCGCGGTTTGGCGCAATTTTATTCTCGTCAAGCTGACGACGGACTCCGGCTTGATCGGCTGGGGCGAGGGCACGCTGGGATGGAAGGAGAGCGCTGTACGCGAACTGATTCTGGACTATGGGCGACGCTACGTGGTGGGACAAAACCCATTTGATATTGAGGATCTGTGGTTCAAACTCTATCAGGTCGAGCATAATGTGGGCCCTGTCATGTTGGCCGCGATGGCGGGAATCGAAACGGCCCTGTGGGACATCGTCGGCAAGGCGTGCAGTCAACCCGTCTATAACCTGATGGGAGGAAAGGCCCGGACAAAAATCAAAGCCTATGCCAATGGATGGTACGGCTACGGTGGAGACCTTGAAAAGCTGGCTGACCAGGCCCGCGAGGCGGTGGGCAAAGGCTATCAAGCTTTAAAGTTTGATCCCTTTGGACCTGGGGGCCGGGAAATCTCCCGCAAAGATTTGCGTGAAGCCTGCCAGCGAGTCGAGACGGTGCGAAAAGCCGTGGGCGAAGAAATTGACATTTTGTTGGAATTTCACGGTCGATTCAGCCCGATTATGGCTCTGGAAGCCATTCGCGCAATGGTTCCGTACGCTCCAGGTTGGTGTGAAGAGCCGGTGCCAGCGAATAATTATGACGCCATGGCGCAGGTGGTGGCCGCATCGCCCATTCGGATTGCAACCGGCGAGCACGTGTACAGTCGTTTCGGGTTTTTAGATCTTTTGCAGCGCAAGGCGGCGCACGTCGTCCAGCCGGACATCACCTACTGTGGAGGCTTTTTGGAGACCAAAAAGATCGCCGCTCTGGCCGAGACGCATTATGTGAGCGTGGCGCCTCATAATTGTGACGGCCCGCTGAAGACAATGATCGGCGTTCACCTCTGCGCGAATATTCCCAATTTTCTGATCCTGGAGACTTTTGAAGATTATGATGTTTCCTGGCGACGCTCTCTTACCCCCGGAGCGCCGCGCATGGTGAATGGCTTTTATGAGCTTCCGACCGGCCCGGGATGGGGCGTGGAGGTGGACGAATCGGTGATCCGTGCGCATCCCGAAGATTCCAATGCCAAAATGAACATGTTCACCTTGGGTTGGGAAGAGCTGATGTGCAGATAATGCAAGCCAACATCAAACGACGCTAATCGGCGAGGAATTGGGCTTGGCAGCCATCAAACCGCGCGCGCCCGTAATACGGAAATTGCGATTGCACAAGTATAGAGCGTTGGAAGTATAGCGTCAGGAATCATCCGGATTGCTCGAATTCTCAAGACCATCCAACGTCCTTCGATTATTGGCGCGGGTAAACCTTAAAAACATGCATCAGGTCCTTCAGAATCAACGATTTAATTCGATTAAGGCGAGACTTTTGAAATAGCTTTTAGAAAGTTCTACAATAGGGCTGATTTTAACGAGACGCACAAAGCAAAACCGCAATTCGGATGCTTGTTTCCTCATTCTGGACAGGCGACAAACGGGAGGATCGAAGTGGCGAAAGCAACAGCGACCAACTCAAGGCGAAAGCAGGCCGATAAAAACTATATCAGTGTGACGGGGAAAATCTTTGCCGTTCTGCAATATTTCATTGAACGAGGCGCAAAACAGCAAGCCATCGCTTTTCAGGAAATCGCGAGCGCGCTTCCGTTCGCGCGAACAACCGTCCACCGGATTCTTTATTCACTCGAAAAGCTGGGCTACCTGGAGAAAGCGGAAGCTAGAGCGCACTATCGCTTGGCGGCGAAATTTTTCGAGCTGACGGAGCCTGCGGTCCATTTCCGGCGGTTGCAATCCGTTGCTCGGTCTGCAATGGTGAAACTCCTGATCCAATTTTCGGAGACGGTCAATTTAGGGGTTCTGGAGAATGGACAGGTGACCCATATTGATGTGCTGCAGAGCCCCAGCGCCCTCCGAATTGCCGCCAATCCGGGAGAAAGAAATCCGGTTCATAGCACGGCGTTGGGGAAGGCCATCCTGGCCTTTCTGCCGGAGTCTGAAGTGGAAACCATTCTGAAGCAGCATCCGCTCATCAAGATGACGCCCAAGACGATTACGCAGAAGGCGCACCTGCTCGAACATCTGGCCTCGGTCCGCGAGCGGGGCGTTGCCTTCGACCTGGAGGAAAACCTGACTGGCGTGGTCTGTGTGGCGGCTCCGATTTTTGATCAATTGGGACGCGTGGTGGCGAGCCTCAGCGTGTCAGGCCCGGCGAGTCGGATGGAATCGAAATTATTGCAGATTCAGGATGAGGTGCGGAGTGTGGGCGAGGCCATCTCTAGAACGCTGAGCCCGCAATCGACGGGGAGAACGAGTTCTCAGTCTTTGCAGCCCCATTCTACAACTCCCGAAAGTCAAGACGCAGCCCTTCAACCCACTGGGCAAATTTCTGAAAAATAGTTAGGTGACGCATCTGCCGTTATTTCATAAAAGATTGCCTCTATTCAAAGGTGCGGAGGAAAGATCTTGACAGATTACTCATCGAAGGAAGTTTTTGATGCTCTTGTTGTAGGTTCTGGCGCTTCGGGTGGATGGGCCTGTAAGCGGCTTTCCGAGGCGGGGTTGAAAGTTGCGCTGGTAGACGCAGGTCGCCCGCAGTCGGACAAAAACTTTACCGAGCATGAACCGGCCTTCGAGCTGAAGTATCGCAATCTCGCCCCGGAGATCATCCGCAAGACGCGACCCATCCAGGGCCATGTGGCTTCGGAATATAACTACACTTGGTTCTGTAACGACATCGACGAGCCATACACCACAGCCCCCGGTATGCCCTTCACCTGGATGGGGCGCTTGCGCATCACCGGCGGGCGCACGAACGTCTGGGGCCGGCAGAGTTACCGCTTCAGCGACCTGGATTTCAAGGCTGCCTCTCATGATGGTTACGGGGTGGATTGGCCGCTCAGCTACAAAGACTTGGCGCCCTACTACGACTTGGTCGAGGAGTATGTTGGCATCACCGGCATGCCGGAAGGCGTTTATGAACTGCCCGATGGAAAATTCCATCCGCCCATGGGTCTGACGTGCGCCGAGGTTCTCTTTCGCCATCGCGTGAAGGAGAAGTTTGGGAGGACGGCGACCTTAGCCTCGATAATTCACGTTTTT
>CADDZJ010000047.1 GCA_902812415.1 Acidobacteriota bacterium
GAAGCATCGCTCTATTTTCCTGAGGATGTCAACAGAGCCAAACAGCTTCTAAACTGTCAGAGTGTGGATTATCCATCGTAGAGGCTTCCCATTACCGTGAGTGGCAAAGCGCTTTTGTTCTCTATCGTCACTGTGTAGCCTGCCGGAACATCAATCTGGTGAAACAGCTTGCCGTCTCTTCTACACCAACGAAGTGAGACCGCCCCGTCCGGAACCGGAACACGGCCTTCGCAGGAATGGAGTTGCGTATCCGTGAACCATACAGCAACTTTCTTCCTCACCCAGTCAACCTGATGGAGTCCCAGGACATCGCGGTAAAGCACGTTGACGATGTGCGATTCAAAGCCATGGTCGAGGCTGGCGCTCGTATCGGCGTTTTCCCATAGAGTCCCGGTGCGCTTGGCCATATAAAGCAGGCATTCTTTCGATTCCTCGATCAACTGCCGAGTGGAACCGTAACGCGATAGCAGCTCAAGGCGCAGGATATTGCCCATAAATGCATTTGATGGAGGGATGTCAGGATAGCGCTGAGTCCGCTTGCGCGCGGGTCCAAAGTCATTGAGCAGAACATTCCAAAGCGTCCTGAATGTTTCAGGCGTTGCGGTCTCGAAATGGAAGGCATAATACTGGCAGGTCTCGGTCCGGTTGCCTGTCGGGACCAGCTTTCCTCCTTTTCGGATCGCGTTATCCACAAAGAAGTGGCCATCAAACGATTGTCGCCGGATGGCCTCGCGGACCGCAGCCGCATGCTCCACCCATGCCGGGACTCCGTACATCTCGCCGGCAGCCTGGAGCGCCGCCGCATAGAGCATATTGGTCGGATAGTTGACATCCTGCGTAAAATTGTTTGCCGCCGACCATTCGATGAACACGCAGCCCTTCAGCTTTTCGAGCAGCCCATCCTCATTCTGGAATGGCTTGAAATAATCGAACAGCTTCATGATTTTGGGCCGAAGCCCGGCGAGCATATCGCGATCGCCGCTGCGCTCGGCGTACTCCCGCAATTGCAAAACAAACCACATCGCCCAGTTGGGATTTAAACCCCAATATGCGCTGTAGTGGTCTGCGGGGTAGCACGCGGGCAGCATGCCGTCCGGAAGGTGCGGAAAGCTCTGAGGAAGCAGATAATTTTCGAAGAAGACGGCCTCGACCGTTGAGTCGCCAGTCAGCCTGTGCTCCGCCCGCGAGGTGAAAAAACTGTCGCAGAGCCAGCCGGCTCGCTCGCGCGAGGGGCAGTCCGTGAGGAGATCGACCGAGTTCTGTCGAAACGTCTCTCGCCCGGCTGCAAAAAGCAGATTCAGGTCTTCATCACTGGAATTAAAGTGTGCGGTCCAGACGTTCGGGTTGACGTACTCGCGCAGATGGATTTGTGAAATTTCGCAATCGCCCTCCAGTGCGAGGAATTTGAGAAACCGCAGGGTATAAGGCTCAAATGATTCCAGGTTGTAAGTCCCTGGCGCTAATTCATACGCAGCGATGTTCACCGTGTTATTTCGTTTGAAATCGACGTCACCATCAAGCAGCATCTCGTCGAAGGTAAGGAAAAGCCTGGCCTTGCTGCGCGCGTTGACTCGAACGCCGATGAAACCGGTCAAATTCGTTCCAAAATCAAACAGGTGGAACTGGTTTTCCGAAAGAGGAAAAGACGATTGCCAGGAGTAGGGTTCCTCGAAATGGGTAACCGTCTTATTGACGACTCGCTGCAATTCAAAGGAAGGAACCTCGGTGAGTTCCTGTTCGGTGAAACCCAGGAGCTTGGGGCCGATGTGCGTGAGAAAGTAGGGCCTCCAGAGTTTGCCTCCGGGCGCCCGGGTGGAGACACCCCCTTGCATGATGCGTCGTTCGGGTTGTCGCCGCTCAAATCGCGGGTATGGAACGCGCCTGGGAATGAGATTTCTTGCGGCTGAAACGGCGCAGGGTTCCGGGGGAAACGTTTGATGCGGATCGCTGCGCCACGAGTCGAAGCCGGAATGAAGGTGGTAGACCTCCGTGAAGGCGCGCTGGAGAGAATATCGCTCGACCTTCTGCACTTTCTCAGAAAGCATCCTGGCCTCGAAAGGCTTCTCACGATCACCTGTTGCGGCCAACACCCGAGAGCCTGCCGTTATTTCCGCCTGAAGGAAGGATGGCTGGTTCAAAACGTAATAGCTGTTGACGTTATACCCCGCCACTTCGATGGCCGCAATATTGCGTCCTGCGAGAAGGGCGGGCGTGATATCCCACTCGTCCACGCGGAAATAACCGTGCGGGCCGCGTGCCGGACCAAAGCCGCGAAAATCACCGTGTACGAAGAAACGGTATAGCGTGGACGCCGCCACTCGCAGCGTGACCGGCCTTTCGGAAGGCGCCTCGAAGATGGCCCGAAAACCAACGAACAGGTTCATCGCGGTTTCCCGGCCTTTGGGCCAGACAGGTTTTGCAATCTGGAAAAATGGTGGAACTGTTGCTTGAGAATCCATTGAGGGCTCGGCAACATGGCTCTCGGTAAGCGAGATTTTGTCGTGAGGAGCCAGCAGCGAAGCGCTACACAACGCCAGGAGTTGTCGGCGGTTCATGAATTTTCACCTTCAGAGAATTCGGGGGTCTGATGTCATGTTGCCCTTGGTGCAACGCGGCGCTGCGGGAGGTCAATGGCCCACAAGATTTTCCCAACTCTACTTATATGCTTTCAAGGATTGGTTTCCGGCGGATGGCTGACCCCTTCCGATCCATGGGTGTTTCGCGAGCTTGAAAGTTTGTTGAATAAGTCCAGTTCCCGCTGGCTATCGGCGGGCTGACGCAATTTACGATAAACCTGCGAAAGGAAATAATGGCTGTGTGGATCGGCAGGGTCCAAACGGGCGGCGAGAAGCAATTCCGCTTTGGCCGGCTGAAGTTCATTCAGCCCGATGTAACATCGTCCGAGGAGAATGTGAGTTTGCGCCGTTTGGGGCTGGCCGGTTTCGGCCCGCTTCAAGTAGTCGCGGGCTTTGCTGAATTGCTGTTGGACCAGAGCAATATCGCCCAGATAGAAGTTGGCGCGAGGGTCGTTCGGCGATTCCTTGAGAGTCAGAAGGAACTCCTTCTCTGAAGGCTCGAACTGCCTCAGCATCCAATACGCAACCCCCAGGGGGTAATGAATGCCTGTGGCGTCGGGCTGCTTCCGCAGCGCGGCTTGGTATTCCTCAATGGCTGCCTGGTAGTGTCCTTCGTCGGCATAAAGTTCGCCCATCAAGGCGTGAAGCTGGAAAGAATCCGGATCAAGCTTTCTGAGCCTCTTGATGGCCTGGAACGAAGCGTTCATATGCAATCGGGCCAGTTCGTAAAGCACGGTTGCCTTGTTCGGATTCTGGGCAGCGGCCTGATCGAGTTGGACGATGGCGTCCTCCGCGCGGCCCTCTGCCTCCAGGGCCAGAGCGAGATAGTATCGCGTAGCCGGGTGTGGGGCGGGAGTTTTCAACTCATCTTGGAAGCTCGCAATCGCGTCGTTGAAATTATGCAGCCCGTAATAAGAAAGCCCCAGGAAAAAGTTGACTTGCTGATAATTCGGATGTTCGCGCAAAACGCGCTTGAAGAGTTCAACGGAGTCGTTGAATTTGAGTTCGGTTTGTTCAACAATACCCAGACGCTTGAGGGCTTCGGGGTTATCAGGGTGGGAGGCGAGCGCCTTCCGATAAACGCTTTCTGCCGCAGCGTAATTCTGTTCGCGCTCATCGACTCGGGCTTGCTGGAACAGATCTGTTATCCCTTGCTGCGCCAATCCCGGCGAGAGCATACCGGCAAACCATTCCAGCAACGCCATCGTCACGATCAGCGCAAAGCTGGACCACGCGACCCGATCCGATGCGAGTTTGTGAGCGTTTTCTTTCCTCATGGATGCGCTTCCTCATTATAGAGTCGATCCGGACTTTATATCAGATCGTGTTTTTCATGGGATGGGGGATGCAACATGATATGAGGCGCGCGGCTACAAGGTCATGTGCTATAGTCTAAGAAAAATGCGGGTGTTCAACCATGGCAACGAAAACCTTGATGAGCATTGAAGAGTATGATGCGCTGCCTGAAAAGGAAGGCGTGAAGTACGAGCTTAATGAAGGAGAGCTGATTATTGTGGCCCCCTCGCCGCGTCTTCTGCACAATCGTGCGCGTGACCGTTTAGGTCTAAAACTTGCGACCTTTGTGGAAGAGCACAAGTTGGGCGAAGTGACTATGGAAACCGATTTCAAGTTGTCGGAGGGCGTCATCCGCATTCCGGATGTGGCCTTCGTCCGGGCGGACAGGGTTCGAGGGATTGATCCGAGACAGCGGATCGAAGGCGCTCCTGACCTTGCCGTGGAAGTGGTCTCGACCCATGACGATCCTGATGGTCTCGTGCTGAAAGTCCAGCAATATCTTCGTTCAGGCACGCGCGCCGTGTGGGTGCTGTACCCCGAAGCTCGAATGGCCTACATTTACAAACCTGGAGAGCGCCCTGAAATTCGGGAGCCAGGTCAAAATCTGGAGGCGACTGAGATTCTTCCCGGTTTTTCAACGCCTCTCGCCGAAATCTTTGTTTCTGAGTTCTGAAGCTGTCGCGTGAAACGTATCCATCCCTATTGATGCGGCATCACGAATGATGGACGACGAGCGATCAGCCATCGGCAAGGGAAAGCGCGGAGCTCGGAGGCTTTTTGCCGAAAGCTGATCGCTTTGTGAGATCTACCATGCAATCGGATCAATGCTGGCTGTTAAGCCCCCGCAGCTTTGGGGAAGCTGGCGATAGCTTCAGCTTCATCCTCGTGAGCATCGAAGACCGTCAGAAGCTTGGTGATCTGCAACAGATCTTTGACTCTCTTGGTGAGATGCAGTAGCTTTAACTGGCCGCCTCGATTGGCCGCTGCAACGTTGGCGCTGACCAGTTCGCCGAGCCCTGCGCTATCAATGTAAGACACCTCCGCCAGATTCAGCAGAATGTTTTTGTGGCCTTGAGCTAACAAGTCGCGGATCAACTGGCGCAACTGCGGCAAGTCTTCGCCCAGAGTGATTCTCCCATTCAGATCGATGATGGTGATTGAGCCGGCTTGGCGTGTCTTTGCTTTCACGTTCGCATCCTCCTTTTCTCACTTTGCTCAAATTGAGCGCTGCCTGTTTCACAATATCGCAAAATTTTTGTGTCCGGGAATCTTTCCATGACAGCTTCTAAACTACCATCTTTGGCCATAGCAAAAAAATTAGAAAGTTAGATCATCATACGTCGTTTTTATCTATTGAAAATTACAAATTATCGTGACAACGAATAGGTAGCGGCGCTGTTCCCAGCGCCGGAAAACGCCGGTGAGGACACCGGCGCTACAGGAAACGGTGTCACGATAATTGGTAAACCTCAGTAAGCGCCTCAAAGCACGGAATAACCCTAAGCCTCCAGCTTGAATCGGGTTTCAGAGAGCCGATAAAGAGGTTTCCAGACGAGCCGGTTGATGATCACCACGATAGCGGCCATCGTGAATGTCGCCGCCAGGAGCAGATCAAACTTCCCGGCGTCTGTCGCCTGGCTGATGATTGCGCCAAGCCCGAGGGTCGAAAGCGTTTGTTCCCCGAAGCGGAAATATTCGGCGATAATGCTTGCATTCCAGGCGCCGCCGGCCGCCGTCACAAGTCCAGTGATCAAATAAGGAAAGATGCACGGCAAGATCAGTCGTTGCCAGCGATCAAACCGGCCAAATCGGAAAGCGGCGGCAACCTGCTTCAAATCGCTCGGAATCGCCATAGCCCCGGCGATGACGTTAAACAGCAGATACCATTGCGTGCCGAGAATCATGAGCAAAATAGATGCAGCGTTCATGCCGCCGCCAGCGCGAATGAGAAGCCGCAGAATGACGGGGAAGAGCGCGGTGGCGGGCACGGAGGCGGCGATCTGTGCCAGAGGTTGAGCAAAGCGGGCCAGCCGCTGGCTCGATCCGATGGCGACGCCCGCCGGGACGGTCCAGAGAGTCCCAAAGAGCAAGGCGGCAGTGACGCGCAGGAAGGTGGCGCCCGAGCCTAAAAGCAGATTTTTGAGATCTGATCCGGATAGGCCGGCCACGAGCGTCCCAGCCCTGATCACACCGTAGACCACCACGACCAGCGCTACAGCCGCCAGCGCGCGTCCGCACCAGGGTTTCCATCTTTGGGGCGGGTGGAGGGCATTTGCGCCGGTTCGGCGAGCGAAATGCAAAGTGAGACGCTCCGTGATGGGCGTAAACGTCCTGGAGCGAATCTGGGCCAGAAGATTCGAGCGGCGCAGCGCATTGAGAACCGAGGAGCGCGGGGCGCTTCCGCCATCCACCTGCTCGAACTTGAACTTGTCGGCCCAGGCGATCAGGGGATTCCAGACCAACCGATCGAGCAGAACAATGACTCCGATCATGGCGGCAAGTCCCCAGAGAATCGAGGGCGTGTCCCCGGCGGAAGCGGCGGTCTGTAAATAGGAACCCAGACCCGGCAGACGGAAATCCCGCTCGCCGAGCACGAACATCTCGCACGCCATCAGGAAGAACCATCCGCCCGCTACCGACATCATGGAATTCCACACCAGGCCCTGGGCCGCATAAGGCAGTTCGATCTGGGTCAGCCGCTGCCAACGCCCGAACTGATAGATGCGCGCCACATCCATCAGTTCTCGCGGGATGGCCTTCAACGAAGAGTAGAAGCTGAAAGCCAGATTCCAGACCTGGCCGGTAAAAATGAGAGTGATAGCGCCCAACTCCAGGCCAAGCTGGCTGTGGGGGAAGAGCGCGACCATCGCCAGCATCACTCCCGGAAGAAAGCTGAGCACCGGAATGGACTGGAGAATATCGAGCAGCGGAATCAAAAGGCGTTCCGCCCGCGCGGAGCGCGACGCTGCGTACCCAAAACTCAGAGCGAATGCCAGGCTCAGCGCATACGCAATCGCAATGCGCAGCAGAGAGTAGGCCGTGTAACCCGGCAGCGCCGAAGGGCTGCGGGAGATGTGGACTACCGGCGTGTAAGGGCCAAACCAGGTGCGCGCAATTTGGAGGATGCCGTAAAAGATCGCCAGGCCAAGCGCGAAGATCGCGACGTCGGCGAGCCGCGACCAGGTTCGTCCGCGCAACAGTTTGGGCAGGGGAGGAATGTTCATCGCCTGGGTACGGGTCCATGCAGTCTTTGTTTTCGCAAGCCATCAGCTTTGAGTCTCGGGCAGAAAAAGACGCTCGGTGTCGGCGTCGTAATCGAAGATCTCGGCAAAACGCCCCCAATTAATGGCGGTTTCAAGCTGACGCTGGGCTTCCTCGCTAGTGAAATGATCGTCCAAAACGCCGAGAAAGAACGCGCCTGGCATGGCGTGGTCTGATTTTGCGCGCAAGGTCTGGTCAATCTGCTTCAGCAACGCGACGTTCTCAAGCGTGGCCGCGCGGAAAAGCTCCTTTTGAGCGAGAATATCCGCCGCGGCAAAGCGCTTGCCTTGCGGCGTCAGCTCCACGTCGCCTTCCTGGACGCGCACAAAATGGAGCAGAGAGGCGGCTTCAACCAGAGGAAGCAGATCATCCACCTCCATTCCGAACTCATCGGCCAGGCGATAGAGATCGTCGCGCCCTCCCCGATCGAGAAGCATTTCGAGCAAGCCCGCGATGGCCCCCGGCAGGGCACGAGGAAGCATCGGATATTTGCTCCGAACGCGCTCTGGCGTTGCGGGCGCGGCGGGCGGCAGAACTTCCGTTTCCGGCTGAGTCAGAATTTTATAAGTGTAGTCCACCAGGCTGATAAACTGCGGAGACTGGTGATCGCGCGGGTGAGCCAGGGAAACTTCAAAATCCGCGCGGATGCGCGCCGGGTTGCGGCCAATCACCACCACACGGTCGGCAAGAAAAATGGCTTCCTCAATATTGTGCGTCACCAGGAAGACGGCGCGGGTGGGAATCTGCTTTCCGAGCCACAGTTCGAGCAACTGGCTGCGCAAGTTCTCGGCGGTGAGCACGTCCAGCGCGGAGAACGGCTCGTCCATGAACAACACTTCCGGCTCCACCACCAGGGCGCGGGCAAATCCGACCCGTTGCTTCATGCCGCCGGAAAGTTCCTTTGGATAGGCGGTCTCGAAGCCGTCAAGCCCCACGGTGTCAAGGATTTTAAGCGCGCGCTTTCGCCGCTGAATTGCCTCGACGCCAAGCGCCTGCAAGGGCGCCTCAACATTTTCAAGCACCGTCAGCCAGGGAAACAGGGCAAAGCTCTGGAAGACGATGGCCACGTTGGGCCTTTGCCTGGCAAGGGGTTGTCCGTGCCAGAGGACTTTTCCGGACGACGGTTCTTGTAATCCGGCCAGGATGCGCAGCAAGGTGGACTTGCCCGAGCCGGACGGTCCGAGCAACGCCACGATCCGCTCCGGGTAGATTGCCAGGTCCGTGGCTCCGATGACTTCGATCGCCGCCCCGTCGCGCTGCGTGAAGAATTTGGCCACACCGCGGGCCTCGATAATCGGTTCGTTCGCTGCCTGGTGCATCGGGCCAATCGTACCTTAAATCTCTCAGTTCGACCATACAGCCTTCTCGAATGAGGTCTGCTCTTACGGGCAGCCGACGCCGCGAGTTAAATAAGCCTGAGGCTCTGCGTTTCCGCGACGCGCCGCCGTTGCGTTTCGGATCGCGAAAAATTCTCGCACGTTTTCGGCTGTCAGCAGTCCTATCAGATTCCTGAAACCCGGATCAGTTCCCACGACCACTTTGCTGATTGGCGCTCTCGTTTAACCATGAATGCATCCTCCTGTCCGCTGGTTGCTGATCTTCGGATCGGGTTCCTTGCGACGCGCTCTGATGTTCTCTGATGAAGAACGGCGCGCGGCCTTGAATGGCGATGTTCGCTTGCCGATCCCATCGCTCCGCGCGCCGTCCTTACACTTCTAAAACTACCATCTTCGATATCATTAGGAAAGTAGAAATACATATAATTAAACATAGTATTTATCTAAGTAAGTATCGCGCCTTTGGCGCTTAACACGCGCTTCTCCGGCTGCTGGAATTTCCTGATTGCAATGGGCCGTTCTGTGCTGTATTCTCGGTGCAGATTTAAGCCCGCTTTCAGTTTGATGGCAGCGTTCCTGCCCACACGCTGCGCCGAGGTGCGGGAAAAGGAGGCGCTGGCGATGAGCAAAAAAGTGCGAAGAGTCCTTTCGGTTACCCTGGCCGTTGCGGTTCTGTTTCAGACCACGATCATGCTATGCGGGAGCCCCCCGTTTCCGGCGCCTCAGGTTCAGACGGAGGCCGCGGTGGTGGAGGCAGAACAAAAGACGGCAGCCGACTTCACGTCGTCCCCGCCGCTCGATGAGGTTGAGGAGATGCCTTCCATCGAAGTGGCGGCGCTGGCTGAGAAGTTCAATTATGCGCCGAAGGATGTTCAGGCGCGGATCAAAGCCTTGAAGAACGAGAGCGAAGCCCGCGAGAAAGCTTATAGCAACCAGGCCAAGGCGGCTGATAAACAGGTGGAGAGCCTGGAAAAGCAGCTTTCCAAGCTGCCGACGACGAAGAGCGATCCGAAAGTGGTTGCGGAGCGTCAGAAAATCCAGTGCGAGATTCTGAAGATCAAGCAGGAAATGACAGATAAGGCGTATAACTTCCTTCAGGAGCAGATCGGGCGTGACGTGAAGATTTCCCGGCTCAATCTTCTTGCAGAATGGAAAGCGGCGGACCAGCAGATCAAGCAGCAGATCGCGAGCGGGTCCGTGAACAAGCGCAAGTTCGGCAATGTGCTGGATATCGGCCATCGAGGGTCGATGAAGCCCTTCGAGGGTCAGCAGAAGGATGTGGCCATCGGGCAGAGAGAAGTTGAAAACGCACGGCAGCGGGGGCAACTTCCCAAGGCGGTTCAGGACCCTGTAGTGACGGCTTATATCCAGAAGATCGGGCAGAACCTGGCGCGCAACAGCGACCTGCAAGTGCCGCTCCACGTCTTTGTCGTGCAGCAGGAAATCCGCAAGGATGGCCGACCGGTGATCGGGAAAGATGGTCAGCCCGAGCAGGTGGCCAACGCTATGGCTCTGCCGGGCGGTTTTACCTTTGTGTATGCCGGACTCATTTTGATGGCGCAGAATGAGTCGGAGCTTGCCGGCGTGATGGCCCACGAAATCGCTCACGTGACGGCGCGCCACAGCGCTCGCATGTCAAGCCGGGCCAACAAATTCGGCCTTCTCCAGATGGCGGCCATCATTGGCCTGTCGCTTTTCGCTCCCGGCCTTTTCCAGGCGGGGAGCTATCTGGCCTATCAATTAAAGGGCCTTTTGCTGCAATCCATCATGAACGGCCTGGGGTTGGTGTTTACCATCAATATCCTGGGCGTGAGCCGCGATTCGGAACTGGAAGCCGATCAGCTTGGGATGCAGTATGCATGGAAAACCGGCTACGACCCGCGAGGCATTATCACGCTATTCGATCAAATGGCTTCCAAAGGGGGTTATGCCAGCAAGACTTCGTTCTTTGCCACGCATCCGGCTTTCGGCGATCGGATTCTGGGCTCTCTGAAGGAATATAGGGTGCTCACGTCCATCGAGCCCAACAAGCAATATCTTACCGACACTCAGCAGTTCAAGGAAATCCAGGAGCGACTGAGGAAGGAACTGCACAAGACCAAAGCGCAAATCCGGAAAGAGGAGGCCAGCCGGCCATCGCTGATGCGGGGTGAAGTTACGGTGGAAGGGTGCGCCTCAATCCTTTCCTCGGGATCTTCCTCTTCTGCGCCACCGCAGTGAACGATGTGGATGTCGGCGCCGTTAGTGGGGAAGACGGATATGGTCCGGGATGCCGAGCGCTCCCGCGGTGTGTCATTCCGAGAAGTCGAAAAAACCGATCGGTGACGAGTGAGAAGGTGTGAAAAAATTAGGGGGCGGTTGTCATCCTGAGTGATAGCGAAGAATCCCCCGCATTTTGTTTTCCGTACAATACCGGGATGCTTCACTGCGTTCAGCATGACAGATTCGATATTTTCACACCTTCTGCGAGGGATGAGTGATGAGCAAAAATCGCTCGCGACGCTTCGATTGCTTTTCTCGTCTCTTTCCACTCATAACTGCCATCGGGATGGCAAGCGAAGGGCTTGGACGGGACTTTGAGGAAAGGAGGCAATTCAAATGAAAAGGCTGCTGATAATCCTTATTTTATTGACCTCGTGTGGAGCGGCGCTGGCGAAAGAAAGTGATCAGGCCAAACAACTGGCAAAAGCTAATGAAGTGCTTACGGAAATTATGCAGACGCCAGACAAAAGCGTTCCCAAAGACTTGCTGGATAAGGCGGTATGCGTGGGAATTGTTCCGGCCCAAATTAAGTTTGCTTTTGGCATTGGCGGGAGCTATGGGCGCGGAGTTCTGGTTTGCCGCCGGCATGGGAATGGTCCCTGGGGCGCGCCCTCTTTGTTTACCATGGGCGGCGGAAGCTTTGGGTTCCAGATTGGCGGGAAGGCGACGGATATTGTGTTCATCGTCATGAATCCCGGGGGCGCCAGAAAGCTGCTCCAGAGCAAGGTCACACTGGGCGCCGATGCATCGGTCGCCGGCGGTCCGGTGGGGCGCTCCGCATCCGCCGAAACCGATGCGCAATTGCACGCCCAGATTCTCAGCTATTCACGCTCCCGGGGGCTTTTCGGCGGCGTAGCGCTGAACGGAGCCGTGCTGAAGCAGGATTCCGACAGCAATGAGAAACTCTACGGGCGCAAAGTCAGCCCCAGAGACATTTTGATTAACGGCAAGGTCTCTGTCCCCGCTGCGGGCCGGGCGCTGGATCGAACTTTAACGAAATATTCGCCCCACGGCGGGGCCGCCTTCGCGGCCTGAGGACTTGGGGGCGTTTATGCTCACTCTTCACAAGACACGAAAACCAAGGCGGAAGCTGAAGATCGCGCTCATCGTAAGTCTGACCGTCGCGGCTGGCAGCCTGTCAGCGACGCCGGGCCGCGCCCAGCACTCGGAACCCGTTTCCCTCTATGTCACCGTTGAACAGGGGGACAAGCTGATCCGCGGACTTCAGCATCAGAATTTCCGCCTGCTTGAAAACGGCCAGCCGAGAGAATTCCGACTCAAACAGCCGGAGAAGCCCGTTTCCATTGCGTTGCTGGTCGAGTACAGCTGAAACTCTGGCTTGTATTTCAATGACATTCAGGCGGCGCTTCAGGGTTTTATGAAAGCCGCTCCTCAGGATGACTGGCTGGCGGCGGCAACGTTCTCGAAGAGTATGGATGTTCGGGTCGATTTCACCAAGGATCGAGGAGATGTGGAAGATGCGTTCGCCGGCCTGGGACCGCCCATGTCAAGCGAGATCAACACCTATGACGCTGTCTACGAGATGCTGGAGAAGATGGGCAAGCTGAAGGGTCGGCGGGTGTTGATCTTAATCGGCTCCGGTCTGGACACGTTCAGCAAGCACACGCTCGATGACGTGCGAAAAACCACCCAATCCAGCAACGTGACCGTTTATGGGGTTGGGGCAGGCTCCTTATTGCGCGGCAGGTATGCGCATAGCCTCAGCACCGCTCACCGGATGCACCTTACCCAGGCCGAGTCGTTCATGCGAATGCTGGCCGACGAGAGCGGCGGCGAAGCCTGGTTCCCGAAATTTGAAAGCGCCTTCACCGGAGTGATGCAAGGCGTCATTCAAAGTCTTGATTCCCAGTATCGGTTAGTCTATACGCCGCAGGTTCCCGCCAATCAGAAGTTCAACAAGATTAAGGTAGAGGCATTTCACGTCGTCAACGGCAAGCGCCAGGACTTCAAGGTTCGCGCTCGAGCGGGATGGCGGCTCTGAAGTGAGTGGGAAGGGCATACTCCATCGCCAGCCTGGAAAGCCCGGCTTGGTCAGTCGCCGGAGTAAAGAAAACAGAAGAGTTATTAGACCAGAAAGCCGTATGACTCCCTGGCAGATCCAGTTGTTTATTGAGAAAACGCCATGGCGTTTTTAGTGAATGCCTGCCTCCTGCGCGCGCAATCATCGACAGACAAGAAGAGTGTAGAACAGTTCAAAGACGCCGTGGGCGTATAAATTGTATTGTACGTATGATACAAAATATACAAAAAATACGTAACGGACGCACAGCGCTTTGTTCTGTAGCGCTGATGTCCCCGCCGGGGGGCAGCCCTTCCGCCCCCTCCCTGGGAGGGCGCCAAAGGATGGTTGAGAACAGCGCCGTTACAGCCTGCGCGGTTACGATAATTTGCAAACCTCAGGAAGCGCGAGATTTTGTGCGGCTAATTTAAAATCCCAGCTGTTTTCCCAGTTCCTGGGTCTGGGATTTGGTGTTATCGTAATTCACATAATCGCCGATCAGTTTCGACAATTGTCCCGCAAGTTCAGCGTTGGATTTCAGGTAACCTTCGTATTCCGGGTGCCATGTTTGTTTCCTGTCGTTCAAGTGGTTGATAATCGACTCCGTGTTGGAAGCCATTCCTTGCAGCAGAGGGTGATGCGGTCAATGGCATCCTGCTGCCATGCCTCAGCGCCGTCCCGCGCGTTGTGCAGGTCTGAGACGATCTTTCCAGTTCGATTGATGTGCTCCTTGATCAGATCGATCTGGTGGGCATGACTCTGCCAGCTGAGCCGGGATTTCGAATAACTTTCCATTTGGACTGCATCCCGCCTCAGTTGAGCGGCTGACATGCGGGCCTCCTGGAGAAGCCTTGATGCTTCGGCGGAGTCGCCGAAGGCCGGCGCCCAGGCGAACGCAAAAAGAACCATTCCGAACATCAATGCTGCTATTGAGAGATAACCTGACCTTCTGAGTATGTTAGCCATTTTGGTTTTCCTCCCTTTCCGACTTGGATTTGCTCGTGTCGTAATTCTCAGAGTTTTGGGGGCCGTAAAACTCTCCGTGGATTCTCCATACCGCCTGCCAGTTCGAGCGTCAAGTCGCTTATCGGCTCAGGCATCAGTCATGTATTGACTACCTTGTGGCCTACGTCACGGTAACCTCCAACATCCGTTTTATCGCCGCCAGTTGGGTCACTCGCAAAGCGTACCCCTTGGCCCCTTCGAGATTGACCGTTAAAAAGTCTGCGTGAATATCCGGTTTTTCACACTGTGACGCCGCGCAATTCAATGAATATCATCAGTATTGACGCTTAGAAAAGTAGAAAGTTTATATACAATATTATGGTTTAATCTAACTATGCTATTCTCGAAAGCTCTGGCCCATCGGGAGCCTTGGCATCACGACGTAGGGCGTAGTGCAAAGAGAGGGAAACGCGATCCAGGCGGATCGTCTGCTGGCGGCCTAATTCCGGAGAAGGGCCGTGTACTCAAGTGTGGTCCTTGCGACGGTCGGACCACCTGGGAGAAAGGCGATGGCGACTGCGGTCAGGGAAATGATCTTGATCCTGGTTCTTATTCTTGCCAACGGAGTCTTTGCGATGTCTGAGATCGCCGTGGTGGTGGCGAGAAAAGCCCGTCTGCAACGATGGGCAGAGAACGGCAATGCTCGGGCTCGCACGGCCCTCGAACTGGCGAACAGCCCCGGCCAGTTCCTGTCGACCATGCAACTCGGAATCACTCTGATTGGCATTCTGGCGGGCGTTTTCATCGGCGCAGCGGTTGCTGACCTGCTTGCGTTAGGGTTTCGGCGGATTCCCTCAATTGCAGCTTACAGTGAAACCTTGAGCCTTGCCTGCGTCGTCGGCGTCGTTACGTACCTGTCTATCGTCATTGGGGAGTTGGTCCCAAAGCGGCTGGCTTTGCAGACGCCCGAGCGCATCGCGGTGGCTGTCGCCGGAGGTTTGAGGTTATTGTCGCGGGTCAGCTCTCCGGTCGTTCATTTCATTAACAAGTCTACAGAGATCGTTCTGCGGGTTCTGGGCATCGAGCCTTCGAGCGAGCCGCCGGTTACGGAAGAGGAAGTGCAGCTATTGCTCGATCAGGGGACGCGGGCCAGCATTTTCGAGAAGGCGGAGCGAGTTATGGTAAAAAGAGTCTTTCGTCTGGCTGATTACACCGTCCGCGAGATCATGACAAGGAGAGAAAAAATTGTCTGGCTGAATGTGAGCGAGACGACGGCGGGAATCCTCGAGAAAATTCAGAAGAGCGGGCATTCCCGCTTCCCGGTTTGTCTGGGCAGCCTCGATCGCGTGCTCGGTGTAGTTCTGATCAAGGATCTGCTTGCCTGCAACCTGACCGGCGGCAAAGTCGATCTACGCTCCCTGGCGCGGTAGCCTTTGCAAGTCTCGGAACATTTACGGGCGCTCAAGCTGCTTGAGGCATTTCGACGATCCGGAACGCAGATCGCGTTGGGACTCAATGAACAAGGCGGCGTCGCCGGTTTGATCACCCTCCACGATATCCTGGAGGCCCTGGTGGGTGAACTGCCCGGCGCGAATGTAGCCTAAGCGGTGATGCGAATAGTTCACGTCTCTCGGTCATATTTTGCATCCTGTGTCGAGGGGAAAATTCCAGGGCGGATGCGCGCGCCGCTCGCGGCCGGCCGCTTCGGGTTGATACAGCACTTCCTCGATTCTTAACCTCCTTGTGCCGCTCGGCACCTTCCATTCAATCACGTCTCCCGTGCTGTATCCAAGGATCGCAGTTCCGATCGGAGCAAGAACCGAAATTCTGTTCCTGGAAATATCGGCGTCCTTGGGGAAAACCAGCGTATAAATGGCGACTTCCCCGGAAACCAGGTCCCGGATTCGCACTCGCGAACCCAGCGTGACCACATCCGGCGGCACTTCGGAAGGGCCCACCACTTCCGCGCGGTCCAATTCCTTTTCCAGCATCTCCAGGTTTTGCTGATCAGCCCTGAGAGACTTTCTCTCCAAATCAAGAATCCGGCCAAGCGTTTTTCTGTCAGATTCGGTAATGAAAATAGCGCGCTCCTCCAATTTTGTCATGATTCCTGCCTCCGTTCTGTCATTCCTCCTTCTTCTTCTGATTTCCGGCGCAAGGCGCCTGCGGCTTACTACTTGGAGGAGGGCCGCAGGGCGCCTGCGCCGTCCGTACACTTCAATGAATACCATTTTCGAATTGTTTTAAAAAGTAGAAATAACTGGTGGTGAAGTTAGTAAGAATCGAAATATATGCAGAAAGGGAGAGCCGTATTCCAGAAAGGGAAGCTGGAGAATTGTTGCGATGCGGCGTTGGGGGGCGCTTATAATAAATTAGGCCCGGCGGAACCCCAATCCAGCCGATGGAGCAAGCCCAGGGAGTTTTAAACGGCAGCCGCCCCATGAGCAGCGTTATTTCGAGATATTCAGAACAGGATGTGCTTCCGCCTCTTCGCGCGATTGCGGATCAGGCTTTCTCGCGCGCCGCCGGCGCGCCGCTTGTGCATGGGAACCGCTTGCGCATCCTCAAAGACGCGGGAGAGAACTATCCGGCCTGGCTTGAGGCCATACGCGCTGCCCGGAAGCGTATCTTTTTTGAAAGCTACATCATTCGCGATGATGAAGTGGGGCGCCAATTCGCGGGGCTTCTCGCGGCCAAAGCGCGGGAAGGCGTTCATGTGCGGCTGATTTATGACTGGATGGGGTCTCGCCGCGGGGCAGGGCGAAGCTTGTGGAGAAATCTGACAGAGTCTGGGGTCGAAGTGAGGTGTTTTAACCCTCCGCGGTTTGATAGCCCCCTCGGCTGGCTCAGCCGCGACCATCGCAAGATGATTTCGGTTGACGGTCGCGTAGGTTTTGTGAGCGGACTCTGCATTGACCGCCGCTGGGTGGGCCGTCCCCAGCGCGGGATAGGGCCGTGGCGGGATACCGGGGTTGAGATCGAGGGGCCAGCCGTCGCGGATATCGATCAGGCGTTTGCCGAAACATGGGCGGCGTGCGGCGCGCCCATAGCGCCTGAAGAGCTTCAACAAAATCGTGAATCCATAGCCGCGGCGGGTGAGATCGCGCTACGCGTGGTGGCGAGCTCGCCGAGCGTGGCAGGGGTTTACCGGCTTGACCAACTCGTGGCCGCCATCGCCCGGCGGTCCATCTGGCTGACTGACGCCTACTTTGTGGGGACCACGGCGTACGTGCAGGCTCTGCGGGCCGCAGCTTCCGACGGAGTGGATGTGCGGCTGCTCGTTCCGCGCTCGACGGACGTTCCTTTCATCAGCGCCTTGTCCCGCGCCGGCTTCCGGCCGTTGCTCGAAGCCGGGGTGCGGGTCTTTGAGTGGAATGGGCCGATGTTGCATGCCAAGACCGCGGTGGTCGATGGCCGGTGGGCGCGGGTGGGGTCCACCAATTTGAACTTGGCGAGTTGGATTGGAAACTGGGAACTTGACGTGGTGGTGGAAGACGAACCGTTTGCCCGCGAGATGGAGCAGATGTATCTGGATGATCTCGCGCATTCCACTGAAATCATCCTCAGCGAACGGCGCCGGTTGCGTTTATCCGAGGAGCCGGAGAACCCATCGCATCGCGCCCGGCGCGCGCCCGGAAGCGCGGGGCGCGCCGCATCCAGCGTCCTCACTCTCGGCAGCACCGTGAGCGCAGCGATCACCCGCCGTCGCTTATTGGGGCCTGCCGAATGGACGATCATGATTTACGCGGGCGCTATTCTTCTGGGCCTCGCCGTTATCGCAGTCCTCTGGCCGCAAATGATCGCCATTCCGCTTGCCGTGATATGCGTCTGGCTGGCTGTCTCATTCCTGATCCAGGCTTATAAACTGCACTCCCAGCGGAAGAAGTAGCCCCCTCACTAAAACTTGTAGTAACTGCGATACCATTCCACAAAGCGCTCGATGCCGGTTTCAAGCGGGGTTTGCGGTCGAAAGCCGATGTCGCGGGCAAGATCGTCAATGTCGGCGTAGGTTGTGAGCACGTCGCCCGGTTGGAGAGGCATGAGGTTGAGCTTCGCCTTCTTCCCCAGCTTGGATTCGAGAATCCGGATGAGCGAGAGGAGTTCGACCGGCTGCTGATTTCCGAGATTGTACAGTCTAAAAGGCGCTGAGCTCGAGGCAGGGTCGGGATGATCGCTGTCCCACTTGGGATTCGGTTGCGGAATCCGGCCAATTGTCCGTGCGATGCCTTCGATGATGTCGTCGATGTAAGTAAAATCCCTCTGCATCCTGCCTTCATTAAACACCGCGATGGGCTCGCCGTTCAGAATGGCCTTGGTGAAAAGGAATAGCGCCATGTCGGGCCGCCCCCAGGGTCCATACACCGTAAAGAATCGAAGTCCGGTTGCAGGCAGTTGATAAAGGTGAGCGTAAGCATGGGCCATAAGCTCGTTGGCTCGCTTGGTGGCCGCGTAAAGGCTGACAGGATGATCAGCGCTGTGATGTTCCGAAAAGGGCATCTGAGTGTTGGCGCCGTAGACTGAACTTGACGAGGCAAAAACCAGGTGTCGAACTCCGCCATGGCGGCAACCCTCCAGCACATTGGCGAAGCCGACTAGGTTTGAATCCACATAAGCATGCGGATCTTTAAGCGAATGCCGCACGCCAACCTGCGCGGCCATATGCGCGACGACTTCAAACTTTTCGGCTGCGAAGAGTTGCGCCACTTTTTGCCGCTCTGCAAGGTCGATGCGGACGAATCGAAATCGGGAGTGATCGGAGATTTGCGAGAGTCGGGCAGCCTTCAGCTTAGGGTCATAGTACTCGCTGAGATTATCCAGACCGCAGACGTCATGGCCCAGCGCGAGCAGCCTGCGGCAAAGGTGAAACCCGATGAAGCCTGCGCAGCCGGTGACCAGAATTTTGGACATAAGACCACTTTCCCCATGCAAGTTTGGGACTGAAGTTGAATGAGCAACGGATGGTTTAACAGTTCAGAAAGGACTTACCGGGGTGGAGCGAAAGACTACTGGCCTTCATCATCGACGCTGATTCTGAGACCGCGCAGGAATTCGGCATCCTCGGTGGTGAGCTGAAACTCGTGGGACTCTTTCCGCCGGCTGGCGCTGTTTCGAGTTTTGCGGGGTGTTGCAGCTTCCGCTTTCCCGTTCTTGTTGAAGCCGATGGTGACTTCCAGCACCAGAAAGAGATCATACCCTGCCGCCCTGATGCGCCCCATCACGTCCGCAATCTGGTCGGATTCAGACAGGGATTCATTAATAGCGTTTCCCAATTCCTTGATCAGCCGTTTGAATTTCTCGTCGAGTTCCAAAGAGCCTCCAAGTTTGGATTCTATGATTCCGTTCAAAAGGCTGTCAAGGTAAAACGCAGCATGACGTATTTCAAGGGCTGTTGCGGTGGGTGATGGGAAGTGTCACAAGTCCGTGGACCTTCTATGCGGTGCAGCGCCGGCAGCCCTTCGCTGCGCTCAGGGCAGGCTTTGACGGCTTTGTCCAGGGCCGGCGAGGTGCTGACGCTACATTTTCCCCGGCATTGACGACCGCAGTCCAATTTCTTACGATGGCAGTAGGGTGAGATGCCAAAGTTGCGGCAGCAGTGCGCAACGATTGCGGGTCAAAGAGTCCGTGAGCGAACGGCCGGAAGGTGAAGCGTTGAGCAAGTTGGCTTATCAACTGGGCCGCGCAAAGCGGCAGGCCCACCGCATGTTTGAATTTGTGCTGGGGCTCTGCTTTTTGGGTCTGGCCGGAATTGGGACGGAAGCCTCAATGGTGGAATGGCGGCGCTATTTAAGCCATCCCGCGGCCGGTCTCTTCTGGTTTTATGCCTGCGCCGCGTTGACATTGATCCTGATCTTTTTCTCTTTATATTCTTTCCTGAAGGCGCGCAGCATCCGCTAGTCAGCGTCGAATTCCTCGCCATGCAGGGATGCGGGCGAGGAATGTGAGAGCGCGTTTGTTGGTCTGCGCGTCGAATCCATGGAAAAGTTTTTCTACACGGAACGCGATCTGGACTCGTGGGATTGGGAACGCGACCTCGGTTTCCCCGGACAATATCCTTATACTCGCGGCATTTATCCCACGCTCTATCGCAGCCGATTGTGGACCATGCGCCAGTATGCAGGCTTCGGCACAGCGGTGGAATCCAATCGGCGCTATCGCTATCTTCTTCAACAGGGCACCACGGGGCTTTCCGTCGCATTCGATCTGCCCACCCAGATTGGCCTCGATTCCGACCATCCGCTTGCCCGGGGGGAAGTGGGCCGCGTGGGCGTGGCCATTGATTCGCTGGAAGACATGGAAACGCTCTTTGCGGATATTCCGCTCGACCGCGTTTCCACTTCCATGACCATCAATGCGACGGCTCCGATTCTGTTGGCCCTCTATTTTGCGGTGGCGGAAAAGCAGGGTGTCAGCCTCAAGCGGATTTCCGGAACCGTGCAGAACGACATTCTGAAGGAATATATTGCCCGCGGAACTTATATTTATCCGGTGCGTCCCGCGCTGCGACTGGTGACGGATATTTTTGAGTTTTGCCGCGACCACGCCCCTGAATGGAACACGATTTCGATCAGCGGCTATCACATCCGCGAGGCCGGAGCCACGGCGGTCGAAGAGGTGGCGTTCACTCTGGCGAACGCGGTCGGTTATCTGAAGGCTGCCGTCGAGCGCGGGCTGAAAGTGGATGACATTGCGCCGCGGATTTCCTTTTTTCTGAACGCGCATAACCGCTTGCTGGAAGAAGTCGCCAAGTTCCGCGCCGCTCGCCGCCTCTGGGCGCGCATTGCGCGGGAAAAATTCCAGGCGCAGGACCCCCGCTCCTGGAAGTTTCGATTTCATAGTCAAACAGCGGGCAGCGCGTTGACCGCGCAGCAGCCCGATGTCAACATCGTGCGCGTCACACTTCAGGCGGTGGCGGCGGCGCTGGGCGGGACGCAATCGCTCCATACCAACGCCCGCGACGAGGCGCTGGCCCTACCCACCGAAGAATCGGCGCTTCTCGCCCTGAGAACGCAGCAGATCATTGCCCATGAAAGCGGCGTGGCCAACACCGTCGATCCTCTTGGCGGGTCTTATTACATCGAAAAACTCACCAACCAGATCGAAGCGGAAGCGCAAGCGATGCTTCAAAGGATCGAAGACATGGGCGGCGTGTTGAGAGCGATTGAGGACGGATTCATCCAGCGCGAGATTCAGCAGTCCGCCTATGAATATCAGAAGAAAATTGAGTCCGGGGAGCAGGTGGTGGTGGGAGTGAATCGATATGTTTCAGAGGCAGCGCCTTCGCCGCCAATTCTTCGCATCGATCCCGAAATCGAGCGAGAACAAATCGACCGGCTGCGCAAGCTCCGAGCAAAACGGGATGCGGCTCGCGTGACGGTCTGCCTGAAGAAAGTCGAGTCGGTTGCCCGCGAGAACCACAATGTGATGCCGGCAATTCTGCAGGCCGTGAAGGCTTACGCCACGGTTGGCGAAATCTCCGATGCCCTGCGCCGCGTCTTCGGCGAGTATCAGCAATCCGCCGTGAGTTAGCCTCGCCTGAACCTTATTACACCTGTCATTCTGACGCGAAGCGGAAGAATCCCCGCATTTCGCTGAAAAATGCCGCGACCCTTCGCTGCGCACAGGGTGGCAGGGCGTCAACTTTGTCAATCCGTTTTCGTTGCGAGTATAATCTCTCTGCGCGTCGAGCCTTTTGAGGCGCATCGTTAAGCCCAGCAAGGTCTTGTAATCGTCACACCCTGTCGTTTTTGACAGCTTGCAAGCGAACTCGGAGAGAACAAGGCGCAATGCGATCCTGCGCCTCCATCGTGGCTCTGCCGAGTTCACGAGGAAGGAGTCTGATGAAACGACTAGCGAATGCTCTATTCAGTTGCTTGTTCATTCTTTCCACGATCATCGCGGGGGTCATTCCTGCCTCAGCGCATGATGCCCGATTTTATAAGGTCAGGTTGCAGTCGCCCTCCGCTCCTCAAGAGAACCTGGGTCCGCCGCCGGGAATCAGCGGCCAGGGAAACTTGAGATTCCGCGTGTTGTTCACGTCTGCGCATCTGCCGGAAGCGGCGCAGAAGGTTCTGATCAAGGCCCACGGCGGGTTTGCCGTCGATCGCCGGCCGGGAAAGGGGCAGACCTATTTTGCGCTTCCGGGCGCAGGCATTCTTCAAATCAGCGCGGATTTCCAAAGGATCAAGCTGCTTCCCACCGCGCCGGAGATGAAGAACGTCAACCTGCATGGCACGACAATCTGGTACGACAAGGACGGAAGGCCGTTCCTGGTGTTCCCTTCAAACGACGCCGGAAAGGTTTTCACCACCACGCTCGATGGCAAACTGGTGGACACGCTGAACGCTCCTACCGATGACGATGTCTTTGAATATCCCGAAATCCACGACTATTTTCTGGGAGGCGGCAATTTTGCTCCGACCGGGGTCGCCTACCTGGATGGTCTTTATTACATCACCACCGGCTATTCCAATCTCGATTACGTTCTGACCGCACGCATCATTCAGACCAATCCTTTCAGCGCCATGTGGAACGATCTTGCGTTTGGCGGCAAAGGTGATGGTCCCACACAGTTTCGGACGGCGCATGGCATCACCCTGGTGCCCGGCACGAAGCAATTCGATATTTCCGACCGCCCGCATTCCGAGATCAAGAGGTTCACGCGCTACGGTCATTACCTCGGGACTTTGAAAATGCCTTCCGGCTCTTTGCCCTGCGATATCGATTATCTCGGACATTATGCGGTGGTGGCGGCGTTGGATGGTCCCGACCCAAGCCGCGGCGCGCCGATCTACATTCTGGAAGATGGCAAATTGGTTTCCACAATTGACCCGAAGGACGACCTGGGCCTTAAGAATTTCAAGCACATCCATAATGCCGTGCTGCGCAGGGTGAACAATAAGCTTTACATTATCGTTCAGGCATGGAATCCCGGCGATTTCGCAATCCTGGAGCAAGTGACGGATTGAGACCGAGGTGGGCGACGCTCGGTTATCGCCGTGGGGCGGACGCCGTCCGCCCCATCGTAGGTGAAGCGCGAATCACCGGTGAAAAAGGCAGATTGACACGACAAAACCTGGGCGTGCGCCGAGACCCTCCAGTTGTAAATTGGAATCACCGAAAGGGGCCAGGACGGTTTCCCCTCTACTTCGCTGGTTTCCCGCGAATAGCCTGAAGTATGCTTTTCCGCGTGATTGCGGCCTCCCGAAAAATTTCAACAACCTTGCTCGACTCTGTTTCCAGTGCGGCTGCTAAAAGATGCAACGGCGCAATCTCGTCGTGTTGGAGCACATCGCGCAGAAGGTCAGCCACGCTGAACGCTTGCTTCACGCTCTCCGACATCGGAATGGTAGTTTGCGGGGGCAGAGGTTGTGATCGACTGCAAAGGGCCTCCACCCGGGTAAGCAACTCGTCAGCGAGGTCGGCGGGCAGGAATGGTTGATGAGGCGCGGGCAGGGAACTCATGTCGATCCCAATCCCTGGGGTTTTCGATAAGGCATCAAGAAGTCTCCCCTGGTCTTCGATGAGGAAAGCCACAAGAAAATCCTCCATCTCGATGGTCGCGGAGCCGCGCATTCGGGCCTTGAGCCGGGCAAGAAATTGAATCTGGAGTGCCCGCTTTGAGTAGACTGGAGGTCCTGCAACGATTACAGCATCCTTGGCTACCTCCTGAAATATGGCTCTCGGCTTTTCTTGGAGGGCCTTCAGCACGCTTTCGTGGGTGATCCCAGCTTCCCGCAAGATCTGCACTGCCTTATTGGATTCTTCTTCCAATACCGCCGCAAGCAAATGCAGGGGTTCGACATATGGTTGCCGCAGATGGTCCCGCAAGCGGGCGGATTCGTCGAATGCGCGTTTCACGCCTTCCGATATGGGCATGTCTGAAGCGTTCGGAATGGATTGAGCTCGTTCGCAGAGCGCTTCCACGCGAGTCAGTAAGTCTCTTGCGAGATCGGGAGACAAGAAAGGGTGATGCGAGAGGGCGACGTGGCCTGCGGGTTTCGGATGTGCAGTAGAAATCTCCTCGGCGAACCCACCCTGATCTTCGATGATTAAGGCCACAACCAGATCGTCAATCTCGATGGCGCTGGCGCCGCGCTGCCCGGCTTTGAGCCGCGCAAGGAATATTACCCGCCGCGCTTGAAGAGAATAGTTCTCAAACATCAGCGACCTTATCGACTGCTTACCGCTAACTGATCGCTGCCGGGAGTTGGCTGCGCAACGGCTTCGCCCCGCCGTGTCAGGTAATAGTAGATGGCGGGCGTCACGATCAGCGACAGGACCATGGCGATCAGAAGACCGCCGATCACGGCGATGGCCAGCGGCTGCAACATCTGCGAACCGGCGCCGATGGCGAGCGCGAGCGGCAGCATTCCGACCACAGCCGCCAGCGCGGTCATGAGAATAGGCCGCAGCCTGCGCCGGCCTGCCTGAACAATAGCTTCCTTTGCTGAGAATCCTGCGCTTCGGAATTTCTGGTCGGCGTCGAGCAGCAGGATGCCGTTTTTGGCCACAATGCCAATCACCATGATCAGTCCCATAAAAGAAGAGAGGTTGAAGGTGACGCCGGTGATGAAGAGAGCAAAGAATACGCCCGAGGTGGCCAGCACCGCGTTGATGAGGATGGCGATGGGGGCGGAAAAGCTTCTGAATTCAAAGAGCAGCACCAGAAAGACGAGAATCACGGCCAGCGCCAGCACCAGCGTGAGGTCGTGGAACGACTGCTGTTGGGTTTTATAGAGGCCGCCGTATTCCACTCGAATCGACGAGGGAAGGTGGAGATTAGCCATCACCTGCTTGACCGCTGCGATGCCGTGACCGAGGTCCAGCCCTTCCAGCCGCGCGGTCACCGCGACGTAGCGCTGTTGATTGTCCTCCAGAATCTCGGTCTGTCCGGGAAGTTCTTCGATCGTAGCAAGCGATCCCAGATTGGCGGTCTGTCCCGTAGGGCTGATCAGCATGGTGTTGTTCATCGCTTCGAGCGACGACCGGACGGATTCCGGAAAGCGAATCCGCAGGGTGTAGGGGCGGTCAGCGACGACCACGGGTTGAGGGGCAGTCACGCCATCCAGCATGGCCTCCGCTTCATTCGCCACGTCCTGAGGAGTGAAGCCCGCACGAGAGGCTTTGGCGACGTTCACGTGGAAGACCAAAGCCGGCCCACTGGTTGTCGAGTCGATTCCGTTATCCACATCCACCACCGGATGCTTGCCGCCAACCTGAATACCGCTGATGGCGTCCGCAACTTTAGGCGCCCAGGAGTCCAGAAGCTTTGCGTCAGGAGAAAACAGCATGATCTTGATGGGCTGCGGAGCGCTGGTCAGGTCGCCGATCATATCCTGCAGCTTTTGGGTGAATTCCACATCCACCGCCGGCTCCTGCTGAACCACCTTGGAGCGGATTTCGTTCATGATCGTCCAGATATCGCGATGGCGGTGAGTCTTGAGCTTGACGGAGATATCGCCGGTGTTGGCTTCCGTGACCGCCGCCAGGCCCAGTTGCAGCCCGGTGCGGCGCGAAGTGCTGGCCACTTCAGGAACCGAATGAACAATTTGCAGGATGTGGCTGATCATGCGGTTGGTCTCAGCCAGAGAGCTGCCGGGCGGCGTCACGTAATCGAGAATGAAGCCGCCTTCATCCATTTCCGGAAGCAGATCAGAACCGATGTGGCGGTAACAGAAAAAAGACACGACAATCAGAATCAGGCCCAGGATGGGAAACCCAATGGGATGTTGCAGGCTGCGGCGAAACCACCGGTCATAAAAGCGAATCGTCCGGCCTATCGTTCCGCCCATCAGGTGCTCTTCCACCACCATCAGCCGCCTGATCTCGGTTTGTTCGGTGGTTTCCTCCGCCTCAACCGGCGGCGGGTCATCACCCTCGGCGGGCGCGAGGGTGATGTTGCGGTCTTGCTTCTGATGAAGCAGATAGATACAAAGGTTGGGGGTCCAGGTGAGCGCGAGCAACAATGAAGTCAGGAGCGCCACGCCAATCGTCACCGCCAGGGCGCGGAAGAAAACGCCATCGACGCCGGTAATGACGATGAGCGGAACAAACACCACGATCGGCGTCAGCGTGGAGCCGATCAGGGGCGTGGTGAGCTCTTTCAACGTCAGGGCGACAGCCTCGAATCGCCCTTCGCCAGCTTCACGGTGGAGCACCACGTTTTCCACCACCACGATGGCGTCGTCGATGATCAACCCGACGGCGGCGGCCAGCCCGCCCAGCGACATCAGGTTGAAGCTTTCTCCCATGAACTTCAGGGCAATGAACGTGATGAGAACCGTAATCGGGATCACCATTCCGGCGATGAACGAAGAGCCCCAGTCGCGGAGGAACAGCACCAGCACGGCGGAAGCCAGAATGATGCCGATGATAATGGCGTCCCGCACGCTCTTGATGGACTCCCCTACAATCCACGATTGGTCGTAGAAATTGCTCACCTTGACGCCCGGCGGCAGCGTCTGCTCAATCTGTTGCATTTCCGCTTTCACTTCGTTCGCAACTTGCAGGGTGTTGCTTTCGCGCTGGCGGTTAATGTTGATGAGCACGGCGGGTTTGTTGTCGGCGGTGACGATGGTGTAATTGGGCGCGATCGAGGACGAGACCGTGGCGACGTCTCCAATGTTAATGGGCGCGTCGGAAGGATCTTTCTTGATGAAGATATCGGAGATTTCCGGCGGATCGTGAACCTGGCCGCTGATCAGCCCCAGGTACAACTGATGATTGCGCTCGAAAAGGCCCGGCGATAAAACCAGGTTGGAGTTGGAGACGGCGTTGAGGATGTCGGAAATGGTGACACGCGTCACCAGCAACTGGGCCGGATCGGGAGTGATCTGGAATTCCGGCGTCTGGTCGCCCTGGATCAGGATGGTTCCAACTCCCGGCAAACTGTTAAGCCGCGGCTTGAAGGTGTAATTCGCCAGTTCCCAGAGTTGAGTCAGCGGAACGGTGTCAGAAGTGAGGCTGTAACCCATAATGGGGAAGCTTGAGAACTGCAGCCGATTGGTTTCAATCTTGGCCGTGGGCGGCAACGTGGGTTGCACCCGCGCGATGGCGGCGTTGACGCGCTGCAACGTCTGAAACATATCGACATTCCAACTGAAGAACAGATCGATTTCCGCTGATCCCCGGCTGGTGATGGACTGGACATCCTGAATGCCCATAACGCCGCTCACGGCCTCCTCGATGGGTCGCGTCAGGGTGACCAGCATCTGGTCGATGGGCATCACGCCGTTGTCAACGCCAATGATGATGCGTGGAAAATTGGTGGTGGGAAAAACCGAAATCGGGATGGTAAAGGCGAGATAAGCGCCCACCAGCGCCAGCGTAATAATCAGAAAGATGATCGACTTCGACTCGCGCGCGAACCAGTAAGAGGAGGCTTCGCGTTCTTTCATGGCTTGCGGCGAAGAGGCGCAACTCGATTTGCCGTTCTGACTCATTGAGGATTAGCGATTAGCTTTCCACCGCAGCAACTTTCCGGTGGCTGGCTGAAAGCTGATTGCCGGGGGCTTCTCTTGCTCAAAACTTCACTTTCGTTCCATCCGGCAATCCGTAGGCTCCTTCGGCAACCACCTTTTGGCCGGGCTCGAGGCCGCTGGTGATCTGAACCTCATCGCCCTCGCGGATGCCGGTCTTTACGCTGGTCTGATGCGCGCGATGATCCGCGCCGATCACCATCACCGAGGTCGATCCATCAGAGGCCGTCAGCACGGCGGATGCCGGGATCACCACAGCATCCCTGACTGTTTCGGCAACCATACTCACCTGAACGGTTGCGCCGGGCTTGAGCCGGTCGTCGGGATTCCCGGCGTCCACCCACACTTGAACCGTCGTGCTGTCAGGATCGAGCGCCGGGCTTACCACGCTCACTTTTCCCGTGACTTCCTCGTGATCCTGTCCGAGGGTGATCGTGGCCGGATCGCCCGCCTTGAGCAGCGCAGCCTGTTGCGGTGAAATGTGCGCGCGCGCCACCACGTGCGAAATGTTCATCACCGTCAGCAGCGGCGTTCCGGCAGAGGCCATTTGGCCCTCGTAAAGCGGACGGTCAGTGACCACGCCATTGATGGGGCTTCGAATCTCGGAGTAGTGGTATTGGGCTTGCGCGGCCAGATATTGCCCCTTGGCCGTCGTCAACTGCCCTTCGGCGGCTTTGAGCTGCTCGCTTTTGCCCACCGCTTCGAGCGCCTTGAGATGCGCCAGAGCAATTTCATACTGGTTGCGCGACTGGATATAGGTCACATGGGATTGGTCCATGAGGTTGCGAGCGATGGCCCCCGCCTTGTAAAGCTTCAGACGGCTTTCATAAACAAGCCGGTCGGCATGCATCGCCTGTCGCGTGGCCTGAACGTTCAGCCGGGCGGTCTGGATATCCGCCGGCAGATTCACCTGGGTGGCGGTGACATAGGCCGCCTGCGCCTGGTCATAGGTGCCCTGGCTCTGAACCACGGCGGCGGAGAGGTCCTTGTTTTCAAGCAAAGCCAGCAACTCGCCCGCATGCACGTGGCTGCCGCGCGTGACGTAAAACTTCTCAATCGGCGCGCTGATTTTCGGCACGATGACGGCCTGCTGCAAGGGATAGAGGAGGGCGCTTGCGGTCACGATGCGCTGGATGGTCCTCTGTTCGGCTGTCGCTGCCTGGACTGTCACAATCGGCTCTGGCTGCGCGGCTTCCGGGCGCGAACAGCCGGTCCAGACGGTGGAGACGCCGAGAAGGGCCGCGATGAGAACAAAAGGTCGAGCTGTGCGAGCAGTCATGTTTTTAAGCCCATGGATCATGACGGTTTTCTGTAGCGCTGGTGTCCCCGCCGGCGATTTTCGATGCAGAGAGCCTGCCCTGAACAAGGTGAAGAGACCGCGCCGCTTCGGTTACAGCCAGCTTAAAAACTCCCCGTCAGGGTTTGCAAAGTCGCCAGCGCCGAACGATAGCGAACCTGGCCGGCGGCGTAGGCATCCCGCGCCTGGCTGAGCGAGTTTTCGGCATCCAGAACCTGGAGCGCCGCAGTCTCGCCCGCCTTGTATTGCATGGTGACAAGTTGCAGGTTTCGCGCCGCCAGGCTCACCGAATTGTGCAAGGTATCCAACTGTTTCCAGGCCGCCTGCGCTTCATTATAGGACGAATACAGTTGGCTCAGCAGTTGCCGCTGGGCAAACGACAGATTCACCCGCGCCAGGTTGCGCTGATCCTCCGCCTGGTGCAGCTTGCTGAGTCGCGCTCCCCAGTCCCAGATCGGCAAATCGATGGCGTAAGTTGCAAAATAGCCCAGGTTGGGCTGCCGGACGCCTTCCCGCGTGTTATTGATGCTATAAAGGGCGAAGGCATTCGCTTCGATGCCGTAATCGAGATCGAGCGTGAGCGAGGGATAGAACGCGGCCCGCGCGACGGAGACGTTGAGCCTCGATTGCCGGTATGCGGTGAGTGCCGCCCGAATCTGTGGATTGTTGTTTCGCGCCATCATCTGGACTTCGCTGAAAGTGGGCAGCACCGGCGGCACATCCAGATCATCGACGATGGTGAAATTCTGATTGAGATCGGGGAACAGGAGCACCGCCAGATCAAGTCGCGCGGTTGACATGGCGACTTCGGCGTTTTCGAGAGCCTGTTGCTGCTGGTTGAACTGAAGCTCAAATCGGATCACGTCCGCGTGCGCCACTTCGCCGCCCTGCTCAAGCTCTCTACTGATCTTGAGGAATCGCCGGGCGTTTTCCAGGCTCTGTTGCGCCGTCGCGTATTGGCGTTGCGCCAGCGCCAGCGCGTAGTAAGCGTTGGTGACGGTGACGGCGAGGCCGCGCCGCGCGATTTCCTCGTTGGCTTGCGCCAGCGCCTGAGCGTAAGCCGCGCTGCGCGGCCCGGCGGAAAAGAAAAAGCTGGCGGGCATACTTTCGTGAACCACTCCCCAGGCGCGATAGACGTGCACGCCGTCGTTCGTCACAAAACGCCCCACCGGCGAAATCCCGTTGCCCTGGGTGTTGAGATATTGCGTGGTATAGCTGACAGAGGGAAGCATCGCCGCCCGGGCCTGCACCCGATCTTCGCGCGCGAGCTTCACGGCTGTCACCGCCGCCTGAAATTGCGGGCTGTATTTTTCAGCCCGCTGCAAGGCATCCTGAAGAGTAATCGTGATGGGGGGGCCGGACGCGCCGGGTTCTTGCGCCTGATCAGTTGGAGTTGCAATTTGCAGCCCCGCCACGGCGTGGTTTTCCTGCGCGCTGGCCTGAGCGCCCCAGAACGTAACGATCCAAATGGCGAAAGTCAGGAGGGCCACAAAGAGTTGGCCTGGATGCTGAATTCTGTGCGGCATTTTTCGACTTGTCAGGTTGTTCCGCAAATAGACTTTCCTCGGTATCATGACAGACCTCCAGATCATCATTTGCCAGCCCCTTAGCATAGCGCTTCCTGAAACTTGATCCCTGAAACAAGCATTAAATTTTATTAAGGTTATGGGTTGCTAAAATCAAAAGCAAGCCGCAGCCCCCCAACGGTTGCGCCACCCGCTCTAATCGTGTGCCACTAACGTTTCAGGACAATGTCTGGTCATGGCAAGGATGGCCATGCCACAATCGTGGCACACGCGTGCCGCCCGTGGGTTCGGTCCAGGTATTTATGCGGTATACGACGATGCTGTGCAATGGGGTTCAATAACCCCTCAAAAATGACGAACAATTTCCCCATTTTTCAGTTAAGTCCATTCTTTTCTGTATGATTGCCTGCAACGAACAAATTAAATTAATAAGTCATTTAGTTTCTTTAAGATACAAGGAATTTTGGAAATTGTTTGTAAAGGGTCTCTGAAGAAGAAGCCAATAACAGCCCTGCCTTTAATGCGATAGATTGTTTTTCGCGTCCATCAGACCTAAACATTCTTTTTTTCCACGAAACCCTTTGGTTTAAGCCTGCTACTACAGTCAGGAGACGGCTGAAACCGTGCCAGGAAGGCCCCGCACCCCTGCTTCGTGGTTCCCCGTGGGAAGAGAGGAAGGGAGTGGGCCGACAAAGAGTAATCCCCCATCCGAGAGCTCTTCCTAAAGGGAGAGGGGAGGGATCTGTACTAAGGGTCAAAATGTTTGCGGCTCGCACAAATTT
>CADDZJ010000048.1 GCA_902812415.1 Acidobacteriota bacterium
TTAGATCTCCATGTTTCTGGGTTAAGGCAAAACTCGACATCGAACTCGAACCGGAGCAGCCAAAGAGCCTCGCCACCGCTAACTTCTTGGGGCCAGAGCGGTGTGTCCTGCTTGAACTTGGTCTTCACTCTCCCTAAGCCAATCGCACCACCTATTGGACGGGTAGCATAAAATACCAGCCCGATACCTTCACAGATTCGCTCCCACCAACGCATTTTAGTTTTCTGCAAGCCCCAAATATTTCCGTTCTGAAACGCAACTTGCCAATGCTCTGGGCTGCCTACAACTAGCCAATATTGATGCAAAACCTCACCTCTCTCGCGCCAACTCAAGTACAATGCGGAGCTTATGATACCTTAATCGAATCTGTTGTTGGCTTGCAAAATTTGTTGCATCTCAGGCACTTTTATTTGAAAAATGCCCGCAGGCTATCGGTATAAGGCTCGCGGGCGATGCCGCGCTCAGTAATAATGGCGGTAACGTAGCGGTGCGGTGTCACATCAAAGGCAGGATGGCGCGCCTCAATGTTTTGCGGAGCAATCGTGACGCCTGAAAGCCGGGTCACCTCCTCCGGAGAGCGTTCTTCGATAGGGATGAGATCACCGGAAGCCAGTTGAAGGTCGATGGTTGAGAGCGGCGCCGCCACGTAGAATGGGATTTTGTTCTCTCGGGCAAGAACCGCCAGAGTGTAGGTGCCGATCTTATTAGCGACGTCGCCGTTTGCGGCGATGCGGTCCGCGCCCACAATCACCGCCTTCAGCGTTCCCTGCTTCATAAAATGGCCAGCCATGCTATCGGTGATGAGCGTGACCGGGATGCCGTCATGCGCCAATTCCCAGGCCGTCAGGCGCGCGCCTTGCAGGAACGGACGAGTCTCATCGGCAAAGACGCGAATCTTCTTGCCTTGCTGAACGGCGGAACGAATCACGCCCAGGGCCGTGCCAAATCCGCCGGTGGCCAGCGCCCCGGCATTGCAGTGGGTGAGAACGGTCGTGGAGTCTTCGAGAAGCGCGGCCCCATGCCGCCCCATGGCTTCATTGGCGGCAATGTCTTCGGCCAGCATCCGCTGGGCCTCTTCAACAAGCTGAGACTTGGCTTTGACGATCGTTTCCTCATCGCTGGCATCCTCAGCCAGCATCTTGTCAAAGACCCTTCGCATGCGTTCCACAGCCCAAAAAAGATTCACCGCCGTAGGCCGGGTTTGAGAAATCACCTGAGCAATGGTCTCGAATTCGGCGCGAAGCTCTGCCACAGTATGCGCCGGTGAGTCTTTGACGCCGAGCGCAATCCCCATGGCCGCCGCCACGCCGATTGCCGGCGCGCCGCGGATCACCATGCGCCGAATCGCCTCCGCGACCTCGCGATAATCACGGCAGGTCAGATAAACCTCTTCGCCGGGCAGCCGCGTCTGATCAATCATCCGCACGCCTTCCGGCGTCCACTCAATGGTTTTAAACATGCTTCTCTCTGAACGTGACTCGCTTCTCTTAACCATAACGCCACTGACAAAGCAATGCATTATAGCAGCCTCGCTTAATAGATTGAGCATATTGGCCGCAAGGCAGCGCCCCGCAATTCAATAACCCCTGCTTTTCCAAACAATTCCCAGGCTGAACGCGCAACAACCTTAATCGACAGCAAAGCATCAAGTATAGAGATTGCCTTGACACATTGCTTAGGACTTAAGACCCCATGGAACTTTTAGCAAGATTGCGAGAGTGCGCTCGGTCAAACCCCCAACATCTCGTCCTTTTCGAGGGCGAAGAGGATCGCGTGCTGATGGCTGCCGGAGCCATTGTCCGAAACCGCCTGGCCGACCTGACGTTGCTGGGACGGCCGCACTGGATTCGGAGGCGCCTGCAATATTGGGACGTCCCGCCTCACTCGATTGAGTGCATTGATCCTCTCCATTCGCCGCGGCTTGAATCTTATGCCGAACTGCTCCACGAGCGCTGCAAGGGCAAGGGACTGACGCAAGCTAAAGCGCTCGAAATGGCTCAAAAGCCGCACTTTTTTGCAGGGCTTATGGTGGCTGCCGGGGATGCCGATGCATTCATTGGGGGCGCCGTAACGACCACGGCGGAAACCACTCGCGCCGCCCTCTGGACTATCGGCAAGCATCCGGATGCCGCGCTGGTTTCGAGCTTTCATCTCATGCTTTCTCCTCACCGCACCTGGGGCGCCCGAGGGGCCTTGCTGTTTGCTGATTGCGCGATCGTTCCCGATCCCTCCGCCAATCAACTGGCTGAAATCGCCCTTGCGACCGCTGAAAATGCGCGCGCCATCCTTCAGACGGAGCCGCGCGTTGCCATGCTCTCATTCTCCACGCGCGGCAGCGCGGAGCATCGACTGGCAGAGACCGTGATGAAGGCGACACAGATTGCCAGAACTCGGGAGCCCGGGTTGCTGATCGATGGCGAAATGCAACTCGACGCCGCCTTGCTTCCCGAAATCGCCGCCCGCAAGTCGCCCGATTCAGAACTGGCAGGGCGGGCCAACGTTCTAATTTTCCCTGACCTGAACGCTGGAAATATCGGCTACAAAATCGCCGAGCGGATGGGCGGCTGTGTCGCCATCGGCCCCATCTATCAAGGTCTTGCGAAAGTTTCGGCCGACCTTTCCCGCGGCTGCGATGCGTCGGACATCGTCCATGTGGCTGCCCTCACAGCCTTTCAGTCCATGCGCATGCAGAACCGCTCCCTGGTCTCATCCCTAAGCGCATAGAGCGCGCTTCGTGGTGAATCGACAACCTTCCGATAATCATCACATGAGCTAGGGGTTGGGAAGCGCAAGCCATCTCGATAGGGTCGGCAATCTGCGCAGGGCTTTAGTTCTGATCCTGAGCGGTTTCTGATAAAATAGCCTTTTTGTCTTTGGAGGAAATTTTTGACCGTCATCATACGCTCGTTTCTGGGTTCTCTTCGCCCCGCCTCGAATTTTCCGCAGAAGAAATACCAGTCAATTGCACCAGGGTTTTGGAGGATGCTTGCCGCGTGCCTCCTAATCGTCGTGTCTGGCGTTTTCGCGCCGCGAATTATCCAGGCTGCGCCGCCCGACGCTCCCTATGAGCTTGCGTTAAGCCAGTTTCGGTCAGGCAAGTTTCGGGAAGCCACGGCAACCTTGCGCAGCGCCTTACAGCAATATCCGCAGAATGCGCAGTTTGAGCTGCTCCTGGCGCGCTGTTATTACGAGATAGGAGACTTGAACCGCGCGACGGAACACGCCGAGTCAGCGGCAGACAACGACCCCTCCAGTTCCGAGGCTCATTTGTGGCTGGGGCGGGTCTATGGACGCAAAGCAGAGCAATCGCATAGTCTGACTCTGGCCTCGAAGACGCGGAAAGAGTTTGAGAAAGCGGTCGATCTCTCGCCTCACAACATCGAAGCCAGACGCGATTTGATGGAATTCTATCTTCAGGCGCCCTGGCTGCTGGGCGGAAGCAAGGATAAGGCTCGGAAGCAGGCGGATGCCATCGCGGCTCTGGACCCGGTTGAAGGGGCGCTCGCCCGCGCTCGTTTTGATGAGCTTACTGGCCAGCCCGCGCAGGCAGCGGCGGAGTATCAGCAAGCGCTGGCTATGAAGCCGGATCGCCTCGGCCCTTACATGGAGGCGGCGGATTTCTACCTCAAGCAGCGCAACGTCGGTGGGCTGAAGCAGGCGATCGCGGCCGCGCTGAAAGTCAACGCCGCAGACCTTCGTCTGGATTATTACCGCGGCGTGGCTCACGTTCTCGAAGGCAGCCATTTTGTGGAAGCCGAGCGCGAGTTGAAGGCTTATATAAACCACGGGCCTTTCCGCTCCGATTTTCCCTCCCCGGCTTCGGCGCTAAGCTGGCTGGGCCGGCTTTATGAACGTTGGGGAAGACCGCAACTGGCCGTAGAGCAATACCAGGCAGCGCTCGAACTAGACCCCCACTTGGAAGGCGCCCGCGAGGGTCTGCAAAGATTGCAGAAGCCGTGATCAGCAGCACCCGTTGATGTAGAATCCAGTCATTTGCCATGCTGATCCTCGACTTGGGCTGCGGCAAGAGAAAGCAGGAGCCGGGCGCTATTGGCGTTGACCGTCAGCCCGGCTCGGCGGCGGATGTTCTGGCTGATCTGGCGCGCTTTCCGTGGCCCTTCTCCGAGGATTGCGCCGACCGCATTTACCTCTCCCACTTCCTTGAGCACCAGCCGGACATCCTGCGCGCTATGGCCGAAGTCCACCGCATTGCGCGGAGGGGCGCTGAAGTTCATGTTGTAACGCCGCACTATAGTTCCCCCGATTCTTACACCGACCCTACTCACCTCCATCACCTGGGCTTTCATAGCTTTGATTATTGCGCTCAGGCAAGCTTCCAGAATTTCACTTATAACGCGGGCGGTTTCCGCATCCTGGAGCGCCGACTCAGCTTTGGCGGCAATTTGATTTTGGATGGACTCGGCAGATTGCTCGCGGCAATCTCCGTGGACTTTTATGAGAAGCACTTCGCCTGGATTTTTCCAGCCCGCAACATCTACTGCAAGCTTGCAGTGATGAAATGAGGAGAGGTGGCGGCCCCGGAGACGCGTTGGATGAGGGAGCCTCGCGCGCAACTACATGGCGGGGCCGGGTTCAGGTTTGGGGAAAGCAGGGCCGGAGGGGCCATCGGAAAGCGGATCAAGCTGATAACGGTAGAAGACGAGCGGGCGGACAAGTTCCAATTGAAGGTCAGTTCCGGAGGGCAGCACAATTTCCTTGCCGCGCGTCGCGAGAACATAGACCAGGCCGCCGAGCGCGCCTGCGGCTCCTCCCGCGGCTGCGCCGGCTCCTGAATGCCCGCCGCTGATGCCCGCAATCGAGCCGATGCCCGCGCCTTCAGCTCCGCTGATGGCCACGGTTCCAGCGTCCTTGCCTTTCGATCCCTCGCCTTCAATCTTCGACTCGTCGCGCTTAAACCCTTCTTTTCCGTTGCCCGCGAATCCAGCCAGCATTCCATAAAGCGACTTGGTGACGCCGCCGGGGAGCGTCAGCGAATCAAAGCGAATCCCAAGCTGCGCCTTGCCGTGAATGCGCCCCGGACGCACCACGCGCGTGATGGTTCCTTTCACATAACTTCCTACAGGAATGATGATCCGGTCATGCACCGTGATGGGGTAGACAGTGCGGCAGTAAACAGGCTCCCCGACGTACGCCGTGCGCGAACTGATGCTGCTCGAAAGTTCCACAGGAATCTGAGTATTGGCGGGAACCACGATCTCATCGCCAGGCTGGGGCTGTTGGGCTTTCGCCGCAGGCGCTTGCGACTGCGCGAATAACGCGCCCGACAACGCCACCAGACTCACCGAGCACCAAGCGGGAAGTGAAATTCGATTCCAACGCACGGCGAACCCTCCTCGCAAGCTAACGCCTCTTAAACTGGTTTTACGATGACCCGAAAAGAATCGGGGTTGCCTGAGTCGAATCATTTCAAGTTGAAGGCGGCGCGCTGGTACGCCGCCTTCAGATCGTCCATCGCGGCGTTCACACCCCCTTTGATATCATTCCAAGCTTCCTGATTGGAGTAGGAGCGCTTCAGATGCTCCAGCTTCTGGTGGGCGGCGGCGCTCTTTTCGTTGAGCTCAATAATCGCCTGGCGTGTCCTGGCTCTTGCCTTCAAGCCGTTTTTGTTCGCCTCCCGTTCCAGCCACTCAATTTGCTGGTCGATCTGGTTTAATTCCATCTGAATCTTGCGGATGTACTCCTCATGTTTCCGAATGACTGAATCCGAAGGTTTGTCTGCACGGCTGTCAGTAGATGGTCGCCGAGCACACGCCGATTGCCAGAGCAAACCGAGTGCGACGATCGCCACAACCAGCAGCGCTGTGATCCGCTTTTGAGGCTCGTTCATTCCGCAAATCGCCCCTCCTCCGTCACATCGATTATCACAAGCCGGAGGTCCTCTTTGCAGCAGGGACTACCTGGCTTGGAAAACGGTCTAACCTGGTTATTTATCAAAAAATTGTAGCGCTGCGCGCGCCAAAACCGCAGGCGCGCGCTCTAATTATAGAATTTTTACGCGCTCGTGAAAGCCGCTACATACTCCGAATCACGCTTTCTAAGTAAAAATGGAATTTACTACAGAGGACACAGAGATCACGGAGAAAGAGCCTCTGCGATCTGTGTGCTCTCTGTGGTGATATAAACGCTCTGTTAAGGGTTTCAATGCTGGAAGCACCCGGAAAAACCATCGCGTCCGGAAGCGAATCATTCATTCACACAGACGAGCGTATAGATGGTTTCGCCGGTGGGTTTGCTGATCTGGTCGCGCACTTTCCAGCGTTTGCCGTCCAACTGATAAACCTGCGAGTACGAATCGAAGAGCCCCTCGATGCGCGCCTTCTTCAGCGCGGCGTCTGAAATTTCCCGCGCGTCGCCGGGTTTCCAATCTTTAAGAACGTTCAGACTTCCTGGAGATTGACTCATTCGATGATGCCGAGCCTCACGCGCCCAGAGCCTTTCCGATGGCCTCCGCGATTTCCGCCGCGTGGCGCTCAACCATCGCCATCTGTTCCCCTTCCACCATCACGCGCGCCAGGGGTTCGGTGCCGGAATAGCGCAGCACAACGCGGCCTCGATCCCCCAGATCGACCCGCGAAAGGTCGAGCGCGCGCGCAACCTCCGGGATGGATTCGAGCGGCGGCTTGGCCTTGACGCGGACATTGCGAATGATCTGCGGGAACGGCTTATAGCCCCGCATCAACTCATCCGCCGGCGTCTCCGTTTCCGAAAGCAGGCGCAGCATCTGGAGCAGAGTCACAATGCCATCCCCGGCAATCGAAATATCTGAAAAAATGATATGCCCGGAAGGCTCGCCTCCCAGATTGATTCCCGAACGCTGCATCTCCTCCAGCACAAACTTATCACCCACCGGGGTGCGCTTCAGGCCGATGGCGTATCGCTTCAAAGCGAATTCCAGCCCCAGGTTGGTCATCAGCGTTCCCACCACCGCTTCGCCTTTCAGCGATTGCCGGGACTTCAAAAAAGGCGCCATGGCAAAGAGCACATGATCGCCATCCAGAACCTGGCCGGAACTTGAGGCAAAGATCGCGCGGTCGGCGTCTCCATCGAAAGCCACGCCCAAATCCGCGCCTGCGGAGCGCGTGGCCTCGGCCATCATCTGCGGATAAAGCGAGCCGCACTTCAGGTTGATGTTGCGGCCGTTCGGTTCAGCGTTCAGAATCTGAGTCTCGATTCCCAGGCGCCGCAGGAATTCAGGAATCATGGCGGCGGAAGCGCCATGCGCGCAATCCGCCACCAGGCGGAAGCGCGAAACCGAATCGCCGTGGGGCGCTACGGATTCCAGAAAATCGAGATAGGCGTTGACCAGCTCAGGGGAGGGTTGGAGTTCGGGTTCGGAAAGCGTCACGGAGGGTAAACTTCGAAGCAGGTCTTCGATTTCCAGTTCCAAGGCTTCCGGCAGTTTGGTCCCCTCGCTCGAAAGCACCTTGATGCCATTATCCTCGAACGGATTGTGCGAGGCCGAAACCATAACCCCGGCGGCAAAGCCGCGATGGCGCGTCAAAAAAGCCAGACCCGGCGTGGTGATGACGCCGGCATAGACCGTCTTCGCGCCGCTCGCGCGCAAGCCCGCAGCAAGGGTGCTTACAATCCACGGACTCGATTCGCGCGTATCCTGGCCCAGTAATACTGCGCCGCTTCCCGACTGCGCCTCACGCGCCAGCGCCGCGCCCAGAGCGCATCCGAGCTTGCCGACGGTTTCCCGATCCAACGGGTAATGCCCCGCCACGCCGCGAACGCCGTCTGTGCCAAAAAGTTGAGGTTTCTTGCGCATAAGTCTTGATTGTAGCATCTCTCAGAATGAAGCAGGCTCTGTAGATGTGTAGCACGTATGGAGCGCATGCCATGCGCCCCTACGCCCGACTTCGCGTCACCGAATCCGGTGGTTTTGGGGCGATGGCGTGACTGATAGCCAACCGCCTTGGCGGTGACCGGCGCTCTTAGAGAATGCCACAGTAGTGTCTGGTTAAAACTCGAACAGAGTCCGTTGCTTAGCGATATTGGCATCTTCGGTTGCATCGGCAAAGTTACAGAGGACCTCTAAAATCGGGGTTTTTTCGAAAATCGTGACGCTCAAAATTTGGAGAATTTTGTAGAGACTCAGGTCCAGCCTGAGTTGCTTTTTGACGATGGCCACCCGGACATAAACGCCGAGAGCGACCCACGCTTGAGTCTGCACGGCATTCTCGGAAGTACCGTAGAAGCTTTTGATGCGCCGGGGCTGTTTGATCCAGCGAAAAAATAATTCGACCGGCCAGCGAGCACGATAGAGTTGGGCAATGGTCAAGGCGGGCAGGAAAAATTGTTACTGAGGAACGTGAGTCGGGAATCCTTCTCGGCATCGAAGGAGTGGCTGCGCCGCAACGCCTCGGGGTAGTGCGGAGCGGTTCGGATTCCGGTCAGCAGAATGGTTTGATCGCAGCGTACTCCCGTGGACCGTTCGACGGGGCGGGAGAGGCGGCGGTAGAATTGCAAATTCTTTTTGGCGCGCGCGATGAAGGAGGCGCAAGCCTGCTTGGAGAGATAGAAACGAGCGAAATCCCCATCACCGCGATCGAAGACGTAAAGCGCTCCGGCTTCGAGAAACAGTTCGTCGAGAAGATTGACATCGTGAACCTGGCCACCGGTCACATAAACATTGGCCGGAATGCTGCCCCGGAGGTCTAGCAAGGGGTGCAGCTTGACCGCACTTTGGTGGCGCCGGAACCCGCCCCAGGGAAACAGCGAGAGACACAAATCCATGGTGGTCGAGTCGAACGCGTACACCGTCTCGGACAACTTCACTCTGAAGGATTCGTCGCGGTAGAGATCGCGGGCGATGCGAATCAACTCCTGGGCGAAGTCGCGGTAGATGCGCCAGTCGCGAACCTCGTTGGCGTGCGCCAGCGTGTTGCGAGAAACTTGTCCCCGGAAACCCAGGTGATAGAGTTGAAGTTGCTGGGCGCGAAGACAAGCTTCGATGTCGCGCAAGCTGCGACGATAAGTCAGTTGAGCAAACATCAAGCAGAGGAACTGATCCCAACAAGAGAAGTCCTTGACGTACCGATTGCCCGGGTATCGGTTGACGCAGAGTTGAAACGGGTAGGTCGGAATAAACTCCATGAGCTGAGCGAAAACCGTGCGGCCAAGATTCATCGGCTGCCTCCGTCAGGAGCTGGAAAACAGCCAAATGATGCCAAAAGGACCGCCGAAAATTGAAATCGAAAAAGAACATCTCGACCTCTTATTGTCGCTCGCTCAGACAGTTACGACCAAGTGCTCCAACTTTCTTGGGACAGCACTGATATAAAATTTATAGTTAGGGTTCGTTCCTAAAAAATGTGTGAGATGAATCTCCGCCGAGCCGTCTTCTTCCTGTTGAAGTGTGAACCCATGCCCAAATACATTTTCTTGATTTCAAAGGCATATTAGAGTTCGTTGGGAAAAGCTTTAGTTTCTGCCCACCTCTTCAAGTCCTGCTCTGCGTCTTCCGTGGCGCAATCAGCTTGTGCTGCCAGATCTTCCCAGTCTGCCCGTAGTGGAAGCCTTTTCATGTTTTGCCGCGAAGCCTCCGGAACTGCGAAAAGGAAAACCCGATCCGCCAGCGTTTTAGGATAGTCTACATTTGTAGTCTCTGACGGTCAAGGCTTTAAAAGGGGCTGTGAGGGCGCGTCGAACAGGTTGTCGGGAAAACCCGAGCGCCAGGCATTGGCTTTCAGCCCAAGGATCCCTCAAGCCAAATTTTTTCTTGCAGCGGCCGCGATCCGCGCTAAACTTTTATTCTTTGCTGGGCGCTGCCGAAAGTCCTCTTTGCAGGGAAAGGAAAATTTGATTTATGCCCAAAGTCTATGATGCCGTGGTGGTCGGATCGGGCGCCGCCGGCGGCATGGCCGCTACCGAACTGTGCCTGAAAGGGCTGAAAGTATTATTGCTCGAAGCCGGCCCCGATCTCGATATCGCGTCTGACTTCCATCATCACACGAAACCATACGAATTCCCTTTTCGCGGTCGAATTCGCCCACGCGAGCGCGCCAAATATAATTACTGCGCCAACGAATGGAACAAGCCCCACTTCGTCAACGAGCTTGAAAACCCCTATACCGGAAAGCCTTATGTCTGGGTGCGAGCGCGCGCAGTGGGCGGCAAGACGTTGCACTGGGGTCTGGTTTCCCTGCGCTTCAGTCCGCGCGACTTTCAAGCAGCTCGCTACGATGGCTATGGCGACAACTGGCCGATCACTTATGAGGATGTGGAGCCCTACTACGCCCGCGTCGAAAAGATGATCGGAGTTTGCGGGCACGCTGACCATCTGGAGAACAACCCGGACAGTTTCTTTTTGAAACCCGTTCCCTTCACCTGCCCGGAATGGATCTTCAAGCGGGCGGTCGAATCCAAACTCCCTGATCGCCATGTGATTCATGGCCGCTCGGCCACTGCGACGGAACCCATCAACGGCCGCGCGCCCTGTCATTATTGCGGTCACTGTGGCCGCGTGTGCAACGTGGCGGCGGCATTCAGTTCGAAAGGCGTTCTGTTGCCGATTGCGCAGAAAACCGGAAACCTGACGCTCCGGGCGAATGCTGTGGCGTGGAGGGTATTGCTGGATTCGGAGGGGAAAGCCAGGAGTGTTCTATTCGTGGACCGTCTCACGCGCCAGACCGAGGAAGCTTATGGCAAGGTGATTGTGCTCGGCGCAGGCAGCCTTGAATCCACACGCATTCTGCTGAATTCGGGCGATCACGAGCGCCCAAACGGCCTCGCTAATTCCAGCGGCGCGCTCGGCAAGTATTTCTGCGAGCAGATTATGGCTGGCGACATCATGGGCCTCATCCCCCAGCTTCGCGGAAACCGCAATACAGCGGGAGATGCGCGGCCGGACGGCACCGGAATCTACATTCCCCGTTTCCGCAATCTGGGAGAGAAGCGCCCGGACTTCCTCCGCGGCTATGGCTTTGAAGGCGGAGGCGGAAGCTCCGAATACCCCGGCTTCGCGCGCAAGATTCCGGGCTTCGGCGCCAAATTCAAGGAAGATATCAAGAAAAACTACGCCACCGTGATCAGCATCGGTTCGTTTGGCGAAGTCCTGCCGCGCGCTGAAAATTACGTGGAAATTGATCCTGTGGTGAAGGATGCGTGGGGAATTCCCGTGCTGCGATTCAACATTGAGTGGGGTCCTAATGAACTTGCGATGGCCAAAGATATGATTGAGACGCAGCGTGAAATGTTCCGAGTGGCGGGAATTGAGGTCCTGAGCGAGCGCACCAAACCTCTACCGCCCGGTTGGAGCATTCATGAGGCAGGCACGGCGCGCATGGGCGACGATCCGAAGAAATCCGTCTTGAACAAATTTAATCAGTGCCACGACATCAAGAATCTTTATGTAGTAGACGCTGCCTGTTTTGTGAGTTCCAGCGAAAAAAATCCAACGCTCACGATCCTTGCTCTTGCCATGCGCGCTGCCGATCACATTGCGGAGGAAATGAAAAGGGGAGCATTTGCATGAATAGATAACGAGGCTTCGCCTCAGCCCAACGAACCGTGAACCCCTCACCCGGCCCGCTACGCGGTCTACCCTCTCCCCCAAAAGGGAGGAGAATCAGGAAAAAGTAGAAAGCCAGCCCTCTTCCGCGCTATTGCGGGTGCACCAGTCCCTTTTTCACAGCATAGAGAACCAACTCCGCCGTGCGATGGATGCCCAGGGTCTCCATAACGCGAGCGCGATGGACAGCCACCGTATTCACGCTGATGTTGAGAAGCGCGGCGACCTCCTTATTGGACTTCCCTTGCGCAATCAACTGCAAAACCTCTTTTTCCCGGAGCGATAATCGCTCGTAAGGGTCTTGGCTGGCGTCCTGCAGCGATCCCGATTTGAGCCCTTCGATCACGAGGTTTGAGATGCCCGGACTCATATAAGCTTTCCCTTCCGCCAGGGAAACCACCGCTCGCGTAAGGTCTAATTCAATCGCATCCTTCAGCATGTAACCCTTTGCGCCGATTTCAAAAGCTTTGCGAACGTAAGCCTCGTTCGAGTACATGCTGAGAATCAGAATCTTAATGTCAGGATTCGCCTTGAGAATTTCGCTCGCGGCCTCGATGCCGCCGATCTCCGGCATCGCCAGATCAAGCACGGCCACGTCGGGTTTCAATTCCTTACATAGTTCCATCGCACGAAGGCCCGTGGAGGCCTCGCCCACCACGACGATACGCGGATCGTCTTCCAGAATGCGTCGAAAGCCTTGCCGCACTAGCGTATGGTCATCCGCAAGCAGCACCCGTATTTTTTTCTCTGAATCGTGAGTAGCCATTATTTATTTCACCTTTTCTCCGGCTTCGACAGCTTCCGGTTGTAACTTCCGAATGGGAATCCGAGCGGTCACCGTTGTGCCCTTTCCGGGCGCTGAGCGAATGAAAAGCTTGCCGTTAAGCCGTTCGGCGCGCTCGCGCATGCCCATCAATCCGAATCCTTCTCCCGCCGCCTGATCCATTCCCAAAGCCGGACTGAAGCCCACGCCATCGTCACGAATCTGAATAACCAGTTCGCGATCTTCTTCTTTCAACATAACTCGAGCTTCCTTTGCCTGGGAGTGGCGCGCCACATTGCTGAGCGCTTCCTGAACAATGCGATAGATATGAATCGCCTCGTCGCCCGGAAAAGCAAATTCTTCGGGTTCTCCTTCGAGAGATACATGGATTCCCGCCTGCCTCGAAAACTGATCCACAAACCACTCCAGGGTCTTCCCCAGTCCGAAGTCATCCAGAATCGCCGGACGAAACATCTGCGACCGGTCGCGAACGTTTTGCAAGGTCTCTTCAACAACGCTCTTGACCGCGTGAATCTCACGGAGCATTTCCGGAGGAGAAGAGGGTGCCTTTTGCCCGGCGCGGTTCAACATGATTCCGATCGCCGTCAGAATCTGTCCGAATTCGTCATGCAGGTCATGCGCCACCTGACGAAGGGTTTCTTCCTGAACATCGATGAGTTTCCAGGAAAGCTTTCGCAACTGCTCGGATTGGGACTGGAGTCGCTGGGCCAGATGACTGAGCTTCTCAAACGTTTTGCGGTTTGCCTGAAACGTATAGAGCCCCGTGCCGATGGCGAGCAGCAGAAGGATCCCCAGTAGGGCGAGATTATCCCTTTTGAAGCTCTCATAAACCTGGTTGATCTTTCGGGCCGCGTCGATTTGCGCCAGATCGTTCGACCTCAGCAGGCTCGATACGGTGGCAATCATCATCGCATCTTTGCTTTCGACTTCGCTTTGAATCAGGCTGCGGGCTTCCGCCTCTTTCCCCTGCTGCGCCAGACTGAAGACGCGACCCACGGCTTGCCAGAAATCCTGCATTTGCCTCTCAAGCTCCTCTGTCTTGGACTGCGTTTCGGGCGTGCTCACGGCATCCTGCATCTCGAGCAGGAGGGCGTTGGACATATCGCCTTGAAGCCGGGTGAATGTGGGCTGCCAATCGAGGATCGGATAGTCTGCCTGCTTGAGGGTCATATCGCGCAGAGAAATTCCCAGCAAGTTTGCGTCATTCTGAATGCGAAGGAGTTCAATAGACGCCTTGCGGTTCCGTTGCACCACATTGATCTGGTAATCTTCCAGCCAGCGGATCTGGTGAATGCTATAGACGGCGAAGATGATAAAGATGGAGAGAATAACGCAGAGGCCCGCCCACAGACGCGCCGAGGGTGAAGGAATCTTCTCGAGGAATTCCTTTTCGTTCGGAGGCTTATCCATATTGCCGGATTGAGGGGCGAGGCGCGCTCAGCTTTGCCAATCGGCCCTTCCCGCGCCCGCCTGCCAAAGGGTTACCGCCTCCATTGTCTCTCAATCCTGGCCTTAGTTCAAAAAGGTGAACGGACCCTATCCCGGGTCGTGGCGGGCATGCTAGAACTGGAACCGCGCGGAGAATTGCAGACGCCGGCCAGGCTCGGCATCCACCGGCTTTCCAAACAACGGCGAACTCAGATTTCCGACAATATCCTCGTAGTTGACCGTATTCAATACGTTAAAAGCTCCGACAGCCACTGTAAAGACCGGCGAACTGTCCTTTTTCTTCTTCTCGATGCGAAAATCGTGCTCCCACCGCACATCCACTTCCGCATAGCCGGGCGCCTGGCCGGTATTGCGGGAAACCCCGGGCGGCCGGGCCAGCGCCAAGCCGTCGTTGTAGGGGTCGGCGCCTGTCGTAATATCGTACGGCCCTCCGGAATGGAGCCATAGAGAAACGCCGAGATTCAGAAGCTTCCCCTGATTAAAAACGCCCAGCAATGCGAACCGATGGCGGCGATCCCAAATCGACCGGCCCCATTCACCGGTCAGGTCATACTGATTGGCGGGAAACGAATTGATGCCGCTTGTGTCATTGTAAGACCACCCCAGGCGATAGCGAGCCATGCCCGTGAAGTAGCGGCCTACTCGCCCGCGAAACTGAATGTGAAGGGCATCCCATTGGCTCCTCCCCGCCGCCTCGTATTGCTGAAGCATGCCGATAGTAGGATCAGGACGGGCGTCATAAAGGGGCGGCAGAGGGGCATTCAAATCTCGGGAGCGGAAAGCGTGGACGGTGCGGCCATCCTCCCAGGTGGCCGACAGAGTGGCTCGCTTGGTGATCTGGCGCTCCACTTCAATGCTATCCATAAACATGTAAGGCATGCGGAAATTGGGATCCAGTTCCACGATATTCGGCGGAATCGCAGAAGGAGTCATTCCGGGGCCAAACGGATCAGGGTAACCGGGGTTCGTGATGACATAGCTTTGCAGCCTCTGCCCATTGAAGAGCAACAGATCAGAGATGGCGTCCCACCGGGCGAAGTCATTGAAAACACCGACGCCGCCCCGGACAACGGTCTTTGGACTTTTGCGAGGCGACCAGGCCAGCGCCAGGCGCGGGGCAAACTCGCGGGCATCCGAAAAATAGTCTTCCCAATCCCAGCGCAGGCCGCCCGAGAGCATCAGGTTAGGCTTCAAGCGATAGGAATCTTGCGCGAAGGCGGCCAGCATCTTCTGCCAGTAGATCAGATGACCGTTGCCCTGCTGCAAGGTATAAGTCAGCGGCTTGCCCGCCGCGTAATCCGCAAGACTTGAAAAGGTAAAAGTGCCGCCGAAATTCTGATTGTCGTCGAGGCCGCGACGCGCCCAATCCGGGATGTCAAAACCCCACTCAAGCTGATGCTTGCCATGCGTCCACGTTGCAATATCGGTCAGAGCAAAGTGATGTTTGGTGAGCAACTGGTTCACTTGCGCGCCGCCGCTGACGAAAGCTCCAAGCACGTCGATTTGCGGCGCATCGCTCAAACTGACGGTGGGGCGACGATATTGCGCCAGCATCAGATGAATTTCATTCAACAGGTTGGGCGTAAAAATCGCCGTCTCGTTGAAGCGCACTTTTTCGCCGCTGAATGACTGGTTATAGCCCGCTTCGGGCAGTGTCAGCCCGCCCACGCCCTGGTTCAGATCTTGGCGGCCGTGGTATGAAGCCGAGACGGAGAAGTTATTCTTGTCGTTGATCGTATGGTCGACGCGGCCGTAAACGAGCGTATTATGAGTTGGACTTGGAACGTTCTGCTGGATGGTTCCGGACGGCCCCAGGGCGAAAACGGTGGATTCAATATCCTCCACATCGTGATCAGCTGAAATCAAAAACGATGTCTTCTTGCTGTGGAACACCGGTCCGCCCAGTTCTCCCTCAAACTTGCGGCGTTGTTCCGGCGGGCGCGTCGGGGAAAAAGCGTTACGGGCGTTGAAAATTGAGTCGCGAAAAATGAAATTGATTTCGCCGTGGTATTGCTGCGTTCCCGCCTTGGTGGTGATTTCCATGCGGCCCCAGCCCGGACGCCGGTATTGAGCGTCAAAAGGATTGTGGTCGATCTTGATGGATTTGATCGCTGAAGGCGTCACCGCAAGATTTTCGACCTCGACGCCGTTCACCACAATTCCCGTGCCTCCCGTTCCGCCAGCGTCCGTATCGAGAAAATTTGAAAGCAGGCCGACAACGTCCTGGTCAAACACCGGAAGATTGTTGATCTGCTGCGCGTTTAAAGTGACGCCATTCAAATTGTCGCTGGTGGTTGGGACCACCTGATTCCCTGAAGAAGTCACGGTGACCTGCTGATGCACGCTGGCAATCGTCATCACGATTGTCACCGGCGCGGGCGCGCTCAAGCCTACCCGCAAAACCTTTGAAGAGGGGTTGAATCCCCTGGAGCGCGCCTGAAGCATGTATGCGCCCGGAGGAACACGGGAGAACTGAAAGCGGCCTTGCGCATCCGTGCTGGCGGTTCGCACGGTCACGCCGTTGCGCCGCAGCATCACCTGGACCCCGGGAATTGCCGCGCCGGTTGAATCCTGCACGGTGCCCGAAACAGGGAATAGCGGCGATGAATTCTGCGCAAATCCGGCGCTTAGAGGGAGGATGACGAGAAAAAGAACCCATTGGGACCAGCGGAGAGCGGATTTCACCATTTCAACTTGAGGGCTTGCCTGAAGAAAATTTGACCGCTTTATTCCGCGCAGGAAAAGATCGACCGGATAGATTTTCGGTCAAATCTTCCAGTGCGCGGATGATGGGGAACCGGAAGGCGTTTTCACGGAGTCAGAAGGCAGGTCCGATCCAATCCGTGAAATTTCACCTCATTGCCAAAACGCGAATCATCAACAATAAGTTACCAAGTATATCGCATTGTGATCAAATCTTGAAAGATTCTTTGCAAGTTTTATTGTTCTTATAGCAGGCGCCAGTGACGAGATATTCGACCATCGTTCAACGCATGGTTGCCATCGCGCTTTCTGGTAGAATGAGCATAGACCCGATTGTTACAAGTCGGAATTCGGGTAAGTCGAAAACCGCCGGATGACAAACAACTCCCCAACCAAACGCGAGAGGATTTATCGGGCATTCGGCTCGCCGAAAAAACTCAAGGTGGTGATCTTCTTCGTCACCTCGGTGTGTAATGCCAAGTGCCGCACCTGTTTTTACTGGCAGGAATTGAACCGCCGGGGCGACCTGACCTGGGACGAAATTCAGAGGCTCTCCTCCACCATGCCCCTTTTTACGGACCTCTGGCTTTCAGGCGGCGAGCCCATGCTGCGCCGCGAACTGGCGCAGATTGTTCGCCTGTTTTACCAGCAGAACAGCGTTCGATGGGTGAATCTGCCCACCAACGGGCTGCTGCCGAAACGCACCGCCGAACGCGTGGAGCAGATTCTCACCGAGAATCCTGAGCTTCACCTTGATCTGAATGTAGCGATGGACGGCCTCAATGAAATGCAGGACTCCATCCGCGCCGTGCCGGGTAATTTCCAGAAGACCCTTCGCACCCTCGAAAGCGTGCAGCCGAGCCGGAAGCGTTTCTCAAATTTTCGCCTCAACATCAACACCGTGATCTGCGCGGAGAATTTCGACCATATTCTGGAAATTGCCGATTTTGTGAAAAAGCATTGCCAGGTGGACGGCCACTATTTCAACATCATTCGCGGAGACGCCAAGGAGCCGGGCCTGAAAAAAATTCCGGCAGAGCGCCTTCCCGCGCTTTACAAGGAATTGCAAAAGGTTTACGCCTATTACGCCCCGACCATTCTCCGTCGTCTCGATGGAATCGAGCACCGCGTCGGGAAGATGTATTACCAGGGGACGCTGGCGCTCCACAACAAGATTCAGCTTCAGAATATTGAATCGCCGCATCCCTGGCCCATGCCCTGTACGGCGAGCGAAACCTCGATCGTGATTGACTACGACGGAGGCGTCAGGGCTTGTGAACTACGGGGAGAACTGGGCAACCTGCGCGAGTTCGACTGCCATTTTCAGAAATTCTGGGAGAGCCAGGCCAGGCGGCAGGAGGCGCAAGCCATCACTCACGATCAGTGCTGGTGTACGCACGTCTGCTTCATTCACGACAGCCTGCGCCATTCCGCAAAGGCCATGCTTTATGACGTGCCTCTGGCCTATCTCGAATCCAAAGCCAGCCAGTGGCTAAGCCGAAGAGGCGTGAACGGCGGCCGTAATCCGTAACAGGTTGCTGAAAAACCGATCCTGAGCGCCGTCATTCCGAGTCCTTCGCCGGTCATTCTGAGCGATAGCGAAGAATTTCGGTATTTTGGCTCAAGGTAAACTTCGCAAGGAATCTCGCCCTGCAAATAAAGAGCGAGATTCCTTGCCGCCTTCGGCCCCCGGAATAACAGGTCGCAGGAGTTGTTCAGCAACGTGCTGAATCTTCTTTACATCTCTGGAGGATCAAGTTGGCGCACATGCATTACGAATACGAAACCTATTTAGCCGATCTCAAGAACGTGCTGGATCACCTTCCGGTGGAGCAGGCGCGGCGCGCCGCGGAAATTCTTTTTCGAGCTTATCGAACGGATCACACGGTTTTTCTCTTCGGGAATGGTGGCAGCGCCGCGCTGGCTTCACATATGGCCGCGGACCTTGGCAAAGCCACGCACTTTCCCGGACCGGAATGGCTGGCGCCCGTCAAACGCCTGAAGGCATTTTCCGTCTCAGACAACACGCCCCTGATCACCGCCTGGGCCAATGACACGCATTACGAGAACGTCTTTGCCAGCCAGATGGAAAATTTCATCCAAGCAGGCGACGTGGCCCTGGGCATCAGCGGCAGCGGCAACTCGCCCAATGTCCTGCAGGCGTTCGAGCTGGCGCGAAGAAAAGGAGCCGTCACCATCGGGCTTGGCGGCTGCGGCGGAGGAAAGATGAAGGCTCTGCTCGATTGCCCCATCATCGTCCCTTCCAGCAACATGCAGAAGGTGGAAGACGCGCATCTGATTCTGGCTCACATGATCTTCCTCGATCTCAAGCAGCGCATTGAAAACGAAGCCCGCGCAGACCTGGAGGCGAGCGAACGGCAGCAAAGCTTGTCCGTCTCGTAAGACTTCCAAGGTCATGAATCCCGCCCCTGAGTCCACCTTCCATATGCCAGCCGAGTGGGAAAAGCACGAGGCCACCTGGATCGGCTGGCCGCACAACATTACCGATTGGCCCGGGAAATTCGCTCCCATCCCATGGGTCTACGCTGAAGTTGCCAGGAAAATTCTTCCCGGCGAGACCCTTCGTATTTTGGTGAATGACGCTAGGCACGAGCGAAAGGCCCGGCAAACACTCAAAGCTGCTGGCGCCGACCTCTCGCCGATCGAGTTCTTTCACGTTCCCACTCACCGCGGCTGGACGCGCGACTTCGGCCCGATTTTTGTCAGAAGGATTTCCCCGGAAACGGGCCAGTGCGGGCTGGCCATCGCTCGGTTTCGCTTCAATGCCTGGGCCAAGTATCCTGACTGGCAACTGGATGACGCCGTGCCTGAGCGCATTGCCGAAAAGCTGGGCTATCCCCTGGTCGCCGTGCGAGCCGGCGAACAGGATTTCGTGCTGGAAGGCGGCAGCATTGACGTCAACGGCCAGGGAGACTTGCTGACCACCGAGGAATGCCTGCTCGATAATTCAGTCCAGCCGCGCAATCCTCGCCTTGGGAAGACGGAAATCGAAGCGGCGTTACGCCAGTTCCTTGGAGCAGAGCAGATTATCTGGCTTGGCCGAGGCATTGCCGGAGACGACACGCACGGCCACGTCGATGATCTCTGCCGTTTCGTCAATCCTCATACCGTTGTTTTATGCCAGGAAGATGATCCCCAGGACGAGAACTACCGACCTCTTCAGGAAAATCGCGAGCGACTGGAAGGCGCGCGACTGGCGGACGGCTCAAAATTGCAAGTCGTCGCGCTGCCGATGCCTTCGCCGCTTTCTTTTAAAGGCCAGCGTCTTCCCGCCAGCTATGCAAACTTTTATATTGCGAATGCCGCCGTTTTGGTTCCCACTTTTAACGATCCCAGGGACCGCATCGCGCTGGGAATACTTTCGGAAATGTTCCAAGATCGGCCCGTAACAGGCATACATGCCGTGGACCTCGTTTGGGGTCTTGGAACGCTCCATTGCCTTACTCAGCAGCAGCCGCATGCAGGTTGATCGTCCGAAGAGTTGCGTCCTCAGCCTGCCTGCATTCCTGCGGGAGCGAGCCTATATGTTAAGATTTGATTTTTGACGGTTTGCGACCTATGCAGCTTGCGCTGAAAAACAACGTGGTGAAGACCGCTGCGCTGGCGATCGAAGTGATCGTCTTCGCCCTCCTCTTCGTCTGGATTGCGAGAGCTTATCTTGCGACGCTGGTGAGCGAAAGACCCACCGCCAAAAATCTGCAAGCGGCCAGCCGGCTTGACCCTTCTGACGCCGAATACCCGCTTGAACTGGGCCGGTTATATCAATACAGCGCGCAGGATATCGATCCTGACCGCGCCATCCAGGAGTTGACTCGCTCCGCCCAGCTGAATCCCTACGACCCTCAAACCTGGCTGGACCTGGCCAATGCCTTTCAACTTCAGGGCGAAGCGGATAAGGCCGAAGCTTGCATGCGCCGCGCCGATTTTCTGGCGCCTCACCTCCCCCGATTTCAGTGGGCCATCGGAAACTTTTTTCTGTTGCACAATAACCTAGACGAAGCGTTCCGCCACTTCAAGATGGTGCTGGCCGCGAATGAATATCAAGACCCCATCTTCAACACCGCGTGGAAAGCTTCGGGCGACCCTCAAAAGATATTGGCTGAGCTTATTCCGAAAAACGCCGATCAGGAACTGCAATACCTGAATTACCTGATCGCCAGTCATCATTGGGATGAGACGGAACCGGTGTGGGAGCTGATCGCCAAAAGTCCGGACAAGTTTCCGGCCTCCATGGCCTCTCCCTATATTGACATCCTCATCGGGACACAGAAAGCGGATCAAGCCTACCAGGTGTGGACTACGCTGCGGCAAAAGGGCATTATTCCGGCCACCTACGAGGCGACTCCGCAAAATCTTGTGGAAAACGGAGATTTCGAGGCGCAGCCCATGGGCATGGGATTCGATTGGCGGATCGCTCAAGTGGGCGGCATCTATGTGGGAATGGATGACTCGACTTTTCATTCTCCGGCCCATTCGCTTCTGATTCAGTTTCCGGGCACACAAAATTTCGATTATCACAACATTTATCAATACGTGCCGGTAAAACCCAATCGGGCGTACCACCTCACAGCTTTCATGAGGACCGAGGGCATCACGACCGACAGCGGGCCTCGCATGGAAGTGCGAGACGCCTACAAGCCCAACCTGCTTGACAAATATAGCGACCAACTCACTGGCAGCTCACCGACCTGGATACCTCTCACCATCGACTTCAAAACCAGCCCGCAAACCCGCATGGTGATCGTCAGCATCGCTCGCGTCCCGAGCGAGCACTTTGATAATCAGATCGCCGGCAAAGTATGGGTGGATGACGTTAGCCTGGCCCCCGCAAACAGCGGAGCCGATTCTGAATAAGAAATCCCGGACCGCCGACGCGGTTTATATGCCGCGCTTTGTCCCCTATCACTGGCCACTCATCATTCATCATTGCCTTTCGAGATTCCTCACCGAGTTACCTCGAACCGAAAATAGAGGGATTCTTCGCTACGCGCAGAATGAAAGGTAAAGGGCTCGGAATAACAGCGCTTCGGATCGTTTTATGGCAACCCGTTAATATTTCGGGTAATACGTAACGATGCCGGGCCGCGCGGGGTCTTCAATCCAGGAACCCATCTGCTGCGATTTTGCCATTTCGTGATAGCGTGCCAGCTTGTCGCGATCAATCTCGACGCCCAGGCCAGGGCCGGTCGGCACTTTCATCCCGCCATTTTCATACTTCATCTTGCCGCCCTGAATCACGTCATCGCGCAGATGGTGATAGTGCGAATCCGGCGCCGCAGCGAGATTCGGAATAGCCGCCGCCAGATGCAGCATCGCAGCGAGCGACACTCCCAGTTCTGTTCCGCTGTGCATCCCCACATCCAGATTGAGAGTTTCGCAGACATGCGCCGCAACTCGGGCGCGGTGAATGCCTCCGTACCAATGGGGATCAAGGAGCACCACGTCGAGAACGTCCAGAAGCGCCGCGACCGGCAAATCTTCAAACGCAAACACCGACATATTCGAGGCTAACGTCACCCAGGGAGCCTTGCGATTCACGCGCGCCATTCCCCGCAAGCCCCACGTTGGATCTTCCAGATACTCCAAATCGTCATCCTTTAACTTCTTGGCTACCCGGACTGCCGTGCTGACAGACCAGACCGCGTTAGGGTCCATCCGAATCTTGTGACGTGGAAAAGCTTTGCGCAATGCCTTGAAGGTTTCGATCTCTTCATCCGGGGACAACACGCCATTCTTGTATTTAATGGTTTGGAATCCGTACTGTTGAACCAGGCTCCGGGCCCAGGCCACCATCTGATCGGCGTTGGAAACCTCGCCTTCGTTCTTTTCGTTGGGATAACGATAAAAGAGGTAAGCAGAGAGCGGAACGTGATCGCGCACTTTCCCGCCCAGCAACTCATAGACCGGCCGCCCCAGCGCCTTTCCTTGCAAGTCCAGGCACGCGAATTCGATGGCCGCGAAAGGAAGGATGTGACCAAACAACTTGAGCGCTCCCGGCGATCCCAGCTTCCAGCGGATGCGCTCGATTTGAAAGGGGTCTTCGCCGATCAGCGAGGGGCGAAACTCCTCAAGCTGTCCCTCCCGCGCCTTGCCGCTGTAGCATTCTCCCAGGCCGACGAGTCCCTCATCCGTTTCGAGCTCGACGATGATGCGCGAGAATCCAGGATGCGCGCCTTGTGAATAACGTAAAGGAGCTTCGATCGGAACAAATACCGGCGTGTACTTGAGATTGGTAATTTTCATAGGCAAATCCTCTGTTGTTTTTTAGCGCGTTGTGGAAAAACATATCTCACATGTCATTCTGAGGAACCGAAGGCGACGGAGAATCCCTGTATGGGTTTGACTTTCTAAATACCGGGATTCTTCCGCCTCGCTGCGCTCGGCGTCAGAATGACAGCCGAAGGGTTCGGAATGACATGATTGGAGAACATCTTTTTCAGCAACCCTGAGTCGAATCGTCTATAAGAGCGCTGACTAAAAGCGGCCATATTTCCGATAGGCATCGACGGGATGAACGCCTTCCAGAATGGCTTTGCGCACGAGGTTCTCAGTGCTTACCACTTCCTCAGATTTTTCCAGAACCTCGCGGACGATCTTTCGAGGGATGATCACGACCCCGTCTTTATCGCCCACCACAAAGTCGCCCCGTTCAATCACCGTCCTGCCGATTTGAATGGGCCGGCCGTAAGAAGTCAGTCTCCAGCGACCCATCACGTCCGCCGATGTCCGATAGCGGCAAAACACCGGGAAATCAAGCTTCAAAATATAGTCGATGTCCCGGGCGCCGCCGTCGATCACGGCCCCCCGCGCGCCGCGAAATTTGGCGGTTTCACAGGAAAGCTCACCGATGTGGGCGCTTGAATTATCGTGCGGTTGTGAAACGATGACATCGCCTGGTTTCAAGTCTCCAAGCATCTGAAGGATCGGAATGAAGATTTCCTCCGGATCTTCGCTCACCGTGGGCTGCCCTTCGACAGTCATGGCCACGCCCGCCACGGTCTGGTCCATGGTCAGGGCCTGAATCTCATGGGGCAACACCTGATGGTGATAACCCATCTCATCCAGGACATCGGAGATTGCGCCTCCATAAATTACGGAAAAGCGCCGGCAAAAATCCTCAACATCGATGTCGTTTCGCGCTTCCAGATTCTGGCTCATTTATTTCTCCTTGGTAGAAAGCAGCAACTACCCCTCTGTCATCCTGAGCTCCCCTCCTGTCATTCTGAGCGATAGCCAAGAATCCCCATGGAAGTGATAAGCGAAGGGTGACGAGAGACAAGAAAAAGCAGTTGAATCGCCGGAAATGATTTTTTCTCGACACTCATCGCTTTTTCGGCCCCGGGGAATGCCAGGTGGACAGGCGGCAAACGTTTTTCAGCAGCCCGTCATGTCTGCCCCGTCTTTTTAGCGCCGGTGCCTGATTCCTGGGCCATCATGCCGCCCGTCGGAACCAGCAATCCTCCATCGACGGGGATGGCAGCCCCGGTGATGAACGACGCCAGATCGCTGGCCAGAAAAACAATGACCTGCGCCACTTCGTCAGGCTGACCCATGCGACCCAGAGCGTGCAAGCGATGACAGGCCTCGATGACGCGCTCGGGATGATCGTCCAGCGACGCAGCCCAACGCAGCATCGGCGTATCAATCGCGCCGGGCATCACACAGTTGGCGCGGATATTCTCTTTGGCGTAATCCAGCGCCAGGCATCGGGTAAGTCCCAGCAGACCATGTTTGCTGACCACGTAGGCCACGGAATTGCGTTGGGCAGTCACAGACTGCACCGAACCGGTATTCACAATCGACCCGCCGCCGCGTTTGATCATTTCCGGAATGGCGTAATGGGACATCAGGAAAGCGCCTTTCAAATTGACGTTCAATACCTCGTCCCATTCTTTTTCAGAAATATCCGCAGCCGCCCCATAACGCTGAATGCCGGCATTGTTCACCAGCACATCAATTCCGCCCATTCTGGATGCGACTTTCATCACCAGTTCCCGCACCTGGGCGTCCGAACTGACATCTGCCTGGAAAAACTCGGCCCTTCCGCCCTTCTTCCCAATCTCCTGCGCCGTTTCCTTTCCTGTCTTTTCATCGCGGTCCACAATCGCTACCGAACCGCCTCGACTTGCAAATTCCTGACAGCACGCCTGGCCAATGCCGGAGCCGCCTCCGGTCACAATAATAACTTTTCCCTTAAAATCCATGAGTCCTCCTCACCGATGGCACCACAGGGGCTGCCCAGGGGTTCTGAGATCCAAGACCGAGATATGGTCACGGCCCAGGTTGGCTACGAAAAGCTGATCGAAATTGGGGCCGCCGAACGCGCAATTGGTCGGCTGGCATAACAACAGATTCTCTTCATCCTGGCAGAGCAATTCCACCTTGCGATCCGGCGTCACCCGGTAAATGCAATTCGAGGCATAGGTGGTTACATAAAGGTTCTGGCGCGCATCAAATGCCAGACCATCCGGTATTCTCGCCAGCCCTTCGGCAAATACTTCAGGCGTTCCTGCCTGGCCGTCCGGCTTGATCTCAATCCGCAAGACACGGTCAAGATTGCTCTCAACCACATAAAGCCAGCGCTCGGCGGCATCCAGCGCCAGCCCGTTGGCAAAATGAAAAGGTCCGGAAGAAAAAACCTCGGCCTTTCCGTTGTTACCGAGCCGATAGACAACGCCGTTCGCCTTTTTCCATTCTCCTGAATCGCTGAAATAGAGATTGCCCTGAGAATCAAAGACGCTGAAGTTTGGATTCATCAGTTCGCGCCCGTCAACCGACTTGACCAGCGTTTCGATCTCACCCTCCGGGCTGACGCCCAGCACTTCGCGGCGACCGCAATCGCAAACGACTAAATTCTCTTGTTGATCCGGAGTAATGCCGAGACAAAAGCCCCCGGTTGTGGCAATGATTTCAACCTTTTCCGCATTCGGCGAAATACGATAAACCTGCCCGCTTTCTCCGCCCGCGTAAACCGTTCCGTCCCGCCCTACCGCCACGCCCTCGGGATGGTCCAGGCCGGTTATAAAGTTGCGAACTCCGGAAACGGTATAGAGCATGCACCCTCCTGCAACAAGGATTTCCGCTTCTCAGCGTGTGGCGCTTGCCGCCTTCAATTCACGCGAACGCTCGAACTCAAGCTCCGCTTCCTGTTTTCGCCCCATTTTGAGAAGCGCCTGTCCTAATAAGTAGCGGGCGCGGGAATTATTGGGATTGATCGTCACTAACTTCCGCAAAAGGTCTTGAGCTACCGCATATTGTCCGAGATGAATTCGGGCGGCGGCTAAATTCTCCATCGCGGTTTGATTATTGGGATCGCTCCGCAAGGCTTTCTCCAGGCTCGCTACCGCTTCATTGAACTTTCCGGATTGTAGCGCCAGGCGGCCCATCCCCAGATTCGCCTCGGCATTGTTGGGAGCCTGCTTGAGAATCGTCTCGTATTCTTCTCGAGCTTCCAGAGTTTCTCCTGATCGTTCATAGAGCTTTGCCAGCCCCAGTCGCGATCCCAATTGATGCGGGTCGCTTTCCAGAGATTTCTTATAAGCGCGCTGCGCTGGCTCATCCTTGTGCTCCTGAGCGTAAAGGTCTCCCTCTGCTTGAAGCAAAGCCGTATTATGCGGATGCTGTTTTCTGGCGCCAGCGAGAAGATCATTTGCCCGATCCAACTGCCTTGCCCGGATCAATGCCTCAGCGAGCGCGAACGTAATATCAGCTCTTTGTGGCGCGCGCTGATGAGCCTGAGAAAGCCAGTAAATCCCTTGTTCCAGGCGATGTGTGGAGGAAAAAATCTGACCCAGCCCCAGGTACGGTTCGGGGCTGGCGGAGTCAAGCCGCATCGCCTCCTCAAACGCGCTCTGCGCCTCAGGCGCTTTTCCCAATTTCATGTAGGCGAGACCCAGGTTCTGATATACGGCAAAATCTCGTTCACGGATAGGAATGGCTTGAAGTTCCTGAATCGCCTTGGCGTACCGGCCATTTTCCGCCAGCAACAGCCCTAAAGAAAAATGTACCTTTGAATCCGTGCCCGCCAATAGGGAGAGCTTTTCTGCGGTTTCCACGCCGGATTGAGGCTCTCCTGCTCCGAAATAGGCTTTTGCCAGCCCAAACAGGACGTCCGGGTCCTGTGAGTGAGCCGCACCTGCTTGCCGAAAATACCGAAGGGCACGCGAAAAATCCTTGCGATCCAAATAGCAGTCCGCAAGATTGAGCGCTGCCAGACGGTTTTGGGGATCAAGCCGAAGAGCCTTTTGAAACTCCGCGATGGCTTCCGCGGTCTTCCCGGCATGAAGATAACTGGCCGCCAGATTGTTGTGAAAGCCCGCCCAGCGAGGGTCCAGGGCAATCGCCTTCTGATATGCCTTCTCAGCTTCGGGATAAAGATTCTGTTGATCGTAACTGATGCCCAGCAGGCTGTAAGCTTGCGCGTTTCCTGGACATTTCGGAATGGCCGATTGAATCACCTTTCTTGCCTGCTCTGCCTCCTGACGCTCGAGCAATTGCTGCGCCTGTTCCAATGAAGCGCCACAAACCGTCTGATCCGCCATCGCCCAACCCGCACTCATAGCGATCACAATCCCCAGAGCAAAAACGACGATAAGGCTTTTGAATCGAGCGTTCTGTCCCAGTGATTCGTGACCCATCTCAGAATGTTCCTTGTCACGCTGAAGCATCCCGGTATTTACTGAACCAACCCAATGCAGAGATTCTTCGTCGCCTGCGGCTCCTCAGAATGACAGGTTGTCGGGTTTTTTTCAGCAGCCAACCTATTGGGTTCGAACCAGCCTCATTAATGAAGCGTTTCTCCATGCTATTCAATTTGGCCCAATTTCACGTCATCCAATGACGAACAATTTCCCCACTTTTCAGTTAAGTCCAGTATTTTCTATATGATTGCGTACAACGAACAAATTAAATAAATAAGTCATTTATTTTCTTTTAGATACAAGGAATTTTGGAAATTGTTCGTAAAAGGTGTCGGAACAAGAAGCCAATAACATACCTTTTTTCAATGCGATAGATTATTTTTTGCGCTCATCAACCCTAAACATTCTTTTTTTCGTCGTGAACCCGTGGGTTGAACCTGTGATGACCGCCAAGGCGTGCACTTTTTTAGCCTTACTGGGAATACCCTCACCCACCGCTTCGCGGTCTCCGTGTTCCCAATGGGAGAGAGTGGGGAGCGAGGGGCTGCGCTCCAACCTGTTCGTTCTCTCGTTTCCGATTCCATTCTGATCTCCCGCCACCCCTTCTTCCTCAGCGACCGTGGATGGGCCCCTGGGGAAAAGGGCAAATATCCACGAAGGTCTTCATAATTTAGCCTACTACGATAGCCTAAAACAGGTCAAGGCCGATGGCCCTGAGTTCACCCTTGTCGGATGGGGCCGAACAAGTGAAGAGTGATAAGCGAGAAGGCATACTGCTAATCGTCAAAATGTTTGCGGCTTGCGCACATTTTCCCTGCGTGGCACGGGCGTCCCGCCCGTGCCCACGACCGAGACGGCCGCGCCACATTAGTTGTGGCTCTGCCGCGCTGTGAATCAATGAATCCGCGCCGTTGTAGCGGCGAACTATGTTCGCCGAAGTTTTGGAAAACCGAAACCCGGCGATCACCGATCGCGGGTGTCGGCGATCGCAGATCGCCGCGACAGCGAGATTTTTTCACAACTTCTGATGAGTCAGGATAGCTTCCGGCGCTTCGGCTGTTTTTGCGGGCCTTGCCGCTTTTCACCCATCACTCATCACGGGTGTTGAGATTCTTCGCTACCGCTCAGGATGACCAGGGAGAATTACGGCGAACCCGCTCCGTTATTCGAAAGAGTGACCATAATCTCCATGAGCTTGCCTTTACGGAACCGGGCCGCCTCCTCTTTGCTTGCCTCGCTCACGCGCGCAAACAATTTTTCAGCTTCGTCCTTCCGGCCGGCCTTGCGGTAAGCGACGCCTAACTGATAGAGAATCGTCCGGGAATCGGGCGCCAACTGCCGCGCGCGCTCAAGGTCTCGAATGGCTGCATCCGTCTGATTGCGAATCAACTCCAATCTTCCCCTCTGGAGATACGCAAACGCAAAATTCGGATCGAGGGTTATGCTTTTTTGAACTGCGTCGAACGCCTCCTGGTAGAAAGGCGACGAGGCAGTGATGCCCTGGCGAAAGAGGGAGTCCGCAAGGAAATAATAAAGCAACACGTCCTTCGCTTGTTTTTGGATTCCCTGCCGAAAAATCTGCGCGGCCTCCGCATATCGGTCCTGATCCATGAAGCAAATTCCCAATGACACGTAAGCGCTGCTCTCTTGGGGCGCAAGAGCCAGCGCTTTCTCATAATCCGCCTGCGCCTTGGCCAGTTCTTTGCGAAGAGTATAGACCACGCCGCGCGTCAGAAAGAGCTTGTAATCGTTGGGAATCTCCCGGATTCCTGAGCCCAGCACCTGCAACGCCACATCGTAATTGAAGTGCTGAACGGCGAGCGTCGAGATGTTCAGGTAGTTTTCATCGTCGCGCGGAAAACGATAAATGCCCTGGCGGAAAGCGTCATACGCCCGGAGCGTATGGCCGCTCTTTTCTTCCGCCGCGCCCAGCAGACTGAAAAGCTCCGGGCGAGTCATCCCTTGCGCCTCAAGCCCGGAAAGGGTTTTGACGCACTCCGAATACTGACCGCTCTCGTAGTAAGCAAGCGCAAGGCCATACCCCCGCCCGAAGGGATCGCTGAAATCTCGCGGCAGCGCATTGAACGCCTGAATGGCTTTGGAATAATCCTTGGCCTTGCCCAGGAGCCATGCAATCTGAAATCGCTGTTGCGGAGTGAGGCCTGGAGCCAGGTTTAAAGCCTCCAGACTCGCGGCCGCCTTCTGGAGTTGACCTGTCTTGATCAGCGCTTGTGCGGCCATCAGGGAAAGCCGGGGGCTTGCGGCCACCTGAGCCGAGGACTTTGAAAACAACTCGTTCGCCTGCGCATAATTCTTATTCTCGAACTGATACTCCCCCAGAATGACATTCACCGAAGGATCATCCGGAAACAATTTCGCCACCTGGGCCAGGTCTTTGGCCGCCTCATCCTTCCTGTTCAATTGCCACTCGATAATGCCCAATTCCCTGCGCGCCACCCAGTAAGTGGGATCGATTTCCAAAGCCTTGTGCAGCGCGGCAACCGCCTGTTCAGGTTTCCCCATCAAAGCCAGGCTAATCGCTTCTCCCGTGTACCCCTGCGGCAGATGAGGAGTGAATTGTTCAACCTCTTTAAATCGTCCCAGGGCTTCCGCATATTGCCTTTGTCGCAACAGTCGCATGCCCTCCTGATAGGCAATATCCGCCTTCTGCTGCGCGGGCGTCAGACTCTGTGTTTGCGCCCACGATGAGCCGGCTGCCCCCGGAAGCAGAATGGATAAGACGATCAAACGAAGGACGCCATAACGCCGACCACACATAGCCTTTCTGAGTGTAGCAGGAGCCCAGGATATCCGGCCATGCATAAAGAGCCTGAAACGGAGAGAAGCAATGAGCTATCTTCGCCCGGGAGCAAAAAAATGCGCATACATGGCATTCCGGGGAGGTCTGCCATGTATGCGCCAAGGGGAGGGTGTCAGTCAGAGGTCGATGAAATCTAAAATTCCACGCTTCCCCCAAACTTTTCGTCTCAATCCGGCCGAGCGACGCTTTGCTCAATCTGGCGCCAGAAATCTGCCGTCACATCCCGCACATACTGCCGGCACGCCTCTGCATCGGCGGTTTGAAGCGTCTTCAAAATATCCCGATGCTGCGCCACCACTGCGGGCAGATCTAAATGGGTGTAGCGAAACCGCTGAATTAAAACATAGGCAAATTGCGGTGTAACAATAGTTCGGAGGGCGCGCTCTACAAAGCGATTGCCCGACATGCCCCAGATGATTTCGTGAAACCGCAGATCTGCCCGCGAAAACTGAATGAAATCGCCCTGGGCGCCCGCCTGCATCTCATCGAGCGCCTGCTCAAGCCGACGCACATCGTCGCTGTTGGGCCGCCCGGCTTCCCGCGCCAGC
>CADDZJ010000049.1 GCA_902812415.1 Acidobacteriota bacterium
CTTCTTCACGGAGTTGGGCCCGCGCCGCTCGGCCACCGTCCGCCACCATGCTCCGAACGCGCAAATCCTCTTTGACCGCTTTCATCTGGTGCAGCACTTGAACCGGGCGGTGGACGAAGTCCGGCGCCGCGAAATGCGGCGCCTCATCGGGAAGGAAAAGACCGCCTTGAAGCGAACTCGGTTCCTGTTGCTGAAGAACCCCTGGAACCTGCGCACCGACGAGCGCGAGCGCCTCTCCACGCTGGTGCGTGGGAATACGCCCATCCTCCGGGCTGATTACCTCAAGGAGGCCTTTCAGCTCTTTGGGGGTTACCGCCAGCCGGCGCGGGCCGAACAGCATCTCGAACGCTGGATGCATTCGGCCATGCGCTCCCGGTTGCAGCCGTTCAAGGAACTGGTTCGCAGGCTGCGAGATCATCTCGATGGCGTCCTGGCCTGGACTCGGCTGCGGGTCTCCAACGGCGCGCTGGAAGGCATGAACAACAAGATCAAGCTGGTCAGCCACCGTTCCTTTGGGTTTCGAACCGTGAGAAACTTCACCGCGGCGATCTATCACTGCTGCGCACATCTTCCCCTACCGGAGGAATGCTGATCACACTTTTGGGAGACGAACCTCCCCTGTTAGGTCCAACCGAAATCTAGTCCGTCGAGAGGGCTGGACGGAGTTATGGCGACCATTCCGCAGCCCTCCGATCCTCGGATTTTAATCGGCTCACTTTCCTACGGTAGAGGGAACGTGATTGGTAAGCCAAACGCCAAAACATTGCTCCGCGTTCATAGCGCATTTCGAGTTTACAAGATCGACGTTTCAAGAAGATGGAGGCCAAGACATGAAATTCAAAAGACTCTCGGTAGCGACCGTGTTAGGATTTCTTCTGGGTTTTGGCTTGAGCATTTCAGGAAACGGGCAGACTTTGTCCTCTGTACATGTAAAGACCAGTAGCCTTGACGGAATCTCACTAGCGCCTTACGACCCAGCAGCATACCTACCGTTCACCAATTACCTTCAGAGCCATCCGACACAAGCAAGCCTATCGCCTTTTTCCTGCATTCTAGAAAATCGATCCGGGAAGAATGTTGTGGGCCTAACCTTGCGCTGGACTTGGACCGATACGGCCGGTCATGAGCGTACATTGTACTACCGAACGGATAGTTTATTTTTGAATCAGAGAGCGATTGTAGTCGATGGTGGAACCCTCCTGGTGACGCCCGACTTTCTACTTCCCGAGTCGCTGCTGAGTTCGGGCATGATTATGCCTGGTCGAGAGATGATGAGCAGGGATGCGGCGGAACTGGCAAAAGCATCGAACGTTACCGTCGATCTGGATACGATCATATTTGAGGATGGTTTGGTCGCCGGCCCAGACCTGTCACAAACATTATCTAAGATTCAAGCCCGGAGAGAGGCAGCCATTCAATTGGCAACAACCGTCATTGAAATGCTGAAAAATGGGCAAGATCCTTCAGTGATGCTTGCTCAAGCAGCTAAGCCGACGCAGCCCGTAACCATAGACAACTGGGTAGCAATTTGGAGAGCACGAATTGCTAGGCTCCTCCAGCATGGAAATCCGCAATTAACCGCTCAAACTCTGCTAACGCTTCCGAACCTCAAATTCCGGCGAGAATAGAGTAGTCTTCGGCATTTATTGCAGATTTTTGGAAGTCGGTGTCGGCCCTCATGTAAAAACGTAGGAATTTGGACAGGGGCCGACGGAGGCGATTGAGAGTCACCGTTGCCGGCGTCTTGTCGGGTACGGGGCACAAGGCAACTTTGCTGTGGAGGTAAGCAAGGAAGGTGGGACTGTGCCGCCAGGGAGCTTGAAGGACTTTCTCGATGACCGACAAGGTCTCAACAACAAAATCCGAGTGATTACGAGAAGGTCGTACGGCTTTCGCAGCTATGAAACCATGGAAATCGCGCTCTATCACACGCTTGGCCGCCTCCCCGAGCCCGAGCCAACCCACTTTTTCCCCTGGCACTCTCCCGTTATCTGAACTTCATTGAGACTCACGCGATGAGCCACCGTATCGCAAAAAATGGCATGTGGATACTGATGGGCCTGTGCTTGCTCTCTGTCGAACGCCCTGTTTGGGGCCGATCCAACCATGACTTGAAGCAAGACGTAGAAACATTGGAGGAAGGGCAAGCGAAAATTCAGGCAGAACTGGCGACGGTCGAAAGGTTGCTCCAACAGTTAAACCAGGCTCAAGTCAAGCCAGAGATACTAAGCCTCGAAGGAGCTCCCTATCTGGGCAGCGGCCAAGCGAAGGTTGCACTTATTGAATTCGGTGACTATGAGTGTCATTTTTGCGGAGAATTTTTTCGCGACGATAGACCACGGCTTCTATCGGAGTACGTTAACACTGGAAAATTGATCTACGCCTTTCGAGACTTTCCGTTGGAAGCAGTTCACCCTAATGCACTTACTGCCGCCGAGGCTGCGCGATGTGCAGGGCAACAGGGCAAATACTGGAAAATGCACGAGGAGCTTTTCCGACACCAAGCGGCCTTGGCAGGACCGGACATCTTAAGATACGCGCAAGCAATCGGCTTGAAAACTGCAGAATTTCGGCAATGCCTCGACGCAGCCGGCTACAAGAAGGAAATCGAGAGCGACCTGAGTGAAGGGATGCACGACGGCGTGCAGGGAACTCCGACCTTCTTTTTGGGTTTGATTCGGCCAGATCGGTCATCGATCGAGGCTGTTAGAATCATACGGGGCAGTCCTCCTTATGTTGTGCTCCAGGAGGACATTGAGAATCTGTTAAATAAGCCTTGAGGCTAGACTACTCCAACTGCCCGGCTCCCGGTGTTGTTCGTGACCAACTGGCCGCGCATCGATGGAATCTTCAGAAAGCCAGGATCTGGGCCATCCGGTCGGCCTTATGCAACAAATCCGGTTCTCAATCTGCACCTATTCCACACCCTTCAGGCGGAACCCTTCGTGATGCCAGCCCGCAACCTTTTCGCGTCCTGCAGCGCATCAAGTCGACCCCATCGGACGGGCCGACTGCGCAGTGAATCTATCGCACTCGGCGCGCCGCCTCCGGCCATGATCCCCCTCTACGCGCTCGGCTACATAGAAGATGGCGAGGGACGCAAGCATGCGTTTGTTGTCGGGGCCCAGCGCGTCTTCGAGGCGCGCGAGGCCGAAACGTTTGACAAGAGCTACCGGGTGCTGAAGATTACACCGACGTATATCGAAGTAGAAGACCAACGGCTCGACGTCCAAGCCTTAGCACCTTTGGAATTGGATTCTGTCATTTTCTGGCAGAATATTTTTCGCCACTTCGATTTTGACCTGTGTTCATGCGGGTCTGAGGCCATTCTGAAACTGGTCCAACTTTCCAGTTTGGTTCCGGCTATGCCGGGTTAGGGTTTACCCGATCTCAACAGTGCTGTTACTTTCATAGGGTGCGCTTAAAGGTGGCGACGAGTGTCCGCCGCGCGAGAATCTAAGCCAGAAAGATGACATTTTGATCCGGCCTGGAACAAGACGGTATGCTCATCGCAAGCTTGCTGCGAAAAAATGCGGCGGATTCGTGTGTCTTTTGATGATGTTGTGCGGCTCGTTGCCCGTGGCGTGGTCGCAAGAAATCAGCAATCCACCGCTGCCGGAAACCTCTCCTACGGCCTCTGCGCCTTCCGCAGATTCCGACCAGGCGCCGGATGTGACGGTTTTCTCTCACGATTTTAGCAGCCGCTTCTGGCTCTCCGGGCAGATGAACATCATCAGCCAGGGACATCCGGCTTTTCCGGCAGCCTACAGCGGTCCGAACAGCCTGCAACCGCAGGCTCAGGTTGCGACCTCGCGCGTATTTACCCTTTACACCGGCGCAAAGCTTACGCCCAGCACTGAAGCCATCTTCGATATCGAGAGCGCGGGTGGGCACGGGCTGAGCGGCGGCGCGGGGTTGGGCGGCTTTACGGATCTCGATGTGGTGCGCACGCCCAATCTGGGCCAGACGCCCTACCTTGCCCGCTTTCTGATCGAAAAGACGTTCAATTTGGGCGGCGGAATGGTAGAGTCCGATCGTGACTTTCTATCGCTTGCGCCCTCGCTGCCCGCGCGCCGGTTGGAAGTGTGGCTGGGGAAGTTCAGCATGGTGGATTTTTTTGACCAGAATTCCGTGGGCAGCGACAGCCATCTTCAGTTCATGAATTGGGCGGTGGATGACAATGCGGCCTACGATTATGCCGCCAACACGCGCGGCTACACCTGGGGCGCCGTGGTGGAATACGACGACCGCGCCTGGGGCGCGCGTTTTGCAGAAGCGATGATGCCCAAAGTGGCCAACGGCGAGAACCTTGACGCCGATCTGGCGCGGGCGCACTCGGAGAATTTTGAAGTGGAATTCTATCCGGCCCTTTTGCGTGGGCGACGCAGCGCGTTGCGATTCCTCTCTTATGTGAATCACGGCGACATGGGAAGTTACCGCGAAGCGATCGAAGGGTTTCTTTCCGGCAGGGACGCGGTTCCCGATGTGACGCTTTATCGCCGCCAGGGGCGTGTGAAATACGGATTCGGGGTGAACGCGGAGCAGGAATTAGGTCATGAGTTGAGAGTGTTTGGGCGTTGGGGCTGGGATGACGGTCGCACGGAATCCTTCTGCTACACCGAAGTTGACCGCGCGGTTTCCTTCGGAGGCGATCTGGGAGGCGCTCACTGGCATCGGCGGCTGGATAAGCTCGGAGCGGCCTTCGTGGTGGACGAAATTTCCGGCGATCATCGGGAGTATCTGACCCTTGGCGGAAAAGGGTTCATACTGGGAGACGGGAAGCTCGATTACGGGCTTGAGCGAATCTTCGAGAGTTACTACACCTTCCATCTGTGGCGCGGCCTTTTTGCCTCTGCTGACCTTCAGCACATCACCAATCCGGGCTATAACCGCGCGCGGGGGCCGGTTCTGGTTCCTTCGTTGCGGTTTCACGCCGATTTTTGAGGAATCCGCCTTTCAGGAAGCTTATACTCGTAGGGCTGCATCAGCGTCGCGACGAGGAATCGAGTTCACGTGAATTCTGAAACTAAATTGCAAGCCAGGGAAAAATCTCGCGTCTCAGGCGAAGCTATCCTGATCGCCATCATTGCGGCTATCGGAGGACTGCTCTTCGGTTACGATACCAGCGTAATTTCGGGCGCTATTCTTTTTGTGCGACGGCAATTTGAGCTGAAAGCCTTTGAAACCGAACTCGCCGTCAGCATCGTGCTGGCGGGGGCTGCTATGGGAGCCGCTGTCGCGGGATATTTTGCAGATCGTTTCGGGCGCAAACCCGTGCTGGTGGTGAACGCCGTCATTTTCGGCGTTTTTGCCGTCGTCACGGGGATGTCCAACGGCCTCCCCTTGTTTCTGGCAGCGCGGTTTGTAGTAGGGCTTGCGGTGGGTGTCACCTCTCTGATCACGCCGCTCTATATCGCGGAACTGGCCCCTTTTTCCATTCGCGGCGCGCTGGTAACGCTTAACCAGCTTGCCATTGTGACCGGCATTGTTGTGGCCTACTACGTGGATTACATTTTTGCCGGCGCCCAGAATTGGCGAGCCATGTTCATCAGCGCAGCCGGCCCTTCGATTATCCTTTTGATTGCTCTGATTTTTCTTCCGGAAAGCCCGCGCTGGCTGGCGGCCCACGGTCTTTTTGATGCGGCGTTTCGGATCCTCTCCAGAATCGAGAGTTTGCCGGAAGCGCAGCGCGATCTCGATGAATTGCGTCAGGTGACGGAAGCGGATCGGTTGAAATTTCGGGATCTCTTTGCGCCTCGTTTTCGCAAACCACTCCTGGTTGGCATCGGGCTTGGCGCTTTCACGCAGATTACGGGTGTGAATACCATCATTTATTACACCCCCACCATTTTGCAGATGGCGGGTTTCAAGAGCGCTTCAAGCGCGATCCTTGCGACGATCCTGGTGGGAAGTGTTAACCTGGTTGCCACCATCATCTCGCTCTTTCTGCTGGACCGCGTGGGACGCCGGCCTCTGCTGTTAATTGGGATTGTAGGCATGGGGATCGGTTTGGGACACCTGGGCTTTTCATTCGGAGCCGGACATTTGTCGCGGGAAGTTGTGCTGCTGGACGTGCTCGGTTATCTTGCTTCATTTGCCATCAGCCTGGGACCGGTTTTTTGGCTACTGATTTCGGAAATCTATCCCACTACCGTTCGCGGCCAAGCCATGTCAATGGCTTCGGTCACCGTATGGATCGCAGATTTGCTCGTTTCGATCACCTTTTTGAGCCTCGTTGAGGCTCTGGGTGCTCGGCTCTCATTCTGGCTTTATGCCGTGATTTGCATCGCAGCCTTTATCTTTTCCTTAAAGCTTGTTCCTGAGACTAAGGATAAGACGCTGGAGGAGATCGAGGCTGGATGGTGAAGCGGCAATAAGTGGTTGCGCATCTCACACGCACCCTGATTATCATGCTCGGGGAATGTCGTAGGAAGAATTGGCCGCCAATTTTAAGAGCCCGCTTGCCGATCTTACATCGGGGGAGATACCGGTACATTAAGGGAGTACGCTGCACCGTTAATGGGGAATCTCAACTTCGGTTCCTCGTTTCTCGGCGGAGACATAAGCGGTGTACAGCACGGCGATCGTATCGCGCGCGAGTTCCCCATTGGAAAGAGGCTCGCGTCCATCGCGAACGGATTCCATGAAATCCTGAAATTCCTGCGGATAGCCATGCTGCCAGTCTTCATCGGCAGCCGGACGGCTCCAGCCCTGCTTTGTGCCGATTTTTTCCACCACATAAACATCTTTGAACAACTCCTCGCGCGGATTATAGGTCTCAAGGGCGTCCACCGGGTTCAGATTGCAGCGTGTGCGGTGATTGTTGGCGAAGACTTCCAGCCAGTTATGGACTCCTCCCAGCACGAGTTCCGAGGCAAAAATATCCGCCACCGTGCCATCTTGGAATGTGACGTGCACCTGGCTGTAATCTTCCACGTCATCGTAATCCTTGCGCAGAAATCCCTCATCCTGAAAATTCTTATTGCGCGTGATCTCGTGCGTGCGGGCGCTCACCGTGACAGGACGGATGGGTTTGCCCATGCGCGCTTCGCCTTCGGACCGCTTCAAACTTAATGCCGCCGTCAGAGGGTGGCAGCCTTTCCCCACCAGCGATCCGCCGCCTGAAAACTTCCACTGGCCGTAGTACGGGGAATGTGAGCCGCTATGTGATTCGTCGCCAATAATCCACAAGGCTTGTCCGCGGCTTTTCGTCAGGATCTCACGCTCTTTCTGAATGGCCGGAGCATAGACCCAATTTTCCGCGTAGCAGATAATCCGCTTGGATTCGCGAGCGGCCGTCAGGATGCGGTCGCAACTCGCCAGCGCTTCCTGCCGCATGATTTCTTTGGAAAAGCGATTGCCACGGAAATCGTCTGTTCCCGGGCCGTAGTAGCCGGTGAACGGCTTTTCCACGATCACGTGTTTTCCGCGACGGAGGGCCGCGACGGCCAGCGTTTCATGAAGAGAGCCTGGCGCGCAGATGTCGATGACATCTGCGGCGTCGCAGAGCGCCTCGAATGAATCAAAAGCGCGCATGCCATGCTCGTGCGCAAAAGCCTTGCGCGATTCGGAAGAGGCTGAGGTTACACCTGTCACCTCAACCGGCGTTCCATAGACTTTCTGATAGCCATTCCAGTGAAAGCGCGCTGCAAATCGCGCTCCGACAATTCCCACGCGTAGGGGTTTCATTCGCAGATTCTCCCTTGTTAAAACTGAAAGTGTCGCCCTGATTCGTGCGCCGTCCCAAGTGGTAATTCCTTACCCCAACCTTATCCTTATGGGGATAGAATTAGGCTGGTGGGGGTTCTCCTTATCCCGTACCTTAAACCAGATTTGCTATGATAAAGCCTTTGCGAGCATTTTATTCCGTGATTTTGGCCCAGTGATATGTGAGGTGAATGATGCAAGAGGGCAAGCAGTGCTATTCAAGAAAAGAGTGGGGCGGAATCGGCGCAATTTTCATTCTGTGTAGCCTGGCTGCCTGGGCCAACGCCGCGCCGCGTAAGCATCCGCCTCTTACGACTGTGACCGTTGTTGTAACTGACGCTGCAAGCGAAAAGCCTATCTTTCAAGCGCGTCTCACGTTGGAATTTCGTGACCCAGACAGCCGCCGGGGAAAGACGCTTTCCTACAGCGCCAAAACCGACATCAACGGGAAATACAAGTTTAATTTTATTCCTATGGAGCCAATTCTGGTCGTAGTCACTGCACCCGACCATCAGTCGTTTGGCCGGCAATTCCAGATCACCCAGCAGGATCAGGTGATTCACATAAAACTCAGGAAGCCTCAGCCACTCCGATAAAGCTGAACTTATCTTTGGAGAATCCGTCTTCAACAGGTGTTTTGCAGGCGAGTCGTTACGGAATGTACCAGATAAAACAGTGGCGTACTGACTGGCGGGGAAAGGAAGAAGCTGGATGTATGAATTCTTATTACGTCTCGCATACGAGCAAGATTTTTTGTCGTGCAAGAGTCGCTATTCGCGGTTCATAATTAAGATAAGCAATTGAATATAAAAGACTTAGTTTAATTTGCTGCAATTTAATGCAAAGAGGTAAAACTCCTTTAAAAATGGGACGTTAACGTCACATTTCTGTAACTTTTCCACAAAGTTTTCAACAGAACTGTTGATAAATTCTTTTCATGGATTATCGATAGATTATTACATGTTGGTACAGTGTACTGACCTGGTGATACTCTATGAATAAATTTATTTCGTTCCGTTATACGGGCTTGAATGGTCGCCTACCTTTTCTTAAGGTCGTTGACTTGGGGACGGGTTGGGGCTTTGTCCCGTCGAGTCAGACCCGGAAGCAGGACTATTTGTTGATCCAAAGTAACTCGGATCCATCCAGATGGGGGTGTTCTTCTTCAGCCCCTCGACTTCAGTTTGAACTTTCTGCTGACGCAAAGCGTTTTCGATTTCAGGGGTGGCATCTTTTAAACTAACTTGCGGATGCGAGACCACCTGGAAGAAGACGAGCATGCTTGGGGTGTCTTCAACCTGTGAAATCTCTCCGGGCTTGAGTTGGAAGGCTGTTTTTGCGAACGCAGGAAGAGACGGGCTGTTTTGAATAGTTCGAGGTTCAGTCTCCACGATCACTTCGTTAGGCACAGCAAAATTCTTCGCGACCAGTTTGGGATCCTCACCGGAGGCCAGCGCTTTACGGATGGCTTCCGCCTTGGCTTTTGCCTCCGCGGGAGCAAGACCTGTGCCATTCCCCTGCGCTCCCTGCGATTTTTTACGAATCGCCACTTCGCGGACCTGCGCTTGTTTGAAATCGTCCTGGTGAGTCGTGTAATACTGGTTGACTTCCGCCGGCGTGACAGCGGCTTTTTGAAGGAGGTTTTGATATTCCAACTCGGCCAGCAATTGGTTTCTATGCTGCTCCATAGCCTTTTGGAAGACGGGTGACGAATCCAGGTGCTGGCTGGCAGCCGCCTGGGAGAGCACCAGCATGGTGGCATATTGCTCGCCGAGAGTTCGTTTGCCTTCATGCTGAAGTTGTTGTTGCTGTTGAGGGCTGAGCGTGCGGACCAGGAAATCCACATCCGATTGCGTGACCTGCATATTCCCGACTTTCAGAACCACCTTGTTGGAATCAGCCGAGCCGGATGCAGAATCTGGCGTGTTACGGCCAGCCTGAGCAAAGGCGCCCGTTACGATCCCGATCATAAAGAGCGCCATAAGGGCGCCCATTACTTGATAAAGCTTAGACTTTCTCATAGACTTCCTTTTCTCCCGGGTTTAAAGTCTCCAAAATATCTTTATATTTTATCAGAAATGCGGCCGTTCTGAAGTTCCTAAATGAACTTTATCTTCAAGCCGAAAACCCGCATACCGTTGCCTCATGTCTCCACACTGACAGATTCGAGTGAGACAAAGGGGACGAATGAGACGCCTGAGACAGAAATTTTTCGGTTGGAATCCCTGAAGTTGTGAACTGCGATGGAAGCTATACGTAGGAAATGGGGCATTCACCCAGTTGAAGGCGCTCGGTTTGTCAGAGAATATGTTTATGCCGCAGGATAAACCCGACGGCGAAGAGACCTGTTCCCAGCAACACGAACGAAGCTGGTTCTGGTGCAAGGGAAGAGTGGGTCGAGATGGCATCAGTGGAACCGCCGCGAGCGAGGGGTTCGCGGCTGCCGCTGACCAAAATGGCAGACTGGCCTGCATTGACGCAAGCCAATTTGGCGGTAAGATTTCCCCTCGCGCATAACCAGGAATCGTAAACGCTGGCACGCGTGAATGCGATATTGACCTGAATCGGGTCAGCCAGGATGGTAATCGGCAGAAGGAACAGCCCTATCACAAGTACGAGTATCGCTTTTCGCTGGAACATTCTGGAATATTCTCCTTTCACTCAAACAACCGTACCCTCTGAACCTTATCAATAACAATCAGAGAAAAAGTGCCCGATGGTTACAAGCTTTTTTCTTAACACGATAGGGTTGGAATGATCCTGGAAAAATAACAGTCGCTATGCTCACAATAGATTTGCCCCATGAGGAGCAACCCCGCTAGAGTTGCGATATTCATCCAATCATTTTAATGAGCGCGGCATTCGTGGGTACATCGGGTTGAGACTGTATCTGCTGGCAGGAAATCGCCGTAATAGTTTTCGGGTACGATGAGCAGCGTAGACCTGAGCCCTTTTAGCTCACAATGCCAGAGCGTTCCCTGATGCTCCCGCAATCGGCGACCCTTTCTCAGATGGATTGCTGCAACAACCTCATCCTGCGCTTGACTTTAACCCAAATTATCTTTAGGCTTTAGTTGTTTACTTAATAGTTAATGCAGGGATCTTGATTCGCCGTCGTTCAGATGATGAAGGAGGACTTTCAATGAATCGTTCGATTCGGCTCATGCTAGGTCTGACCCTGAGTTTCGCGGCAACAATCTCCTGGGCAGGGGCAGCCTCCTCTCCGCAGCCTCAGCCGGCCCCTGCCGCCACATTCGCCCAGTTTGAATGCACGGGTTTTATTTCACCGCATTCAGTGCCAGGGACTATCCGCGTTTTCAATGGCGCAGATAATGATCTTTACGAAGTTCTGCACAATTTTTCGGAAGGGGATTACGTTTATCTGCGTCGAACCGACCGTCAGCCGTTTCACGTGGGTGAGGACTATTCGATTGTGCGCCCTGAAAACGGCTTCGGGCTTGATCCCTCCTGGGTGGTGGGGAAAATTGAGAACCAGATTCTCCCTCCCTCTTCTCGTTACCGGCTCCAGCGCTTTGAGATTAAGAAACTGGGCCGCCCGTACAATAACACCGGATTGGTCAGGGTGGTGAAAGTCACGCCCCAAGGCGCGATTGCGAAAGTGCTTTTCACCTGCAACGGAATCAATCCCCAGGATATCGCTGTGCCCTACCAACCGGAGCCTATCCCGAATTACGTTCCCACCGCTGATCTCAACCGATTTGCCCTGCCGAACGGCAGGCTTACGGGCACGATTGTTGCTGCCTCTCACGCAACGGCTTATCTGGCCGAAGGAAGCATCGCTTTTCTGAACATCGGGCAGAATCAAGGCGTTGTTCCCGGCCAGAAATACCGCATTTACGCCATCTCGCGCGACAATGTAACGATGGGTCTGGAAGGCATCATCCCCATGCCGCCGACGCCTCGCGAAACGTTAGGAGAACTGGTGATTCTGCGCGTTCAAGAGAAGTCTTCGGTTGGGATTGTGGTGAAAAACTTGCGGGAAATCGCCGTCGGAGACAGTGTGGAACTGGAATAATTTAGCGTGGCGCAACTGAAATACATAACATGCCGCGGGCATGACCAATCGGCTTTGCAGCGGTAACCAGCGGTGTGCTATCCTTTAGCATGCGCCGAGCTAAAGTTTGGCGATCCTCACTGGGTTTCCGGCGGGCTCTTCTTCTCAGCACCCCCCTCTTTTTATGTTGTTCTGCCGCTCTGTCGCAGGCGAATCGGCCCAGCCTTGATGATTATTTCCGTCACGCCAGAGAATTGGAAAAACGAGAGGACTATGCGGGCGCGGAGAGAGTCTATCAGGAAGCCGCTCGGAACTACCCGAATCAACCTGAAATCCTCAAGCGGCTGGGCATCGTCTACCAGACTGAACTGAAATTCCGGGAGTCGCTTGACGCTTTTCAAAAAGTGCTCCATCAGGCCCCTCAATACCCTGATGTCAACTTTTACGAAGGACTCTCCTACTTCGGCCTGAATCAGTACGAGAAGGCCGTAGACGCTTTTAACAGGGAACTACACGCTAACCCCAGGCATCACCGCGCTCGATACTACCTGGCCCAGGCTTATCGTTCTCTGAATCGTAATGCCGATGCATTACGGCAATATGAAATCCTGCTTCAGGATAATCCCAATGATGCCGAAGTTCTCTACCAACTGATACGATTCTACAAAAACGGCGCCATTCAAACCATCGACCGGCTCGGGAATCTGGACCCGGAGTCCATTTACATGCACGTCCTGAAAGCTGAAGGCTATGCCGATGAGCGCAAATATCCCGAAGCGATTGCAAACTACAGGGCCGCTTTAAAACAGGATTCGAATTTTCCCGGCCTCCATTTCGCCTTGGGTGAAACCTTGTGGAAGAACGTTGACTACCCGGGCGCGAAAAAGGAACTCCGCCTCGCCCTGCAGGAAGATCCTAACCATCCTCTGGCGAATTACTATCTCGGGGACATTCTGCTTAAAAGCCAGAGGGCTAAAGAAGCGATCCCGTTGCTGAAAATTGCTGTGACGTCTAACCCTCCGATCGCGGCGGCCTATTACGAGTTGGGTAAATGCTACGTGACTGAGGGAATGCTCGAAGACGCGCTTAAAGTTTTGCTCAAAGCGGTTGAGTTGGATCCCAACGATAAATCAACGCACTACCAACTCGCTCAAGTGTATGTGCGGCTCAAGCAGCCGGATAAAGAGCAGTATCACATGGAGATTTTCAGGAAACTGTACGCGCGGGAGAGAGAAAAGAAAGCCAAGCAGGAGCGCAAATCCGTCGAAAGCATGGAGGTCGGTTCCCAAAGCAGTAATTGACGGAAGGGCATGGATAAGAATGAAGCGGATACCGGTGTTCGTAAATTCGCGTTGGCTTTCATCTGTCGATTGCCCTACAAAGGACGTCTTATATACGATGCGCTGGCCTCGCCTGCTGAACGAACCCGAACCTCAGGCCGCGGGTTAGGCTGCGTTGCTGCTTCAGTAATCCTCGGCTTTTTCACATTATTCAGCACATGCGCGGTGACGGTTTTTACGCCGAGCCCGATTTGCGCTCAAACCACTTCGCCGAGTCTGGAGGACCTGCTATCGCAGGCCGACAGGTTGCAGAGAAGCAAGGATTACGCGGGCGCTGAGAAGGTTTATCGGCAGGCTTTGGTGGCTTCACCTGAAAACCCGGATATCCTGAAGGCCCTGGGAATTGTTTGTCAAAAGCAGCTGAAGTATGAGGAATCCATTAAAGTTTTTCGAGAGATTCTCAAGCGAGCGCCACAGTACCCGGGCGTCAACCTGCTCCTGGGGATTTCCTACTATTCCGAAAACGAGTTCGACAAGGCCGTGGACGCTGAAAAGCAAGAGTTGGTAGGAGATCCCACAAACCGGCAGGCGCGCTATTACCTCGCCCTCGCCCTGAATGCGCTAGATCGAAGGGCGGAGGCCATCGAGCAATTGGAACGTCTACGGGCTGACCATCCCCAGGACCCGGCGCTGCTTTACCAACTGGCCCTGTATTACAAGAGCGCTGCGAGGCAGATGGGGCGGCAGCTTGCGAGGGTAAGCCCCGATTCGGTGTGGACTCATGCTCTGCAGGGCGAAATCCTCGCCGACGCACAGCGGCATCAGGAAGCCATCCTGGAATTCAAAGAAGCCTTGAGGAAGAATCCCGATTTTCCGGGAATGCATTTTGCCTTGGGGCAGGTTTACTGGTTGGAAAAAGATTATGAAAACGCGGAGCGAGAACTCCAGGCAGCCTTGGTTGAAGACCCCCAACAGCCTCTTGCAAATTATTACCTGGGAGACATTCTGACCAGCCGCAAGGAATTTCAGAAGGCCATTCCCCACCTCCAGATTGCCATTTCTGTTTATCCCGATCTTACTCAAGCCTACTTTCTTCTCGGAAAATGTTACGCAGGCGGCGGCAATCTTCCGGGCGCTCTCGAGACCTTCAAGAAAGCTCTGGAACAGGACCCTAATTACAAGGAAGTTCACTACCAGCTTTCCGAGCTCTACGCGCGGCTCGGCGATAAGGATAGCAGCCAGGCGGAACTCCGTATTTTCCAGAAGTTGAATAAGGAAAGCCAGGAAAGGGACAAAGCGCTTTTGCAAGAAAACTCCCAGAAACAAAGCGAGGCGGCAGTTCAGAAATAAGCGTCGGAGCGGGCCTTCGGAAGAAGTCTGCCATGATACATGCGCTGTGCTCTCAATCAGGTATTTTGCGGATTGCTTTGATTCTCTGGGCCCTTCTTCCGGCCGTGCCTTGTCATCTCGGCGCCGCGCCGGTTGACCTGAAGGCGCTTTTCGAGCAGGTGCGCATTTACGAGAAGGCGGGAGATTATGCCAGCGCGGAGCGCGTTTACCGGCAGGGCTTGCGAATTGCGCCCAATGATCCTGAAGTCCTCAAGCGACTGGGCATCCTCGAACAAACCGAACTCAAGTTCAAAGATTCCATCCAACATTTCCAGCAGATTCTTTCCAGTTCGCCACAATATCCGGAAGTTAATTTTTATCTGGGGGTCTCTTATCTTGGGCTCAATCAATTCCAGGAGGCTGTTGAGAGTTTTCAGCGTGAACTCGCCACGCCTCACCCGCACCCGCGTTGCCGCTACTATGATGCCGTTGCCCTTCAATCGCTGGGCCGGATCGACGACGCAGCCGCTCAATTCCATCAGTCCTTAGCCCAGAATCCCAATGATCTCGACGCGCTCTACCAGCTTGCCCGCCTTTATATGAATGCGTCGATTCAGACCACGCAGCAGCTTATGAACCGTAATCCGGACTCTTTCCAGATCCATGCGCTGATGGGAGAGGTTTATGCCAATAACGGACGCTATGAAGATTCCCTTAAGGAATATCGCGCCGCCCTGTCTAAGCGTCCAGACGCTCCCGGCATTCATTACGCGCTGGGAAGCGCTCTCCGCAACCTGAAACAGATCGATGCCGCTGAGAATGAATTTCAGAAGGCCCGACGCGAGGATCCGAACGATCCCGACGTCAATCTTTATCTGGGAGAATTTGCCGTCGGTCGACGACACTACGCTGAGGCGCTCAACTATCTGCGCATTGCCTCAGAGGCGCGGCCAGGGTTGGCGCGCCCGCATTTCCTTCTCGGCGAGTGTTACCTCGCTTTAAAAGATCTGACGCAGGCCAGAATTGAGATCCTCGCTGCCGTAACCGCTGATCCTGCTGATCCGCAAGCGCACTTTCTGCTGGCGCAGGTCTACCGCGAGCAGGGTGACCGCGAATCGGGCGCCCGGGAGATGAAGGAGTTTCAGGAGCTTTCATTGAGAGAGAAAACGAAAATCTATGAGAGGGCTGCAACGACTCCGCAGTAGGTTTCTCTCGGAAATCACCCATACCCGTCATTCCCGCACAAGCGGAACCCATGAGCCAGTCATGCGTCACTAACGCTTCTAAACCATGCGTGGCATGGCCAAGATGGCCATGCCACAACCGTGGCACAGGCGTCCCGCCTGTGGATTCAGCCCAGGTATTTGTGTGACATACGATTAGCCCTGCAGCTTTCGCGGGGATGATACCGCCATTTTCATGCAGATGACAAGCCAAAGGCGCATCGTGTCTCCTCCGGAAAGTTGAACCAGCCGCATGAGATCCGTGGCGATGAAACCCAGCTTGCCGTTGGGTGGAGTATGGTTGGAGAGAGGCGCTTCAGTTCTCGATCCGGCGTGCGAGCCGCGCTGGGATGGGGCGAGAGAGAGGATGAGGGAGGAGGGAGTGTTTACTGTCCTCATCCTCTTCTCGGTTGACGGAGATCAGTAGTTGATCTTGAGGCCGAACTGAATTTCCCGCGGGAAGTTGCTCTGACTGGTGATGTGGCCAAAGCCGCCCGCACCCGCGCCGAGATTGTTGCCTTGAAGGATTGACCCGTACTGGTCGCCGCCCTGATCGAAGCCAAAGAGAGTGCGGTTGAAGATATTCAGGAACTCCGCGCGGAATTCAACATTTACCCGTTCGGTAATGTTGGTCCGCTTGAGCAGCGAGATATCCTCATTGTAGTACGGGAAGCGGCGGATGGCGCCATCGGTGCGGGGGGCATCGCCCAACGTCCACTTCGTCGCCGGATTGGTGGCAGGGTCGGCCCAAGCGTTGATGTTGAGCACGGAACCTGCCGCTCCCTGCGCATTCGGGTCCCAGGTGCCGTTCATGATGGCCGTCGACTTTTTGGGGACTCCGGGCACGACATTCGGGCGCATCAGGAAGCTGTTGGGCCCGACATAGGGGAAGAAGGGGTTTTCTCCGGTCACGATCACCTGCGGAGCGCCGCTCTGGTACTGCTGGACTCCGGCAACGCTCCAGCCTCCGACCAGCTTGCCGGCCGGTCCGCCGACATTTGCGAATTTCTTGCCTGGACCAAAAGGCAATTCATATTCGTAGGAAAGTACCAGATTGTTTGGATAATCGTTAATACTCAGAGCCTTCTCCGGCTTGCGGTTGTAGAAATCCTGCGTGAAACCGGAGAACTCATTGAAGATGCTTTCTGCGTCTGTAAGCGTCTTGGACCAGGTATAGGAGACCAGGAAACTCAGACCTTGAGAGAAGCGTTTCCTCGCCTGGATCTGAAGGGCATTATAGTCTGACACACCAACCGCTTCTCCGAAATCTCGCAATTGGGAGAGGCCCTCCACAGTGTCCACCTGGTATTGTGGGAACGGGCGCAAGGCCTGACCTAATGTGGCGCTGCCTCCCCAGAGGGCCTGAAATCCCGCAAAGGGCGAGTGGATGCCAGTTGCCGGATCAATCGGCATGGCCTGCACGACGGAGAGAGCCTGCACCGCAGGATTAGCGATATTTGCGAAGATCAGGTTCTGGTATTTAAGGTCGCTCGTCGGCATGGCGTTTGAGTTCATCAGACGGCTGGGCAAGTGTGTCCCCTCCGTGCCGACGTAGGCGACATCCAGAAGCACCTGCCCGGGGATTTGCCGCTGGACGTCAAAAGTCCAGTTCTGGATATAGGGCAGGTTGCCATCCCCCGCAAAGGCGCCAAACGAAGGCGGCCCCTGTCCGTTCTGGTAGGCCGGATTGATGAACGGCGGAGGCGTGAATAGCGAAGACGGCCAACCGCCCTGAAGGGTAAAGCCCGGCAGCAATCCAGTGAACCCTGTGCTCACACTTTCGGGGACTGCATTGGATGCATTAAATCCCAGTTGTTCCCAAGGGCTTCCGAGTGAGCGCTCGGTCCCGCCGGCTGTGTAGAGGATTCCGTAACCGGCGCGGATCACGGTCTTGTCGTTGAAGGCGTAGGCAAGCCCAATTCGCGGGCCGAAAGCCTTGGTATCTGCCTTTGCCGGCGCGCGTCGCGAGGATGTCGCGAAGGTCAGAGCGCCTTTAAGGTCTCCGGCGCCGGGATTCGTCACCGTCGGATCCATCCACGATTTAATGTTGTGCGCATCGACCGTGGGAAGCATCAGGTCGTAGCGCAGGCCGAGGTTGAAAGTCAATTTAGGCGTTGCCTTGAAATCGTCCTGCACATACCCTGCGTAACGCCCCATCCGATCGGCGACCTCAGCCGTTGTGACGCCAGCCAGCCCTGTGCTGACATCTCCTAGGAGGAAACCGGCGGCTCCCATCCCGGGGCATGCGCCGCCCGGGGTGCATCCGTCGTTGTACCAAGGTCCTGGCAGCGAAGTCGTTCCGGCATTAAAGCTTAACTTGCTGGATTGGTAAGTGTTGGAGAAAGTGTTTGCTTGTATCTTGAGATAACTGAAGCCCGTCTTGACCGTGTGCTTGCCTTTAGTCCAGGTCAGGCTTTCGTCAAAGGTAAAATCATTATTGGCGCTATAGCTTTGACCTTGTCTCGCGTAGGCATTTCCCAAGCCGCCGATATCCAATTCCGGCCAGACTGACCCCGGACCTGTCTGAGGCACGCCATTGTATCCAAGTTTTGCGGGCCATCCGGTTCCGGCCTCGGGATAGCTATCGTTCCGGAGTCGATTGAACCCCACTACCCAATGATTAACGAGGTTAGGTCCGAGGATGAAATCGTGGGCGAAGCGAGCGATATCCTGCTGAATATAATTGAGAGAACCTTCGCCGATAGGCTTGGGCCATTTCGAGCCGGTGGGCGCATAACTTTTCCACCAGAGCATTTCTCCCATGATGCGATTCCGATCGGAGAAAGCGTGATCAACTTTGCTTCCCCACTGGTTGATGGTCGTATTCACCGGGAACTGCGCCAGCCAATTGAGGCGGTAGCCGAACTCGCAGGTGGAGCAGGCGGGCGGATCCGGAAAATAGGAAAACATCTTTGCAGCGACGGGATCAATCCGGTTGGACGGGATCACGTTAGCCGCACCCGGAATTGGCGCGCCGCTCACAGGATTGAAACCAAAGGCGTCGCGGATGATCGCGCTGCTGCCGCTGTTGTTCGTGAGCCCTGTGACAGGGTCTGCGGTTCCTGCCGCGACGGTCCTTTGCGTTGCAGGGTCGTAAATTTCCCCCTCATAGACAGGCCGGCCGAGGGCATCGAAGCAGGGTTGGTTGTTGCTGGCGCTGCAAGTCGAAATCTGGGGGCCGAGAATGTTGCTGAAGTCCCCGTGTTTCATGGCCGCAGTGGGAAGGGTATCCAGGGAATTGCTCACCTGTTTTGCCAGGCGGAAACCATGATACCAGCCGAAGAAAAAGGTCTTATCCCTGCGGATGGGCCCCCCTACAGTCGCCCCAAATTCATTTTGCTTGTTGACGGGAGTCGTGGGAGCAAAAAAGCCGCGCGCATCCAGCGCGTCGTTGCGGAGGTATTCATAGATTGAGCCGTGAAACTGATTTGTGCCCGACTTGAGAGAAAAACTCGTGATGCCGAGGCCGGTCTGCCCGAACTCCGCCGGAGGGTTCAGCGTCATGACGCGAAACTCGCCGACCGCATCGGGAGGGAAAGGAAGATCGCGAAAATCTCCAGCCAGCATATATCCCTGGCCAATGGGGGCACCGTCAAGCTGAAATTCCGTGCTGCCACTCTGGCTGCCGTTAACCGTCGTGTTTAACTGCCGGCCTGAACCGCTGGCCGTAGGCGTCGCCGTTCCCCGGCCCGTGACGCCGGGAGCGAGCGTCATATAGAAGCCAGGGTTGCGTTGCTCTCCTTGCGAAACGATAGGCAGTTCTTCGACGTCGCGGCTGGTAACTACCGTTGCGCGGTCGGAGGTGTCCCGCTGCAGCAGACTGGCTGCGCCGTTAACTTCAATGGTTTGAGTGACGGCTCCCACCTCCATATGGAAATCAACCGTAACGGTCTGGCCGACTTCCAGAGCGACATGCGGCGCGACGAATTTCTTGAAGCCGGGGTGCTCGGCAGTGACTTGATATGTTCCAACTTGTAGCAACGGAATAGTGTAGTTGCCGCTCGAGCTGCTTGCTGTTCCGGTGCTGATGCCCGTGGCCATGTTGGTGGCCGTTATCGTCGCGTTCGGGATGGCCGCTCCCGAAGGATCGGTCACCGTTCCTGTGATGGCACCGCGATTGCTCTGCGCCCAAATTGTGCTGACGGAGATGAGAAACAGCATTCCAACGATTATTCGTGTGCAACGAATCAGACGAGGCATGATCCCTCCTTCATCTAACCTGAGCTGTGATCCAGACTACGTTGAAACTACCCGGGGTTGGTCTTGTATATATCGCATTCATCTAGTCTTGTCGAGTATGTTTTGACACATCGTCCGTATTACGGATTTAACAGTTTTTAGATAAACGGGCGAAATGTGACACGAATGGAAGATCTTCGTTGGACAGAGCAGGCGCTCGAACGAGGATGTGAAGAAAGACGTCTAATTCTAAAGGAGTTAGCGAATGAACGCTGGCCGCTTTATCAAATCATGCTTCAGGAATTCAACGCAAGGAGGCTTACAACTTAATAGTCCTGGTAACAGCCGTTGGGTGTGTCCACATTTCGGACTTAATTTCTATTCCGAGTCCCGGCAAATTCGGAGCGCGCACCGTGCTGTTCCGCGGTGTGAGTGGGTTATCAAAGCACGTGCGCCGGATAGATTCATAAAAGACCTGGCAGTTTTCCTGAATAGCGAGATTGGTTACGGCTGTGGAAAGGCCCGTCGAAACGTCCTTATTTCTGGTACTCCTGCAGCTTGGCCGTAATACGGTCATGAATCCAATGAGGGTCCCACCATTCTTCGGGATTCACAGGAACGCCATCCAGCAGAATCGCGAAATGCAAGTGGTCGCCTCCCGCCAGACCTGTTGAATCGCTGTAGCCAATAAGCTGTCCGCGTTTGACCAGTTCGCCGGGCTTGACGATGGAGGATGCCAAATGACCGTAAAGGCTCTGAAGGCCGCAGCCATGGTCGATGATGACCGCATTTCCGAAAATATCGAACCAGCCGGCGAAAATCACCTGGCCGTCATTGGCCGCAACCACCGGCGTGTGCGCCACAACCGCCAGGTCAAAACCCAGGTGGACTTCGTGATCGATGACTTGCCCGTTATAAGTGTAGGTGCGGAAATCGGCGAAAGAAGATTCAACTTTAGAGTTTCTGAGTTGGATGAACGGCTGGCTCCACAGGAATTTCGGATTGGTCTGTTTGGAAAACTGAATAAGGCGCTGCTTGTCGATCAACCGCAAATTGCGATTGATTTCGACATAATTTTTTAAGAGGCTTCCCTGGTCCTGAATGTCGGTTGTCTGGCTCAGAATGGGTGGCACGACGCGCTGCATGAAGGAATCAGTGATCTCCAGAGTGCTGGTATGAAATTTCTTGGGAAACACCTTGTAATCAAAATTGGCAAGAGTCTGGTTCCCGGCATCATCCTCCGCGACGATCCGCGCCGGTGTATTGGGGTCCACATCGTAGGGGAAAGCGAAAATGCACAGACGCCGCTGAGATTCGGATTCAGAGATTGGCCAGCTTGGAAAATAGTATTTCCCTACCTCAATGCCTGAGCGGACGGTGCCGGGTGAGACGTTAAAAACCGCCATGTCGCAGCCGCCCAGATTGATGTAGTGCTGGGTAGTGAGAACCTCCACCTGCGGAGGCATAAATCGCACGGGAAGACTCAGCGCGAGCACGGCTTTCCCACCGCGAAAGAAACGTCCCCAGGAATTATTGAGCGCCGTCAGAATCAATGTGGCGCGGCCAGGCCGCAACTGCGGAATCTCGCGGCGGCCAACTTGAGCGGAAACCTCAACGGTGTATCCTGAGTTTTTCGGCCCGCCGGAGACTTCCCTGACCGCTGCGGGAACCCGAAAGGTCTGGCCGTTCTGCTGAAGCTCAACGCGAACCGCCGTGATGCGATAGGATGGATCGTGAACCGTAAATTCGATGGTGCGGCTCAGCCCGATTCCGCGCAGGTTCTTAGCAGGCTTAATAGTGGGGGCAGGATTACTGAAAAGCTTAAAGCTCAATCCGGCGATGATCAGTATAATGATCACGAGCGTGACCAGGCTTGCCTTGCCCATTCCACCCTCGTTTGATCGGGAACCTTGATGCAATTTGAACCTCCTGCGTGCTAACAAACTCCCATCATACAGGAAATCAGAAGTTCTTCGGAGAACTCCAAGAATATTTCAGACAAAAAGATGACCTTCCGTGAAAACAAACTGCGCGTTGAGCTCGTCCATCCATCAGCGGCTGCGGCCATCGGGCGCTGGCTCCGTCTGTATGAGAGTTGCTTTAATCCTGACGAGCGGGTAAGCTCAGCCGTAATTCGCCGCGTTCTGCGGTCTCCGCGCCAGCGACTGAATCCAATTCACCTCTTTGCAGCTTACTATTGCCGTGAGCTTATCGGTGGAGCCTTGACGGTTCTCCTGCAAAGCTTTGACGTAGTTTTTGGCAGTTACATTTTTGTTGCTGCGCCGTGGCGAGGGCAGGGAATTGGAGCCTTGATGTTGCGCCAAGTCCTGCGGCGAGAAAAGCAAGCTTTTGAAAAACCCTGGAGAATGTATGCGGAAATTACGAAAAACTCCGGCCCTGGATGGCGCCATGCTTTATCAGAAGCAGGATTTCGATTCTTCCGCGCTCCCTGGCCCATCCCTTCCTATCAGGACCCGCATAAGGTTATGAAAGGGACGCTGTGCTACTATCCTTTTCGCGCGCATCCGCCTGAGCGTTTTTCGCAACCTGCGATGCTCGCCTATGTCTACTCACTTTTCTACGGGCCCGAAAATATGCACCGCCATCTGCTTCCAAGATTGAAATCCTTTGTGTCCATCGAAGCGTAATTCGCGTTCCAAGCCCTCCTTGGCCCTGATTCATATCTTTGAGCCTCAATTTGATTCATCAATTGCCGATAAAAATTAAGGGGTGCAACCCCTTAAGGTTGATCGGTTATGGGTTCCGAAATTCATTTGATGATCTGTGAATGGGAGGAGAGAATGCTTGAGATCAGCGGAAATCTGCGAAGTGCACGCCGAGGAATCCTTGTCGCCTTGGTGGGTCTGTTGACATGTGGCTGCTTGATGGCTGCTTCAGGTCCAAAGCAGGATGGCCAAACTACAGAGGTGAAAGACGGCCAGGTGCTGATGGTCGCAGCCTCTATTCCTCATTTTCCCCTCCTGGGAACGCCCGGTTGCCCCGGTCAAAGTTCCTGCCAGGAGTTTGGCGTACTGGAAAAGCAGATGCTGGAGTTGTTGAACCTGGACCGCCTCAATCCAGCCAACCGGGCGGAAACCAGTGGACACGCGCTTCCGCTGCAATGGGACCCCAAGCTGGTTCAGATAGCCCAAGCTCATTCCCAGGACATGGCAATGCGCCACTATTTCAGTCACGTGGACCCGAATGGTGATTCTCCGGTCGAGCGATTCTACAGGGTAGGAATCCAATGGCGATCGATGGGGGAGAATATCGCCAAAAACGAAACCGTAGCGCGCGCCGAGGCTGCTTTCATGAATGAGCCCCGCTTCCAGCTCAACCATCGGGGAAACATTCTGAACCCCCAATTCAATCGCGTGGGCATCGGCGTGGCGCGTGGCGCGGATGGCCTGCTTTACGTGACCCAGGACTTCGCCCAGGAAGAGTAACTCAACTTCAGCTCGTCACCGAAATTCTTCAAAGCGGGATTCGGCTGCTTGTCATCTTCTCCATACCGGCCCCTCACAAGTTCCCAGAATTCAGAGTCACTCTTCTTCCGCTTCTTTACCATGGCCGGCCGCTTTGGCGGCGGCGATAATCTTCTCCGCAATTTGTGGCGGCACATAGTCGTAGTGCGAGTATTCCATGGAGTAAGTTCCGCGTCCCTGGGTCATGGAGGTGAGGTCGGAAGCGTAGGTGAGCATCTCGGCCAGAGGAACCTGGGCTTTGATGATCGTCGAACCGCTTTTGGAGTCCATGCCCTGAATGCGTCCTCGCCGGCTGTTCAGGTTTCCCATAATATCGCCGGAATAGGCTTCAGGCACAGTGATCTCGACGTTCATGATAGGCTCGAGCAGGCACGGCTTGGCTTGTTCCATGCAGGCCTTGAACGCCTTGGAACCCGCAAGCTTGAAGGCGATTTCCGAGGAATCCACTTCATGATACGACCCGTCGTAGAGGATCACGCGAAAATCGACCACCGGATACCCGGCCAGAAACCCTTTTGATGCCGCTTCAACAATCCCTTTTTCCACGGCAGGAATGAAATTCCGCGGGATCGCTCCGCCGAAAATATCATTGACAAATTCAAACCCCGCGCCGCGCGGGAGAGGTTCCATCCGGATCCAACAATCACCGTATTGGCCGTGTCCGCCAGTCTGCTTTTTGTGTTTCCCTTGCGCTTCAGCCTTGGCGCGGATGGTCTCACGATAAGGGATTTTGGGGGCTTTCAAGGTGACTTCCACGTTGAAGCGCCGCTTGAGTTTAGAGACGGCGACTTCCACGTGCTGCTGGCCCGAGCCGGCCAGCAGAAACTCGTTAGTTTGCGGATCGCGCGAAAAGCGCAGCAGAAGATCCTCTTCGAGCATGCGATGAATGGCTGTTGAGAGCTTGTCCTCATCGCCGCGCGATTTGGGTTCGATGGCAAAGGAAATGGCGGGCTCGGGCAGCTTGAGCCGGGGATAAAGAATGGGCGCGGCCTTGTCGCCCAATGTATCACCGGTTAACGTGTCCTTCAGTTTGGCGACAGCCCCCAGGTCGCCAGCTCGCAGTTCGCCGATGGGCGTTTGAGATTTCCCCTGGACAACCGCAATGTGGGAAAACTTCTCCGTGCCGCCCCGATTAAAATTGCTGAGACTGGCTTCATTTTTGAGAACCCCAGAGAGCACCTTGTAGTAGCTCACCCGGCCAGCGAAAGGGTCCGCAACGGTTTTGAAAACATAGACGGCAAGTGGCTGGTCATCAGCGGTTTTGCGCTTCACAGGTTTTCCCTCAGCATCCGTGCCCTGCCAGTCACCCCGTTCAGACGGAGAAGGGAGGTAGGCGTCGGCGAAGCGGAGAAGGTTTTCTGTGCCGATGTTGGGGAGCGCTGCACTGACCAGGACTGGAAACAGCCGTCTTTCTCGAATCGCTTCTCTGAGACCCGGCGCCAGATCCTCAGGCGGAATCGTGCCCTTCTCGAAGAATTCCTCCATTAGCTTGTCATTGCCCTCCGCAACCATCTCGACCAGGGCCTCGTGAGCCTTAGACGCTGCTTCCGATAACTCGCCGGGAATATCGGACTCCTGAGCCTTGCCGCTGCCGTTGGAGTTGTAGGAATAAGCCTTCATGCTTACCAAGTCGATGCAGCCACGAAAATTCTTCTCCTCTCCCCACGGCAATTGCACGGGGACGACGGAACGTCCAAAGGCATCCCGCAGCGCCTGGAGCGTGCGCTCAAAACTGGCTCGGTCGCGGTCCATTTGATTGATCAGAAGGGCGCGTGGCAAGCCATACTTCTCGCAGAATCCCCACGTCTTTTCGGTCTGCACTTCAATCCCAGCCACGGCGTGCACCAGCAGAAGGGCTGCATCCGCAGCCGTCAGCGCGGCCTCTGTTTCGTGAAGGAAAATGTTGAACCCCGGCGTATCGATAAGATTCAGTTTGGTTTTTTCCCATTCGACGTAGGCGAGCGCGGCGCTGATTGAAAATTTGCGCTGAATTTCCTCTTCGTCGTAGTCGGTGACCGAGGTGCCCTCATCGACCTTGCCGAGGCGGTTCACCATGCCCGCCGTGTAGAGTAGCGCTGATACAAGCTGGGTTTTGCCGGTATGTCCGTGACCGATCAGGGCCACATTGCGGATGGTTGAGCTTTCGTAGATTTTCACCACAAGCTCCTTTTCCCTCAGATTACAAAAATGTTACGGCTACATATTCAAAGCTCGAGCCCTTCAGGAAAACAGAGGAGATTAATAACACGCATCCTAACATATCCATTCGTATCGCTTCAATGCTGTATCGAGGCTGAATGGCATATCTCAAAAAGCTTATGGGTAGAAGACCCTAAAGGAAAGTGCGGGGTTGCGAAACATTGTCGGAAGGAGGAACATTAAGGGGCCGCTCCATCGCGATTCTGCTGGCGCTTATATCGTCTGGCTCTGAAAGCGCAGGGATCTTTTGTTGGATTCCTCATGTTCTCGTGTTTTCGTAAAGGCTGCTTTCCGGATCTAGAATTTGAAATTTAAAATGCAGCCACGCCGCGCCAAACCCTCTAATCTAAATTCTCTTTTCATTAAAAAAGCGTTCGCCTACATATTAATGCTGAGAAAATATTGCTAACGGGTGCGTAGATTTTTCCAACTGATTGGATTAAAGGCTGGCCGGATTTCTTTGCTTTCAGAGGCTCTACCTCTGGCCTAGGAATTGCTGGTTCAAGGACTCACTTCCAATTAACCGTTGCTCTGTTGGTTAAAAAATGGGAAAACCACTCACGAAAAGGGAGTTATAACGACAGCTATGGACCCTGATTTTAACGTCCTGGGCATCTTTCAGGAGCATTTCAATCGCTATTTGAGTTACCGGGAAGAACTGCCCCCTGATGCCGAGATCCTTAAAGTCTCCTTTCAATTCTTACGCGGGAGTCAGGATAGCCAGTTGGGCGAGATTGTTGGCCTGGTCGGGAGCCAGGATCTGCTGGAAATCATCAAGCCGCGGGCAGACTCCGCGGCTATTGCAGTTCAATTCCAGGGAAAAAGTAGCTGATTTCAAATGCGGCTGTTTCCGGCGCGTCTGAGCCGTGGATCGCATTGCGTTCAACGCTCTCGGCGTAAAATTTGCGGATGGTTCCAGAAGCGGCCTTGGCGGGGTCGGTGGCTCCCATCACCTCGCGCAACCGGGTGATTGCGCTTTCGCCCTCCAGCACCATCACCATCGCCGGACCAGAACTCATAAAATGCGTCAGGCTCTCGAAGAAGGGCTTGCCGCGGTGAACTGCATAGAAGCCTTCCGCTTCTGCCTTGCTGAGTTTCACCAGCCGGGCCGCCACCACTTTGAAACGGTGAGAATCGAAAACCTTGATAATGTCTCCTAAGTGTCCGGCGCTGATGGCGTCCGGCTTGATGATGGTTAATGTTCGTTCGAGTGACATAAGTGTGCGTCCGATTGTGAATCTTTAGATATAAAACTGCTCTCCCTTCATGCTAACCCTTCTTCCCTTAACTGCAAGAGAAGAAATTCCAGTCAGATTTGCAGACCTTTCTTCATCGGAAAAAGGCGATGTGAAACGCAGGTTCGGTAAGTCTGAGGCGAAGCGCGCTAGGACTTTGATGAGGCTCTGACGCCCAACGCATGGGCCATGGTTTCACCAATTAATGCAGGACTCGGGGCAATCGTGATTCCAGCAGCTTCAAGAGCCGCAATTTTCTCCGCCGCAGTGCCTTTGCCTCCCGCAATGATCGCGCCGGCGTGTCCCATCCGCCGTCCTGGAGGCGCGGTTCGCCCGGCGATAAAGCTGACGACGGGTTTCTTAACGTGCGCCTTAATGAAAGCGGAGGCTTCCTCTTCTGCCGAGCCGCCGATTTCGCCAATCAGCACGATGCCGCGTGTTTCGGGATCGTCGGCCATCAGTCGAAGCACGTCGATAAAATTTGTGCCGATGATCGGGTCGCCGCCAATGCCGACGCAGGTGGACTGGCCGATGCCCAGCGCGGTTAATTGTCCGACCGCCTCATAGGTGAGCGTCCCGCTGCGGGAAATCACGCCGACGTGGCCGGGCAGATGAATGCGGCCTGGCATAATGCCCACTTTGCATTTCCCAGGGGAGATTACGCCCGGGCAATTGGGGCCAATCAGCCGCGTCTGGGTTCCGGCCAGGAATTGCTTGACGCGGACCATGTCCAGTGTGGGAATGCCCTCAGTAATGGCGATGACGAGCGGAATGCCGGCGTCCGCCGCTTCCATGATGGCGTCGGCGGCAAAAGGCGGCGGAACGAAGATGACGGACGCGTTGGCGCCGGTCTTTTCTTTGGCCTCGGCAACCGTGTTGAACACCGGGATGCCATCCACGGTCGAGCCGCCCTTGCCAGGCGTCACTCCGGCGGCGACTTTAGTGCCATACTCCACGGCTTGCCGGGTGTGGAATGTCCCTTCGCGCCCCGTGATGCCCTGAACAAGCAGCCGCGTTTTTTCATCAACAAGAATTGCCATGAGATTTGGTCATTGGTTCATGGAGTCATTGGCTCATTGACTTATTGGATGATGCTTACCATTTCCAGTATCGACTGTAACGGCGGCTGGCAATCGCGCATCAGAGTGAATCAATGAACCGATGATTCAATGGCTCAATCAACTCGCTTTCGCGAGTTGCACCACTTTCTCTGCCGCGTCTTTCATGCCATTCGCCACGGTGAAATTCAGCCCCGACTCCCGCAGGATTTTCTGGCCCAATTCCACGTTCGTTCCTTCCAATCTCACCACAACGGGCACTTTGATCCCCAGGCTCCGCGCCGCTGTCACAACGCCGTTCGCCACAATGTCGCAGCGCATGATGCCGCCAAAGATGTTGATGAGCACGGCTCGCACATTCGGATCGCCCAGAATAATTTCAAAGCCCTGGCGCACCTGCTCTTCGTTCGCTCCGCCTCCCACGTCCAGAAAGTTTGCCGGGCGCCCCCCGGCGTATTGGATGATATCCATGGTGGCCATCGCCAGGCCCGCGCCATTCACCATGCAGCCCACGTTTCCATTCAGACGAATGTAGTTCAGCTTGTATTCGGAAGCTTTCACTTCCAGTGGATCTTCTTCATTCAGGTCGCGCAGTTCCGCGATTTCCGGATGGCGGTAAAGGGCGTTATCGTCAAAATTCATTTTGGCGTCCAAGGCCAGCAAGCGGCCATCGCGTGTGACCACAAAAGGATTAACCTCGGCGAGCGAGGCATCTGTGGCTTCAAAGGCGCGATAAAGCGCGCAGAGGAACGTGGAAGCCTGGTTTGCCAGCGCGGCGTCCAGTCCCAATCCGTAAGACAGCTTTCTTGCCTGGAAAGGCTGGAAACCTGTGCCAGGATGGATCGGTTCCTTCAGGATTTTCTCCGGGCGCTCGGCGGCGACTACCTCAATCTCCACTCCGCCCTCGCTCGAAGCCATCATCACCGGCCTTCCGGTGACTCGGTCAATCACCAGGCCGAGATAAAGCTCGCGCGCAATATCCAGTCCTTCTTCGATCAGGACTCGCCTCACGATGCGTCCTTCGGGGCCTGTCTGGTGCGTAACCAGTTTCATGCCCAGGATCTCACTGGCTACTTTCACCGCCTCGGCGGGGTTGTGCGCCAGTTTTACGCCGCCCCCCTTGCCGCGTCCGCCGGCGTGGATCTGAGCCTTCACCACGACCGTGCCTCCCAGCTTCTCCGCCACGGCGCGCGCTTTTTCAGCCTGATCAATCACTTCGCCACGCGGGACCTTCACGCCATAGCACGCAAGGATTTGCTTGGCCTGAAATTCGTGTATTTTCATTGCAGCGTGATGTTTAAGATTCCTGCCTGCGCGCCAATTCGGCGAGGCTACACACGGAATTAAGCTACAATCAGAAGTAGCGGCGCAAAACGAAACTACACAGTATAGGGAAGCGTCGGCGGATTTGCAACCAAGGCGCTTCAAAGTGAACTGATGTCCATTCATTCATCCATCGAGAAGCTCAGGGAAAACCAAAGTCTCACCCGCGAAGAAGCGCGCAAGGTGATGGAAGAGCTGCTTTCCGGCAGCGTCCCGGACGAGCGGATTGTGGCGCTTCTTGTGGCCTTGCGTGACAAAGGCGAGACGGCTGAGGAGTTGGTGGGCTTTGCCGGAGTGATGCGCGAGCATGCAGCCGAAATTCTGCGAGCTGCGGGCGTTACGGCGGAAGCGCTTGCTGCAGAAGGTACTCTGCTCGATACTTGCGGCACGGGTGGGGACGGGAAGGGAACCTTCAATGTCTCGACGGCTGCAGCGCTGGTGGCCGCGGCGGCGGGAGCGCGAGTGGCCAAGCACGGCAACCGGTCGATTTCCAGCCGTTGTGGCAGCGCCGACGTGCTTGAAGCGCTCGGCGTCGCAATTGAGCTTCCTCTCGAGCGCATTCCGGAATGCCTTGCCAAAGTGGGTATGGTGTTTCTTTTTGCGCCTCATCTCCATCTGGCGATGAGGCATGTCATGAACGCCCGCCGAACCTTGAAGAGCAAGACGGTATTCAATCTGCTCGGACCTCTGACGAATCCTTTGGGCGCCAGCGCGCATCTGGCGGGAGTCTATGACCGGAATCGCACGGAAATGATGGCTCGTGCCCTGGTCGCCGTCGGCGCGCGCCACGCCTTGGTGGTGACGGGGCATGACGGTATGGATGAGATCTCCATTGCCGGCTTAACCCAGGTTTCTGAAGCTCACCTGGGGCAAGTCGCGACTCGTCATCTGACCCCAGAGGAATTTGGGCTTTTGCGCGTGAAGCCTGAGGCCATCGTGGGCGGCGATGCTGAAATGAACGCACAGATCGTGGTTCGAATTTTGGAAGGTGAGCCGGGGCCGCACCGTGATATGGTCCTGGCGAACGCTTCAGCAGCTTTGAGAGTTGCGGGCCTGGCTGCCACCTTTCAGGATGGAGTCGAAATAGCGCGCCAGGCGATCGATTCAGGCGCCGCCCGCAAAACCCTTCTGGCTCTGTGTGAGTTTACGCACAATCACCGCGGCGGTTGAATATCCCTTCAGAGTCTATGCAAAAACGGCTCTAGCCCGGAAAATTCACGTTTTTTAGAGACAAGGAAAGCCTCCTGATGGTAAAAATCCGTTGTGCAAGCGGGTTTGAACCAAGCAAGGAGGCTTTCGGTTGAGCGAGAATAGCACAACACAGTGTT
>CADDZJ010000050.1 GCA_902812415.1 Acidobacteriota bacterium
TGGTGCAACGCTATGCTGAAATTCAACGGCAGACACCCTACGTATTTGAAGGCTCTTCGATGGGCGCCGACCGATTTGGCGTGAGAGTGATCTGAACCAGCGCCGGACTTGCCGGAATGGCCAGAGGCCGTTCTCAACTCGGCCCCCTCGGAAACCCTCATGCCCGTCATTCCCGCGCAAGGAGGAATCTACGAGCGATATCTCCGCGGGGTGATGTTCATGGCGATTTTCATCCCAAGGAACCGCCCCGTAAATTATCATGAAATCCTCCAAAGCAGCAATCCGACAAACTCGACTGTGCCTGCTAACATTGTTATTTCTAACCGGCAGCCTGTCCGGACGGCCCATCGCTCAACGGCGGCCTTCCCAGACCAACCCTCAAATCACTTATCTTCAAATTGTTTGCCACAAGCATCCGGTAAATGATCCGGACATCCCTGCGCCGGTTCGCAAAGCCCTGGCTCGACCCGCGCCAAAAACTTTTCGGGACGCCCGAGGCACCGTTTGGCAAGCTACGGCGCTCGGATTGGCGGAAATCTCTTCTCCGGGCCAGAGAAAGCTCCTCACCGGCAAGGATGGTCTCCCGATTTTACAGTTGACCGGCATCACTGGCGGGCCGGACGGGAGGCTCCGGCTGGCCAGTCACAAGGGAGTGATCTGCTTCGCGCCTGGCGCGGCCTCGAATCAGCGATGGTTCTACTTCTGGGGCAAGCGCTATCTGAGCGACAACCAGGCGCTCCAGATCGTCGCGGAAAGAAACCAGGCGTGGATTCGCACCTGGACGGGAATCTCGCGCATTGAATTCAAGCCTTTCACGTTGGAAGAAAAGAGCGAGATTTTCCTCAAGCGTCTGCGCGCCCGTCACAACCGCTATGGCTACGTTGCGGACTGCAGGTTGCTGCATCCGGGCGACCCAAGTTCGTTTCTGATGGCGCCGAATGACAACGATGGGCTCTGGACTTCCATTTACGTGGCTGCCGAATGCTTTCGCTATGCGACGACGCACTCGCCCCAGGCGCTTTGGAACGCGCGCAGATCGCTTGCCGCGCTCTTGCGGCTTGTTTCGATCACAGGCATCCCTGGCTTTCCTGCGCGCTCGCTGATCCACCGCGGCGATTATCGCGATCCGGATGGCGAATGGCACTGGACGCCGGACGGCCAGTGGGAATGGAAGGGGGACACCAGCTCTGATGAGCTCGTCGGCCATTTCTTCGCCTACTCCATAGCTTACGATCTGCTTCCCGATAACGGCGACCGGGCGGCAATCAGGTCGGCTGTTGCGAGCATTGCGAACGGCTTGCTCGAACACGGGCTGAAGCTCGCAGGGTACGGCGGTCGCGTGACCACCTGGGGCCGGTACAACCCGGAATATTTCAGGACTCCGCAAGGCCATGAAGATAAGGCGCTTGATTCACTTGAACTGTTGTCGCACTTATGCGTGGCCTATCACATAACCGGCGATGCGAAATTTCTGGCCGCCGAACGCCGAATTGGAAGTCAGTTGGGTTACGTCCAGAACGTAATGCACATTGGCGACACGCCGCAGGAAGTGAATTACTCGGACGAAGAGCTCGCCTTCCTCTCTTTCTACCCGCTTCTGAAGTTCGAGAACGTTCGGGAGCTGCGCCGTCAGTATCAGGCGGCCATCGAGAAGCTATGGCGGCGTGTCCGCAATGAAAATAATCCGCTTTGGAATTTCATCTATGCGGCGAGCGCGGGAGCGGGGAATTACGACTGCGCAGGGGCGGTCGCCGCCCTGGAACGCATTCCATTAAGCGCGATTTCCTGGCCTGTCAAAAATTCTCAGCGCGCCGACCTCGAGATTGCGCCCAAGCGGGACCGGCACAACGAACTTCAGTCCCGCACAGCCATTCCTCCCGATGAACGCTACGTCACAAAATGGAACGGCAACCCCTTCCAACTCGACGGCGGCAACGCGGGGCGGAGCGAAGACGATGGAGCATTCTTCCTGTTGCCCTACTGGCTTGGCCGCTATTACCATCTGCTTGCCTGCGCGCAAAATGACCCGTAGCGCCGGCGTTGCCAACCTTTTCGGGGATCGATGAAGCGCTGGCCTGCAATCACATCACAACGAGGTGCTGCTTTATGATTCTTTTTCGCTCAAAGTTCTGGACCGTCGCAATGATCATCGGGTTGATTCTGTCTGCGAATTCCGTTGCGCCTGCGCAACTCAAGCAGTACGTCAGCCGTCCCGACCCGGCCTTTCATTGGGAGCGCGTCCAAACCCGCGCAGTTCCGCGCGGCAGGATTTACAAGTTACATCTCACGTCGCAGGTGTGGCAGGGCATCCGCTGGCAGCACCCATTGCAGGTTTACGAACCGAAGGACCTGCGGTATCCGGATATCCTCCTGCTCTTTATCACCGGCGGTCGCGCCAGCCAGGATGCGGTCGACGTCGGGTTCTCGATCGCAGAGCACGCCGGCATGCGCGCCGCGGTGCTGTATCAAATCCCGAATCAGCCTCTCTTTGGCGGCAAAGTCGAGGATGCGCTTATTGCCTATACCTTCGTGCAGTATCTTCACACGGGCGACGCAACCTGGCCGCTGTTATTCCCCATGGTCAAGAGCGTCATCAAGGCGATGGACGCGCTTCAGGCGTTCGCGCCTCAGGGGTGGGGACGGCCGGTGAACAGGTTTGTTGTGGCCGGGGTCTCCAAGCGCGGCTGGACAACGTGGCTCACAGCCGCCACCGGCGATCCGAGGGTGGTTGCGATTGCGCCCATGGCGATCGATACGCTCAACATGATGGCGCAAATGAAGCACCAACTGGCAGATTATGGGGCCTTCAGCCAGGAGATTGATGATTACGTGGACGCGGGCCTGCTGAAGCCCAATGTGGTCGAAAGCCCTGCCGGTCGCCGCCTGTGGCGGATGGTAGACCCCTACACCTACCGGCAACGCCTGACGCTGCCCAAGCTCATCATTCGAGGCACGAACGATCCCTACTGGACCGAGGACGCGCTGAATCTCTACTGGAACGGCCTGAGGGGAGGGAAGTGGATACTCTACGTCCCCAACGCAGGGCACGACATGGAACAGGACCGCGAGCGCGTATACGATACTGCGGGCGCCTTCGCGCGCCACATCGCATCACAAACGCCCATGCCCCAACTCAGGTGGAAGTACGCCAGGCATCGCGGAAACGTTCGCCTCATCATTCGAGCCGATCAACCCCCGCAAGCCGCCCGTTTGTGGGTTGCCCATAGCGCAAGCCTCGATTTCCGGCCGTCGCATTGGCGCTCGTCGCCTATGCAACGGGAAGATTCTGAATTTGTCGGCGAATACAGGAAACCTGCGAAAGATAACGTGGCGTTGTTCGGAGAAGTGGACTATCGATTTGACGGGCGCCCCTACACCCTGTCCACGCAAGTGCGGATCGTCAAAGGCGGTCAAAGCCTTGTCCGCGATCATCGTGAATGACCGCTTTCAGAAAACTCTGCCGCTTATCCAAGTCTCAGCTTTTTTAAGTAAGGCTCCAGCTCGCGGATGCGAAGCAGTTTTGCAACGAGCGCGGTCAGGAGCAGGCCTGCCGCGCTTGCCACGATGAGAACCTCCAGGGCGCCATGAGTGGAGCGCCAAGGGATGCGCAGTTCCAGCCGTTTCATCACTTCATAACACACCCATGCTCCCACCCCTGAGGCCACGCAGACTTTCAAAAAGAATTCCAGAAGCTTGCGAGAGCCGGCGTTGTGAGTCCGGCGGTTCAGCAGGACGAAAAGGATCACCGTGTATGCGATAACGCCAATGGAACTGGCCAATGCCAGGCCCAGGTGCTGCAAATGCCGCGAGAGCATCCAATAGACCGGCAGGTTCAGAAAAGTTATCGCCGTGCCTGTGATCGCCGGCGTCAAGGTATCGCGTGCGGCGTAGAACCCGCGTGAAAGGATGTTTTGCGCGCCCCAGGCAAACATGCCGATGGAAAACATTCCCAGCGTCGCAGCCGTGGCGCGAAGGTCCAATGCGTGCATGCGGGTGTGCGAGAAGACGAAGTAGACCAGCGGCGTCTTCTGCGCAATCGCCAGCGCCGAAACCGGCAGCAGCAGCAGAATCACGCCCTTGAGCGTGGCATTGAGCGTTTGATTCAGTTCCTCGAATCTTCCTTCCGAGTAAAGCTGGGCCAGGAACGGAAATGAAGCAATGCCCACGGCCTGCCCCAGGATTCCAAGCGGCACCCGCATCAAGGTTTTGGCATAGGTCAGCCACGTGATGGAAGCCGGGGCAAGATAGGAGCCAAACCAGCGGATAATCCAGTCATCGGTGAAGACGATGGAAAGCGCCAGCATGATGGGCCCGGTGAGCTTGATGAAGAGCTTGAAATCCGGATTGCGAAGGTCAAGGTTCGGATGAAACTCGGCTCCGGCCCGCCGCGCTCCGTAAATTTGCAGCAGGAAATTTCCCGCAAAAGCCCCGGCCAGCACCCCCACCGCAAAACCGGTGATCCCGATGCGTGAAGAGAGCAGGACGCCGCCCAGAATGATGCCCGTGTTGTAGACCACGGGCGCCAGCGAAGGAAGCGCAAACCGGCCTTTGGCATATTGAACGGCGCTGAGGATGCCGCCCTGATAAAAACAGATTTGCGCCGGAAGCATGAGGCGCGTGAGGAAGATCACCCGTTCCCGCTCGCTTCCGCGAAAGCCGGGCGCGATCACGCGGACAAGTTGCGGCGCAAAGATTTCGCCCAGGATGATGCCGGTCGTCAGCAGGATTCCCATGAAGGTGATGGCTGTGGAAAAGACGCGCCAGCCGTCCTTATCGCGCTTTTCGGCGATGCAGCGCGTCAGGATGGGGATGAAGGTGAGGCTTAAGGAACCGCCCGCCACGAGATAATTCAGAAAGTCCGGCAAGGTGAAAGCTGCATAATACGCATCGGTGATGGCGTTGGACCCGATCTGGTGCGCCACGGTCCAGTCCCTGAAAAAGCCCAGAACGCGGCTCAGCAGGACGCTCGCCATCACGATTCCAGCGGATTGAACAATGCGGCGATTGATGGAAGAAGCGGACTCGGCAGGCATCGTCTAAAAGCAGGCAGCCATCGGAGAGCGTGAATGCGCTCCCTCACACACTCCAACTTGTCATGGTCCCTCGCTCTCCCTGAGGGAGAGGGTCATCACTTTATTCCAACCCTCTCCCGGCTGGCGGGGAGAGGGATTAAGGGTGCGGGGTTATTGAAGACGGTTGCGCGAATATGTCACCGTAACTCTGAATGGCAGCGCTCAGGGTTGTGGGTAGGGAAACCTCTTTCCGCAGGAGCGGCACCGAGCCATGTGAGCAAGCCCCAGGCCGCGCTCAATCCAGTTGCGCGGCGTGCGATCAAAACTAAAATTGCCGCAACGCGGGCAGCCGTCGAATCCATCCGGATCAAAATCATCTGAAATCGCGGGTTGAACAGCCACAGGGCGAGTGGCGCTCACCGCCTGAGTGGCGCTGGCGGTCTGGGTGTAACTGCGCATTCTCCGAAGACTTTCCGGCAGGATGCGCGTGCGCCGGCAACGCGAACACTTCCGCAATCGGTAGCCGAACATCCGAACAAAGCGGTAGGCAAGCCCGTGATGCATGGGTTCGGTCTTCGTGGAACCGCATTTCCGACAAGGCGATGGCATGGGTTTCCTGCAAGGCGCAAATTTTCCTTGCGTGGCACGGGCGTCTCGCCCGTGTCCACGGTCGAGGCAGCCCTGGCCACTTTGGTTGCGGCGTCTCGTCCGTGGCGCATGGGCAGGATGCCCATGCCACAGCCGGGACGGCCGCGCCACATGGGTTGCGGCTCTGTGGCCGCCTCGTTCAAGCGCCTGCGCTTTTTTGGCTCTCAACCAGCGGCTCGCCTGCCGGGGCTTGAATCGCTGCGCCTCGGCGAACGCTCGCAACAACCACCAAAAGGTTTGTAAAAAGGATGATAGCAAACGCCAGCGCTGGCAGGAAAGCAAAGGCCGATCCGCGCGCCCCCAACACTTCAATCGCCAGCACCGCGGTAATCAGGCCGCGGGGAAAAAGCCATAAGGCAATTTCGCGTTCACGGCGGTCTTTTTCCCTCCACGACCAACTGGTCGCCTTCACGGCGATCCATCGCGCCAGAACCAGAGCGCCAAACGTTCCCAAAGTGAGCCCGACATATCCGCGCAAGCCCGAAAGCTGCACAACCACTCCCAGCAGAATGAAGAAAAAACTTCGCACGAGAAAAGCAAGCTCGGAGTGGAAAGAAAGGATTTGTAGGTGGTGTTCCGGTTCAGCGGAGGAAAGTCCCAGGGCCGTTTCAAAAACAGGCAGATCAGCGTGGCGAGCGTTGGCAAGGGTCATCCCGAAAGCGAGCACGGCAATCAGTCCGCCGTGGCTTGTGGCCTGGGCGGCGGCATAAATCAACAGCACCACGGAAAAAGTCAGCGCCTGCCAGAAGCGCTGTTCAGAAAGCATTGGAAGCAGGCGAGACCACGCCATCCCGGCCAGCACGGCAAGCAGAATGCACGCGAGGAGCTTTACCAGAACGCCAGCGACGAAGCCCGCCACCTGAGGACCACCGCTCGGCCCCAGGGCCAGCAGGATGCTGACGGTCATCACACCAAGCACGTCGCCCAGCGAAGCCTCAACCAACAGTGTTAGGCGCACCGGCTGGCTTACCCTGATCTGCTGCAGGACTGGAAGCACGATGGTGCTGCTGATGCATCCCAGCACGGCGCCGATCACGCAGGCCGCGCGAAGCGGGAAAAAGCCGGTCTTCCACGCCACGACGGCAACCAGCCCCATGCTCAGGTAATAGCAGAGAATGGCCAGAAAAATGCCGCCCGGGAAATGCCGCAGCGTGTCGCGAAGGTTCAGTTCAAGCCCGCCCTCAAATAAAATTAGGATGAGGGCCAGGGTTCCCAGGATATGCGTGATGGATTCAAACTGCCCTGCTTTGACCCAGCCCAGGAGCGGGCCCAGAATAAGGCCCACGGCCATCAGCACGATCACGTCGGGAACTCGCGTGAGCCGATAAAGCCGGTTCGCCAGGAAGGCTAGAACCAACAGGCCTCCCAGGAATGCGAAGAAAGTTGTGGGGGTCATTTTCGAGCCGAATGCTCCTGAAGCTTTTACTCCAGAGTAAAGCTTTTTGAGCTTACTTGGCTACAGAAAAGCGTGTCAATTTGATCGTGAGCCTTTTCTGACTCCTGTCCTGAGGATGAGCGGGCTCCCGAAAGGGCCTCGTCTGGGGCGCGGGTCATACTGTGCGGAGCCTTTCCATACTGTCATTCTGAGCGGAGCGCCGCGAAGCGAAGAATCCCCGTATTTGTTTACTTTTCTAAATACGGGGATTCTTCCTTCGTTTCACTCAGGACCGCCTTCGGCTCCTCAGAATGACAGGCTTCCAGGACGCCTCAGCAAACTGTTCATGAATACCACCTTGCGCCTTGGCGAGAGGCTGTTATTTTTCCAGCCTCATCGGGCAATCGGCCAACCCCTTGCCGTCAGACCCGGCTTCTGTTAGGCTATAATCGTAGCCTAATCAATGAAGACGCTTCCCTCGCGCTCTGCCCCCTTCCCCCTCCCCCAGGGGCCTCATCGACGATTGTTTGGAGAGAGCAGCAAGAGACCGAAATGGAAACGGACACGGAAGGCAAAACTGCAATATGCGTCCTGATCGATCAGGGCGACTTTCCCCAAGGCATGAGGGAGGCCGTGATCGGAGTTCAGACGACCACGATTCCATCGGGAAAACGCGGAAAAAAAAGAATGTTTAGGGTTGATAAGCGCGAAGGAAATTATATCTTATTGAAAGCATGGACTTTACTCTTTAATGATGGTTTCGCAATTGACGAACAATTTCCAAAACTTAATCTATCTTAATGAAATCAAAAGGGTTATTAATTTAATTTGTTTGTTTCTCGTAATAAACAGAAAAGAATGAACTTAACTTAAAAATAGGGAAATTGTTCGTCATTACGTGACGTGGAATTGAGTCAAATTGAGCAGTTTCGAGCAGGATAGCGCAATGCAGCCTCGGCGTAATTTTCATTCTTCGGGGTGTCGTAAAACGACATGGCAGACTGAGGAGCCGAAGGCGGTACTGAGTGAAGCGAAGGAAGAATCCCTGTATTTACTTGGACTTCCACCTTTGGGCAATGACACCATCTTGCGCTAAGCCGGATTGCGGCTTACGTTTTCTATGAAGAGGCGTCTAAAACATGGAGGACAGGCAAGAGAAGAAATTTCCATGGATGGCGCTTGTTTGGAGCTGAGCAGCAAAAACTCCGCGCAAGACGCGTCAGCGACTGGGGCCGAAGATGTCTTTCTGATCCAGCGCGCGCAGGCGGGGGATCGTGTCGCTTTTGAAACGCTGGTTCGAATGTACGACCGCGAGGTACTGAAGCTCGCTGTCCGGATGGTCGGCTCGCCGGAGGAGGCCGCAGACCTTTATCAGGAGGTTTTCTTAAAGGTCTATCGCTCGCTCAATCGATTTCATTTCCAATCCGCTTTTTCCACCTGGCTTTATCGCGTGGTGACGAACGTTTGCCTCGATCATTTGCGGCGGCAGAAGCGGCGGATGGAAGTTCAGGGCCCGGCCAGCGAAGATGAAAAAACGGAATTCTTCCAGACCGTGGCTGAGGAAAGGCCGGCGCTTGACCCTGAGCGCCAATTGCGAGCGAAGGAAATTGACGGCCGGTTGCGATCGGCGCTGACCGGTCTGAATCCCAGAGAACGCATGATTTTTGAGTTGCGCCACTATGAAGGCATGAGGCTGCGCGCCATCAGCGAGGTTTGTGGAACGACGGAAGACACGGTGAAAAACTGCCTCTTCCGGGTTACGCAGAAATTGCGCGAGGCGCTGGGAGATTTGATGTAAGGGCTGGTTCTCTCCCCTGAAGGATGATGGGCTCAAACGCCCTCACCCGAGGCCCTCTCCCCTGCCAGGGGAGAAAGGGACTGAAAAACAGGGGGGGCGAAATCATATGACTTGTAAAGATTTGCAGCAACAATTCGACGCCTATCTCTATGGCGAATTGCCGTCTTCCGAGCGCGATTCTCTGGAGTCGCACCTGAAGGAGTGCGCGGCTTGCCAGTCCGAGCTTAAACAGTTGCGCCGGCTGCATGCCTTGATCAGGGAGCGGCGTTCTCCGGAAATTCCTCCTCATTGGTTAGTCCGTTGCCGGCAGCGGCTGGAAGAAGCCATTGAGCGCGAGGAGCACGGGTGGCGGCGTCTCGCGGCTGACTGGTTTTCAGTCGCTCCGGGCAATTTCCCCTCGCGGCTGGCGGCGATGCTGACGCTGATCTTATTTGGATTTGGCCTGGGCTGGGTGCTGCGGCCGGGCGCAAGCAAGGTGGTTCCCGCCACCCGCCAGACGCCGCAGCTTGCATCGTTTCTGGGCGGAGACCTGGGGCATATCAGCAGCATCAGCCAGGTGTCGCCAGACCCGGAATCGAACAAGGTGCGGATCACCCTGAACGCCGAGCATCGGGTCACGCTCGAAGGCTCGCTCGATGATCCGCACATCCGTCAGATCCTGGTTGACGCGGTTAAGAGCTACAACAACCCGGGCATCCGCCTGGATACGCTGGACGCGCTGAAAGAGCGAAGCGACAATCCCATGATTCAAAACGCTCTGCTCTACGCTTTGCAGCGCGATCCGAATGCGGGCGTGCGGCTGGAAGCGCTGCGGTGCGTTCGGGAGATGAATTGGAATCCCGAGTTGCAGCAGGCGCTGATTGAGGCGGTGCGGCGAGACGCCAACCCGGGCGTCCGCGTGGCCGCCGCCGATGCCCTGGTTCAGCACGCTCTCTCGCAACAAGATCGGTCGTTGCTGCCGGTTCTTCAGAATTTCGCGGAGACCGATTCGAATATGTACATTCGCCTTAAAGCCATGGCGGCTGTTCATGAACTCCGGCAGACGCCGTGAACGCCGCCTCTGGCGAGGCCTGAAATTCATGATAAGAACCCATCATTTTCGCATCCTGGCGCCGCTCGCGGTGACTCTCACGGCCAGTCTGGGCTTTTGCGGCGCCGATTCCGTCTCCATCCATCGCGGCGAGATTCGAAGGCAGGGAGGGGCATGGACCGAACAGATTCAGTGCCACATTCCCGCAAACCCGGGGGAACGCCTGACGTTGCGCGCTTCGCCGGGCAGCGTCCATGTGGTGACGGACTCTGCACAAGGCGTGAATTGCCAGGTGCGCCTGGCGGCTTACAGCCGCGATTCCGAGCAGGCGAAACGGTGTCTCGACCGTTATGAGTTGAAGGCGCTGCGCGCTTCGGGCGGCGCCTCTGTGGAAGGCCGGTTTTCATGCGGAAGACCCCCCGGCTGGCTCAACGCGCATTTCGATGTTCACGTGCCCCTGAAATTCAATCTGGACCTCAAGACTCAAGGGGGCAACGTCGATATCGCCAATCTCGATGGCCAACTCGCGGTTGAGACGGCGGGCGGAGACATTCATACAGGAGATATCAGCGGGCCTGTGACCGTCTCGACTTCGGGGGGCATGATCAATCTCGGGAATATCGGTCAGAATGTGGAGGCCAGGACGGCCGGCGGAAACATCCGTGTGGGGAACGTGAATGGCAACGCGCTGCTCGATACCCGAGGCGGCCAAATCATGGCCGGGATCGTTAACGGGCTGGTTCGCGCCCAAACCGGCGGGGGCGACGTCATCCTGCAGGCTGCTTCCGGCCCCGTCGTGGTCGAGACGGCGGGCGGCCAGATTCATCTCGGTCAATGCGGCAATACGGTTCGAGCGCAGACAGCTGGGGGGAACATTCAGGTGGCTGGCGCTCGCGGCGGAGTGAAAGTCCAGACGGCGGGAGGCAGCATCGATCTCCTCCAGGCGATGAGCTCCATCCTGGCGCAGACCTCCGCGGGACGCATCCTGGCGCAAATTGACGCGAGCCGCAATACGTTCGGGCCTTCCCGCCTTGAAACGCAAGTTGGCGACGTGGATGTGTTTCTTCCTCCCACTCTGCCGGTTTCCATCAACGCTTCCATTGCGCATTCGCTGGGTCATCGCATCGTTTCCGACTTTCCGTTAAAAATCCAGAAAGACGGCGGCAATTTCATGATTGGCCCTGTTCGCGGCGAGGGCGCTGTGAATGGCGGCGGAAGCGATCTTGTGATTCACACGCTGATGGGTAACATCCAGATCCGCAAACTCGATCCTGCGGCCGTAGCGCAACTCAAATCCCTACAGCAGGACTTCTGGAAGCAATGGCGGGAGAACGAGCGGCGGCGCGCGATGGCCCTGCGTCAGTTTGAAGACCTCCAGCGCCGCCTGGAAACGCAAAGAACCGCCCTTGAAAAGCAACTGCAACAGAGCGACGCGCAGCGCGCCGCAGAGATTGAACGACAGCTTGAGAGTCAGCGAGCGGCTTTGCAGAGACAGCTTCAGCAGATCTACCAGGTACGGTTTGAAGCTCTTGAGCAACAACTCGAAAATCAGCGGGAAATTCTGAGGAAACAGTTGCGGGAGATGAACCGGCAGTTGCAGAAGCAGATTCAACAGCAGGTTCAGAATGTGGACGATGAGAACGAATAGGGTCTTTGGCAGACTGCTGAGAAAACCCGTGATCAGCGCTGAGCAAGAAGTTGTGGAAAAAATTAATCCGCGCAGTTGTAGCGGCGATCTGTGATCGCCGAAATTTTTGAAAACAAAAACCCGGCGATCACAGATCGCCGCTACAGCGAGATTTCTTCGCAACTTCGGCGTCAGAATGACAGATTATGTTTTATGGGGGCATTATGAAACGCATCGGCACAATTTGCTTCATCATTCTTTTCGGGGCAATTTCGAGCGCCTTGTGGGCGCTTCCGGCTCAACACCCTGAGCCGCCGGAAGGCGGCGAGACGATGCGAATCCTCCTGGGCGACGCGCATCGGGCGTGGCTGGGGGTGGAACTCGAAGATGTCACCGCCGCCAAGGTAAGCGAACTGAAACTGCCCGGCGAATATGGCGCCATTGTCACCCGGGTGATGGAAAACAGCCCTGCCGCCAAAGCCGGGATTCAGGTGAATGACGTTATCCTCGACTTTGCGGGAATGCGCGTGTGGAGCGTCGCTCAGCTGAGCCAGTTGGTGGGAGAGACGCCGCCGGGACGAAGCGTGAACCTCCACATCAGCCGCGCCGGACATAAAATGGACCTCAAAGTGACGCTTGCGCGGAGGGAAGAGAGCCTGGTTATTCCCCGCTTCAAGATGCCTCCGATTAATTTCCCAAGATCGTTCAATTTCCACTTCGGCCCTGCCCGAGGCCGGCTGGGTGTGCAGGTGGAAAATCTGACGCCGCAGCTTGCGGACTATTTTGGAGTGAAGCAAGGAAAGGGAGTTCTGATTACGGAAGTTGAGGCTGGAACCCCTGCGGCAAAAGCGGGGCTGAAAGCCGGCGACTGCATCGTGAAAGCCGGCACGAAGGATGTCGGGTCCATTATGGATCTGACAGAAGCTCTAGATTCGGCTGGCGCTGCGAATCAGCCTGTCACCTTAACGATTATCCGCCGAGGGCAGGAAGAGTCATTCAAAGTGGAATTGGAGCATCCGCCGCAACCTTTGCAGGAACAACAGGTGCGGGGACTCGAACGCAGGATGCGGCGGCAGATTCGCGCGCTGGCTTTGGCCAGAGAAGTTGAAGCCTTGCAAAGTCAGCTTCCTTCATTTGACGAGATGGGAAAGCTGTCTGAAGAAATGCAAGCTCTGGAGAAAAAGTCGAGTCCACAAATTGAGAATATGAAAAAGCAACTCGAGCAGATGGACAAGCTGCTTGAAGAAATGCGGGCTCTCGATAGGAGTCCGAATTCACAAGTCACCTAGCGGGTAGAATCTGTGTGGAAAGACTGAAAGACGCACGGCAGCGGCGATGTCCCGGCGCGTCTGAGCAATTGAAAAAAAGACCGGCGGTGCGGACACCGCCGCTACAAGAGCTCGTTGATGCTCGCCTCACCGGCCGTCGTTCTGAGCGGAGCGCAGCGAAGCGAAGAATCCCGGCATTGCCGCCCAGGATAAACTCCGCGAAGCAGTTGATAAAAACAAAATGCAGAGCCCCTGCGCTCCGCCCAGGGCGACAGGACCTCGCTTTTGTTATTCTTCCCTCGTTTCACCCAGTACTGCCTGCGGCCCTCTCGCAAGCCCTCCCCGCCGGTCACTCCCTCAAAGGCAAATCCATGAGCCAGCCCCGCGAAAGCAGCAAATTCCCATTTATCTTCGCCGCCGTTTCCCCTACAATGGCACGGATGAACTTCGCCAGAGGTCCTATCTCTGAACAGACAGCGAGGTCGCGGCTCATTGTAGCCCTGGATTTACCCAGCGCGGATGCAGCCGCGCGCATGGCCGAGAAGCTCCACGGTCACGCGGGCATGTTCAAGGTGGGCTTTGAATTGTTCAGCGCGGAAGGTCCGGCGCTGCCCCGGTATCTTGCGGCGCGCGGAGAAGGCGTCTTTCTGGACTTGAAATTTCACGATATCCCCAATACGGTGCGCGCCGCGGCGCGCGAGGCGGCGCATCTTGGCGCGCGCATGTTTAACGTTCACGCCTCAGGCGGGCTCAAGATGATGGAGGCCGCGCGGGATGGCGCGATGGAGGCTTCATCCGACGGCAAGCGCCCCCTGGTTCTGGCGGTCACAGTGCTCACCAGCCTCACCAGCGATGACCTTCGACTGATTGGCCTTGACGGAAGTCCGGAAGAGGCTGTAGTCAGGCTGGCAAAACTCGCGCAGACGGCTGGCCTGGACGGTGTTGTGGCTTCAGCGCGCGAAGCGCGGGCCATCCGACGGGCGTGCGGGCCTGATTTTGTGATTGTGACGCCGGGCATTCGCCCTGCCTCTTCCCAGGCGCAGGACCAGGCTCGCGTTTCCACTCCCGCCGATGCAATTGGAGCCGGAGCGGATTATCTGGTCGTGGGCCGTCCCATAACTGGCGCTCACGATCCGGCGGCGGCTGCCGATATCATTGTGGCGGAAATCGAGCGTACCTTTCATCAAACCCCGATTCAAATGGCGAATTATGAGTGACCAGGAAGTACTGGAAATTTTTCGCAAACACAGCGCCCTTCTGGAGGGGCATTTCATCCTCTCTTCCGGCCTCCACAGCGACCGCTATATTCAGTGCGCGCTGGTTCTGCAATTCCCAAAGGTGGCGGAGCAATTGGGCGCAGCGCTTGCAAGCAAGCTTGGACATCTCGATGCCGCTGTGGTTGTGGCCCCCGCTTTGGGAGGAGTGCTGGTGGCGCACGAGGTGGCAAGGGCCTTGGGCGTGCGGGCTCTTTTCACTGAACGACAGGATGGCGTGATGAAGCTGCGCCGGGGTTTCCAATTGAAGGAGGGCGAGCCTGCCCTCGTTGTTGAGGATGTGATCACGACAGGCGGATCGACCCGCGAGACCATGCAGTGCGTCGAAGAAGCCGGAGGGCGAGTCGTCGGGGTCGGAGCGCTCATCGATCGCAGCGGCGGCGCGGTAAGCCTGGGATTACCAAAGGCTGCCCTTGCCACGCTCTCTGTTCATAACTATAACCCTGCAGAATGCCCGCTTTGTAAGTCGGGAATCCCTGCGGTAAAGCCCGGCAGCCGTTCCCAGAAATAAGCTGAATCGGCTAAAAATAAAGCTTGACTTATTCTCCCTTATGTTACACTAAAGGTAGTTCTCTAGTGTTGGGTCCGGAGATTATGTATGCTGGCACGAGCTTTTATCCAGGATGACCTATCGAGCGTGAAGTGTAGGACTATGGCTCTTGCTGCGATCAAATTTCCGAACGCAATCCCGGCGTGATATCGTGGGGCCACATTACGCCGTCATGATTAACCTTCTGAATTAATGTCATATTGTATTGGATGGACATTAAGGGTCGCCATACCACCTGATCTCAAATCCTCAAACGTTCCGAGCGCGATCCGAAGTCAAGCGCAAGAAGCCTGAAAACCTGCAGAACTGAATGCTTTATCTGTGACTGAAAATATCGTGAAGCAACTCGGCGCTTTAAGATATCAAGTCTATACATTTGAAGTCACACCCGCGACCACAAACTTCGTTCGAGAAGGACTGAGTTTTATACTTTTCTCATTCGAGATAATACACTGTAAGTAAAGGACTACTTGTTGCCTTTTATGGGCAGCAATTTTCCGATTTTGTCTACTTGTTTGTCCGGCGGCAGCGGGCACAGTTGAACGCAAGTTGCCGACTGTCAATAAATTGAGCTTTGGAATGCAAATTGCCATCACAGTAGTTTCGATCGCAAAGTGCCGTGTTTTCGGGCAGACGTTCAATTCGAATGATCTATGTGACCTCAGGGGATGTATTCTACCACGGGGTATGAGGGGCCGTGCCGCTGCCATCCCTCGGCAGCATGTGGAACGGCGCAACGATGTTCTCGCTTTGAATCGAAATCTTAACCCGAACGAGCATATTTGGTAATCGGTATGAGACGTCGTCAGTATTTCGCTATATGCAAAAATAAAGTAGTATATATGTAGTAAATATAAGGTAATATACATATCGTCATCATAAGTTTGCGGTGGGAGAGCCGAGCACCCTTTCTAACACTTTACTGGAGGTAGAGCCTAGTCAGGGCCGTGCGATGACCTCACTGCAAATCGTTCGGGATGGGAGGCGCCTGGAGCGCAATATTTAAACTCATGAGTGGGAGAGCCGAGCACCCTTTCTAACACTTTACTGGAGGTAGAGCCTAGTCAGGGCCGTGCGATGACCTCGCTCATCAGTTATGAAATCAAGCTTCTGAGCTTCCCTCCCGAACTGATTCACTCATCAGTCTTCCCTCAACCCTTCGTTTAATCTTCCATCGGAACTTCCCCATCAAGCCGTTAATGCAGCGCATTCTCATCGCGGCGCAGCAACCGCACTCTAAGGATTCGCGGCTGTTCTGGCAGGGTCACGTGGAACTCATCGCCGTTCAAGCGCCGAGTGGGTTTCCAGGTTTCGCCTTCAAAAGTTCCCTCTTCCAGGGAAAGTAATTCCGGGCTGCGTTCAGGCCCCTGTAAATAACGAAAATCCACTCGGAAACCCGATCCTGCCACGACATAATCGTCCGGGGAGAGTTCAATGATTATTCCGCCAGCGCGGGCGGTATGAAAATCAGGCCGGAAAGGTTCGGTGAAATGCACGACTGCGGCAAGCTCGTGGCCGAGCGGAACGGTCTTGGCCCGGTCCAGGTCCTGGACAATCGAAAAGAGCCGGCCCGTGTATTGGTACTTTTCAATCAGCGGCAGAAGCGGCTCAAGCACACGGTAATTTTTCTCAAGAGCCTCGCCCTGCGGCGTCAACTTTCCGTTTTCAACGCCGTGATCAATGCCAAACGGGCAAAAGCCGATGCCATTAAATTCGGCCAGAGTGGCAAAGGCGTACGGAGCAAAGAAGGGAAGGAACCCGGTCTCTGGAACGTAAAGAGGGTTGTCCGGACGGTGGAATGCTGCGGCGGTTTCCAGAAATTCCGGCAGGTAGATATCGGGCGCGAGCAGATCAATGTGAGGCGCCGCAGCCTTCCAGATATCCAGTGCGTGGATGGTGGGCCCGCCGCTTGGCCAATCGCCCGCGCGAGCGGCTCCCGGTCCTACAAGCCAGTTGTTGCAGTACATGGGCAGGGGATACGCCTGTTTTCCTGCCGCTGCGACGGCATCCACATAGCGGGCCACATACCAGGCGCTGAACGCCTCAGGCGCGAGGTCTCCGAAGACTTCAGCCCAGGTTCCTGACCGCCGGAAGTGGCTGGCCGCCCACGCAGCCTTGAGGGCAGGCATCAGACCGTCACGATGCGCCTCAAGATAGCCCATCAACTCGGATGGCACGGTGGACTGGTACATGCGCGTGGCTTGGGGTGAATAATCGCGATCCGTTCCCAGCAATCCGGTTTCGTTTTCCACCTGCATCATGATCACCGTCCGCTGAGCCTCATCGACAGATTTAATATGTTTCATGACAGCGGCAAACGCCTTTTCATCCGCTTCCCGCGCGGCGGCGCAAAAAGGCGAGATAATCTCCATGGGCTCTCCCCAGGCGTTCCGCACGCGGATGTATTGGGTCTGATTTTCCTTGATCCAGGCCGGAGTATAAGTCATGGCGCCATTCTTCCAGGTGCCAAACCAGAGCAAGACCAGCCGCAATCCGTGGCTGCGGGCGCCCTGGATAATGTCGTCGATTAGGTGAAAATCGAACTGACCGGGCTGAGGCTCGATAAGCTCCCAATAAATCGGAACCTCCGCCGTATTGGCGTGCATGGCGACGAGAGAGTTCCATACGGGGGTCAAATCTTCCGGATTCGACGCGCTGGAATTGTGCGCCTGCCCGCCGAGGATGATAAAAGGACGCCCATCCACTTGCAGTTGGTATTTCGAGCCGGTATGCGCGAGTTGAGGCATTGGAGATTGGGCGACCAGAATATTTGCTGAAATGAACCAAGCCGTCGAAAACACGAGAGCTATGGCAACCATCATTTTCTTGATTGGCACAAGCGCCTCCATGGGTTATTGAATTTGGAAAGGCTTGTTGTAGCACGGCGCTCAAAAGACCTTCAAGCGGAAAGGCTCTGCGCGGGGATTTGGGAGGAGGCTGCCTGCCATTTCTTCTTCCCTTTGTGATACATTTCTTTCGTGCCTTCAAGCGCTGATACTCAGCACCGGCTGCGAGAGATTTGCCGCACGGCTGCGCGCGTGTTTTATGAAAAAGGTTACACCGGCGCCTCGATGCAGGATATTGCCGAAGCGGTGGGGCTGACCAAAGCCGGCCTTTATCATCACGTGGGCAGCAAGGATCGCCTGCTGTTTGAGATCATGAACTACGGCATGGATATCCTGAAGGAGACCGTGCTCGAGCAGGTGGCTTCCATCCGCGACCCGCGTGAAAAACTCCGCCAGACCATTGCCGGGCACATTCACCTGATTGTGCGCGCGCGCGATCTTGAAATCACGGTGATCCTGCATGAAAATCGCTCATTGCGCGGGTCGCTCCGCGAGCGGATCGATGCGCGGAAGAGGGAGTATATTCACTTTCTCGAAAACCTGATTTCTGAAGTGCAGCAGCTTTCAGGCCGCGAGCCATTGATTTCGCCCAAGCTGGCGGCTTTTGCTCTCCTGGGGATGATTAATTGGCTTTATCAATGGTATCGGAGCGAAGGGCCGATTCCCGAAAACCAGCTTGCGCAGGTTTATTCAGACTTCTTTTTTCGAGGACTGCTGGGAGTATAGTCTGGCGGGCCGCGGGATTAAAAGCCCATTACTGCGACGTGAATTGAAAGGGAGACGAACGAGCCATGCCACAAACCGCCGTTGCCATTCAAGGTGAGCGAGGTTCTTTCAGCGAGGAGGCCGCCCGGGCGCTGCTTGGACGAAACGTCCAGGTGCTGCCTCAGGAGACCTTTGCGGCCATTTTTCGCAGCGTCACGGACGGTGAAGCTCGCTATTGCCTGGCTCCCATTGAAAATACGCTGGCGGGTTCTGTCTATGAAAATTACGATCTGCTGCTCGAACACGATTTACATATCGTGGCCGAAGTGAACCTGCGCATTGTGCATCATCTGATCGCGTTTCCGGGCACGACGATGGAAAATCTGCGCCAGGTTTATTCTCATCCGGTGGCCTTGGCGCAATGCGGCAAGTTTTTCAAGCGTCATCCCAAGGTGGAGAAAATTCCCTTTTATGATACTGCGGGCAGCGTCAAGATGCTTGCCGAACGCAAAATCCGCGGCGCGGCGGCGATTGCAAGCCACATTGCGGCATCGGTTTACGGCGGCCGGATTCTGCAAAAGCATTTGGAGGATCATCAGGAAAACTACACGCGTTTTCTCCTGCTCTCCCGGCAAGCCACTGTAGCCCCTGGAAGCAACAAGGTGTCCATCGCTTTTTCAACTCGGAACGTTCCCGGAGCGCTCTTTAAGTGCCTCAGCGTTTTTGCGCTGCGCGATATTGATTTGACCAAGATGGAGTCCCGCCCTTCGCGCGGCCATCCGTGGGAGTATCTCTTCTATCTGGATTTTGTTGGAAACATCAAAGAAAAGAAGTGCCAGAAGGCTTTGGATCATCTTGCCGAAGTGACGGATTTCCTGCGCGTGCTCGGCTGCTATAAAAGCGGGGAACGGTAGCCGCGCCAGAACGAGAACAAAACTCTCGTTTCGTCATGCGTAACGATTTATACTGAATGGTTTCCACTTGATGGATTGTGAGGGTCTGCTTGAAGGAGGATTGGTTTCAAGGCTCCCCGAAGTTCTCCCGCAGGGCTTTTTTCTCCCGTATGGCGGGCGGCGCAGGTCTTTATATCCTTGCCTCAAAGAAATCCTGGGCAGCGCCGCCCATCTCAGTTCCCGTAAAATTCACCGATGTCGCTCGCGCGAGCGGCATTAATTTCAAGCAGGATTCAACCACGTCCGTTCAGAAATACTATCTCGAGACCATGGGAACGGGTCTCGGTTGGATCGACTACGATCAGGACGGGCTTTATGATCTTTTTTTAGTCCAATCCTCGAAGACGCCCGCCTACACTCCGCCTCAGCCTCTGCGCTGCGCGCTCTACCGCAATAATGGGGACGGCACGTTTATCGATGTCACTGAAAAAGCGGGCGTGGGCAGTGAGGGCCTCTACGGGCAAGGTTGCGCCGTCGGCGATTACGATAACGATGGCTATCCTGATCTTTACGTCACCGGCTATAGCCGCGCCATCCTTTACCATAACAATGGCAACGGCACGTTTACCGATGTCACCGCCAAGGCCGGCGTAGCCGATGAAGGGGGATGGTCCACCAGCGCGGCATGGTTTGATTATGACAAGGACGGCTACCTTGACTTGGTGGTGTGCAACTACATTGAATGGTCGCCGCAGAATAATCTCTATTGCGGCGAGCATCGGCCGGGCTACCGCGCCTATTGCCATCCGGATAACTACCGCGGCCAGCGAATTAAACTTTACCACAACAACCACGACGGGACTTTTACAGATGTTTCCGTGAAGTCAGGCGTCGGAGTCCCTGAGGCCAAAGGCATGGGCGTGGTGTGCGCGGATTTCAATGATGATGGATGGACAGATATCGCCATCGCCAACGACACCTGGCCGAACTTTCTTTTCATCAACAAGAAGAACGGCACTTTCGAGGATAACTCGTTCATCTCCGGGATCGCCGCCAGCGCCGATGGAAAATATGAAGCGGGAATGGGCATTGACGCGGAGGATGTGGATGGCGACGGCTGGGCTGATGTTTACATTACTCATCTCGATTTCGAGCTCAACCGCCTTTATCACAACAATCATGACGGAACATTTGACGACGATACCTATTCCTCCGGCATCGGGAACAAGGCGATTTTCCTGAGCGGCGTCGCTGCAAAGTTCATGGATTACGACAACGACGGCTGGATCGACATCTGCCAGGTGAATAGCGCCATGCTGGATAACATTCAGCTTTATCACACCGAAGTCACTTATAAGGAACCCAAGCTGATGTTCCGCAATCTGGGTCATGGCAAATTCGACAAAGTTTCCAACCTGTTAGGACCTGATTTCATGCGCGACACCGCTGGACGCGGCCTGGCGGTAGCCGATTTCGACAACGACGGCGATCTGGATTTTGCCGTCAACAATCGCGGCGATTATCCTCAGCTTTTGCGCAATGACGGCGGCAATGCCAATAACTGGCTGAAGGTTTTCCTGATCGGAACGAAGTCGAATCGAGACGGCATCGGCGCCAGGCTGAAACTGGTTTCGGAAGATTTCGTTCAGGTGCGGCAAGCCGTAGGCGGCGCCAGTTATATGGGGGCGAGCGATACAAGAATCCACTTTGGGCTGGGCCAGCGCAAGTCGATTGATTCTCTTGAAATCACCTGGCCAAGCGGCGCGGTTGAAAAATACGCGAAAGTTCCCCTCAATCAGATCATTACGGTCAAGGAAGGCGAAGGAATCATTCCACGCAAGTTTCCCAAAGTACCCAGCCGTTAACTGCCGATTATTCCTTATCGTGGCGGCATTTGCTGTAGCGCCGGCGTCCCTTCGCTTCGCTCAGGGCAGGCTCCCACTGGCGTTTTTCGGCGCGGGGGAGAGCGCCGCTACAGGCGCGGTGATTTGTGCTTGGAAGCGAGCCTTCCGTCATTGATAATGAAAAGGGACTATGCGATTCGCGCTTTTCGTGGCGTTGCGATATTTGAGGGCCAAGCGGCGACAGTCGGTGATTTCGATCATTACGGTGATCTCTGTTTTAGGAGTCGCCGCCGGCGTTTGCGCCCTGATCGTGGCTTTGGCCATCAACAACGGATTCCGTCAGGACTTGGAACAGCGCCTGCTAGGGGCGACGGCAAATATCAATCTGATTCGCAAAGAAAACGATGGCATTCAGAATTACGATCAACTGACGGACCGCTTGTCTCGCTTGCCTCATGTCGTAGCAGCGGCGCCGGCCCTTTACGAAGAGGTGCTCATCTCCCACCAATCCCGATCGGCAGGAATTATTCTGAAGGGGGTTGACGCCCGGAAAGAAGTGCGCGTGGGCGATCTGCTCCGACACCTTAAAAAGGGAACGCTCGAGAGCCTCAACGAAACCTTCCCCGGCGAAGACCCGATCATCATCGGCAGCCAATTGGCGAATCAGCTTGGGGCCTTTGTCGGCGATACAGTCCTTGTGACCAGCCCGCAAGGCACTTTGACGCCGTTCGGTATCGTACCGAAATATCGCCGCTTTCGCGTGGTGGGAATTTTCGATTCCGGCTTTTACGATTTTGACTCCGGCTGGGCCTTTACGAATCTGGACACGGCCCAGAGGCTGTTTGATCTGCGGAACGTGGTCTCCGTGATCGAGTTCAGGATAGACAATGTCGATCTTGCGCCGCAGGTGGCTGAAACCATCCGCAAGGCAGCGGGTGCGGGCTTTGACACCACCACCTGGATCGAACAGAACCATTCGCTCTTTAATGCCTTGCATTTAGAGCGGCTGGTGACGATTCTGACCATTGGCCTGATTGTGCTGGTGGCAGCGCTGAATATTTTTATTACCCTGGCCATGATGGTGATGGAGAAGAACCGGGAGATCGCGGTGATGATGTCGATGGGCGCAAGGCCAAGCCAGGTCTGGAGCGTCTTTACCATGCACGGCCTGATGATTGGCGTGATTGGCACCATTTTGGGGCTGGTGTTGGGTTATGCGGGCTCCTGGATGGCCAATCATTACCAGTTGATTCATATTCCGGCGGACGTCTATGCCCTTTCCTACGTGCCATTTCACTCGCGGCCGTGGGATGGCTTCTGGATCGCAGGCATGGCTTTGGGAGTAAGCTTTCTGGCAACGCTTTATCCCTCGCTTTCGGCAGCGAAGTTGCAGCCGACCGAGATTCTGCGTTACGAGTGAACCCATTGAGCGATTGGGTCATTGATTCAATGAACTAATGAATCAATTCTTTCTAATGCTTCGCGCTGAGAACCTGACCAAGATTTATCGATCCGGTGAGGACGAGGTGATGGTCTTTGAGAACCTGAATTTCGAGATTCATGCCGGAGAGTTTGTTGCGGTGGTGGGTGAGTCCGGAGCAGGCAAAACCACGTTGCTGCACCTGCTGGCAGCGCTGGACACTCCAACACGCGGTGAGGTATACTTTTTACGGGAAAGGATCGGGGATTACACGGTACGCCAGCGCGCAGCTTATCGCAACGAGAAAATCGGTTTCGTGTGGCAAATGCATTATTTGCTGCCGGAATTCAGCGCGATTGAGAACGTCATCATGCCCAGTCTGATCAGAGGCGAAGACTTTGAAACGGCTCGCTTGCGGGGCGCTGAACTGCTGGCGGAGGTGGGGTTGGCCCAGGCGGCGGAGCGCCAGGTTGGGGAGCTTTCCGGCGGCGAGCGGCAGCGCGTCGCATTGGCGCGAGCTTTAATTAACCGACCTCAGCTTCTGCTGGCCGATGAACCGACGGGAAATCTCGATGCCCGATCGGCCGAGCGTGTATCCACCTTGCTCGAAAAGCTGCACCGGGATCATGGGCTGACTTCGGTGCTGGCTACGCATAATATGGAACTGGCGCAGCATGCGGATCGCGCCTTGCGTCTGGCAAAAGGCAAATTAACGGAGGCAGTCATTCCTGAAGTCAGTTGAATCTTTGGGAAGAGGGAGCGCCAGCCCTCGAGAATTTGCGTAGGCTTCGGAGAGGTGAGGGTCCATGTTCGAGAAATATACCGAAAAGGCCCGCCGAGTCATCTTCTTTGCGCGCTATGAGGCAAGCCAGTTCGGAAGCAGCTACATTGAGACCGAACATTTGCTGTTAGGCCTTTTACGGGAAGACAAGGCTCTCACCAACCGGTTCCTTCGTTCTCACACCTCGATCGAGTCAATCCGTAAACAAATTGAAGGCAGGACCACGATCCGGGAGAAAGTCTCGACCTCGGTGGACCTACCTCTCAGCCAGGAATGCAAAAGGGTGCTGGCCTACGCCGCGGAGGAGGCTGAGCGGCTTTCGCACAAGCACATCGGCACCGAGCATCTCCTGATGGGTCTTCTGCGCGAGGAAAAATCCTTCGCAGCCGAAATTCTCCACGAGCGCGGGTTGCGGCTTTCCGCCCTGCGCGAAGAACTGAACAGGGCCCAGAGCGAAAAAATGTCCTCCAATCGTCCCAAGGAAACATCCTTGCTCTCGGAATTCAGCCGAGATCTCACTCAGGCGGCGCTGGAAGGCCAATTGGATCCGCTGGTCGGGCGGGAAAATGAGCTGGAGCGCGTGGTGGAGATTCTCTGCCGCCGAACCAAGAATAATCCGGTGCTCATCGGAGAACCTGGAGTAGGGAAGACGGCCATTGTGGAGGGTCTCGCCCAGCGCATCGCGGATGGCAACGTGCCGTCCTTTCTGGCCGACAAGCGCATTCTGGCGCTCGATCTGTCTCTGATTGTGGCGGGCACCAAATATCGCGGACAGTTTGAAGAGCGCCTGAAGACCATCATGAAGGAGTTGATGGAGGCGCAGAACGCCATCATCTTCATTGATGAATTGCATACCCTGGTGGGGGCGGGATCAGCGGAAGGCTCTCTGGACGCTGCAAATATCCTGAAGCCCGCTCTCTCGCGGGGCGAGATTCAGTGCATTGGCGCCACCACCCCGGCGGAATACCGCAAGTCGATTGAGCGCGACCGCTCTCTTGAGCGGCGATTCCAGGCGGTCAAGGTGCCTCCTCCTTCAGAACCGGACGCCATTAAAGTTCTTTTCGGGATCAAAGAACGTTATGAAAAGTTCCACGCCGTAACCTACACCGACGCCGCCATTCGATCTTCCGTCTACCATTCCAGCCGTTACATCCCTGATCGTTTTCTTCCCGATAAGGCTGTGGACCTGATCGATGAAGCCGGAGCGCGGGTGAAGTTGCAGCAGAGCACGCTGCCCGAAGAGATGGTGGATGCGCAGAAGCGGATCAAGTTTGTGGTTCACCGGATGGAAGCCGCCATTGCCAATCACGAGTTCGAGAAGGCGCGCTTTTATTCCGATGAGGAACGGAAAGAGCGCGAGAATTTGCGCCTGCTGCGCGAAAAATACAACATTGATGAGACGGCGACCGGCGAAGTGACCGAGGAAGATGTTGAGGAGGTTGTTTCCCGCTGGACGGGCGTACCCATCACCGCGATTAAAGAGGAGGAAATGTCAAAACTGCTCCGGATCGAGGAGGAGCTTCACAAGCGGGTGATCAGCCAGGATCGGGCCATTTCCGCGCTGGCTCGCGCCATCCGCCGCTCGCGCGCCGGGTTGAAGGCTCCGGGGCGGCCCGTGGGCTCATTCCTCTTTCTCGGACCGACAGGCGTTGGCAAGACAGAAGTGGCGCGGTCGCTGGCGGCATTCCTCTTTGGCAGCGAGCGCTCGCTGATTCGCTTTGACATGTCGGAGTTCATGGAGAAGCACTCGGTCTCCAAGCTGATCGGTTCGCCTCCCGGATACGTTGGATACGAGGAGGGCGGTCAGTTGACAGAGCGCGTGCGACGTGCACCTTACTCCGTGATTCTTCTGGACGAAATCGAAAAAGCTCATCCGGATGTCTTTAATATCCTTCTTCAGGTCTTTGAAGATGGTCAATTGACGGATGGCCTTGGCAATACGGTCGATTTCAAAAACACCATCATCGTGATGACTTCCAATATCGGGGCAAGATACCTGGAAAAGCGGAGCCACCTGGGTTTCCAGTCGGCCAACGAAGGGTTGACGGACAAGAAGATCGAAAACATGGTGATGAGCGAGGTGAAGCGCCTTTTTAATCCCGAGTTCCTGAACCGGCTTGATGAAATCATCATCTTTAACGCGCTCACCGATGAGGATTTGCTGCGGATTATTGACCTGCTGGTTGCGAACATTAATATAAACCTGGCCCAGAAGAATATCTCGGTAAGCCTTACTCCGGAGGCCGCGCGTTGGATCCTGGAACAGACGTGCACCGATCGCTCTTACGGAGCCAGGCCATTGCGCCGCGCCTTGCAAAGGCATCTTGAAGATCCTCTATCTGAGGCTTTGATTCAAGGTGAAATTCAAGCCCCTGCTGTTTTAGAAGTGACGGTCGGCAATGAGGGACTTTACTACCGTCCGGTGAACGATAGTCTCGTTACGGCGACGCCGTTATCGCATTAGCGCAGCGCAGTAGTTCATAGGTTCTTGCCTGTGGCGCAGCAATCGGTTTTACCCGAACAGGCTCTCTCGTGGTTTTTCCCGGCCTCAAGACAACCTGCAGCGACTGATCACCATCAGAATATTCCCAAAGAAGGCGAGATTTTTATAAGATAGGGAGTTTGCAATTCGATGAACTCCAATTAGTCCCGTTGTATTTTTGAATTCCGATGCGGGATAAAGGGGAAGCACTGCGTTTTTCAATTCCAATGGCTCCACTCCGAAAGCGCCTTGGCGGGGTGGTCTTGATTCTTGTGTCTTGGGGCTTGTGTCTCAGTTCGGCGCGGGGTATCCTCGCGCAGCAAGCTCCGGCAACTCCTCCCTCGGCGCCCTCTCAGCAGGAACAGAATTCCAAGAAAACCCCGCCCGCCCAGCCGCCTTCAAATGGCAAAATCCAGCTTCAAAATCCGCCGGTAGAGTCCGTCCCTTCGCAGGGCCAGGGAGCAAAAAAACCCGAACATCAGCAAACCGCGCCGCCAGGACAGATTCAGCTACAAGCGCCTGGTATGGCCCCAAGCGCTCCCAAGTCCAAACAAGCTCCCCAGGCTCAGAAGCCTCAGAAGAAACAAGTGCTGATTGATGACATCACTTTCCGGGGCAATCGTCGCATCCCTCAGTCCACTTTGATGGCTCGCATTTTCAGCCACCGTGGAGACGTTTACAATGTGAATGCGATTGAGCGCGATTTTATGGCCCTCTGGAATACGGGATACTTTGATGATATCCGGGTTGTGGCTTCCGATGCGCCGGATGGGGGAAAAATCATCACATTTTATGTTCGAGAAAAGAAACTGGTTCGCAGCATTGATTACAAGGGATTGAGTTCAGTCACCGAATCAGACGTTATGGATCGCTTCCGGCAGGAGCATGTAGGGCTTTCGATCATGTCGCAATACGACCCCGTGGTGATCAAGCGCGCGGAAGTGATTCTGGAAGAGATGCTCTCCGAAAATGGCCGCCAGTTTGCAACGGTGCGGGCGCGCACGAGGGATATCCCGCCCGATTCTGTCGCCTTGACGTTCGTGGTGGTGGAAGGACCAAAAGTGAAGGTGGGGAAAATCCGGTTTAAAGGAAACACGGTGTTTTCCAACTCGCGGCTTATCCAGGCGATGAAGTACTCCAAGCCGATTGGTCTTCCACCCTGGTTCTGGATTTTCCACCGCACTTACAACAAGGATAAGGTGGATGCCGATCTTGAAAAGATCCGAGAACTCTACCAGGCGCATGGATACTTTTTCGCCTTGCCCCAGGAGCCTACCACCAGGACGGTTAACACTCACCGCCCGCTGCCTTTCATTTTTCTGGGCCGCGGGCGGGGGAAGCGGGTGGACATCACCATTCCTATTGAAGAAGGCGACCAGTATCGCTTGGGCAGATTCGTGATTCGCGGCAACCATCTCTTCAAGGAAGAGCCCTTAAAGCGGGTCCTCGGAATGCAAACCGGCGACGTGTTTAATCTGACCAAGGTGCGGGATGCCCTGAAAAATTACACCAAGCTCTATGGCCAGTTTGGGTACATCAATTTCACCGCCAACCCGGATATTGAGCCTGATCGCAAGAAAAAGATCATCAATCTGGCGCTGGATTTTGATGAAGAACACCAATATTTTGTCCATCGAATCAATTTCAGCGGCAATACCAAGACGCGAGACAAGGTGATTCGCAGGCAGTTGCTATTGGACGAAGGCAGCGTTTTTAACACCGCCTTATGGGATTTGAGCATTTATCGCATTAACCAGCTAGGCTATTTCGACCCGATCAAGCAGGCCAACCCGGACAACCCCAGCCCTACGGGCTACCAGGGCGTGAACGTGGTGCAGAACAATCAGAACCACACGGTGGACCTCGACGTAAAACTGAAGGAAAAGGGCAGGAACTCAATCGGCTTTTCGGGCGGCATCAGCGGCATCATGGGAAATTTCGTGGGAGCGAATTACGCCACCCAGAATTTCCTGGGCCTGGGCGATACGCTCAGCATCGGCGGCCAGGTGGGGACTTTTGTCACGAACGCCACGCTGGGCTTTACGGAGCCCTATGTCTTTAATAAACCGATTACGGCGGGCTTCACCGTCTTCCTCAACAATTATCATTTTGATGAGCTTCAGCAGTATGGCGCGCTGTTCGGCGTGAACCTCAAGAATCTGCACAATACGCTCCTCGGGCAGACCTACTTCCAGAACTTCCAACAGAATTCCAAGGGATTCACTGTCTTTGCCAATTACCCTCTGCGCCGGTCTTTTGCCCGCCTGGGTCTGACCTATGAATATCAAGTGAGCAGCATCGAGACTTTCAGCTCAGCGTCGCAGAGCTTATTTGAGGCTCTGGCTTACGGCCAGTTCGCCGGCCCCAATCAGTTGCGAGGGATCACGCAGAGCACCCTCATGCCGACGTATCTCTACGATACGGTCGATAACCCGATCACTCCCCACCACGGCAAGTACATCTCGGCTTCTTTGGGTTTTTCCGGCAGCTTCCTCGGTGGCAACGTCAATTCCATCACGCCCTCGCTGGAGATGAAGTACTATCATCCGATCAATCATGGCCGCAACACGCTGGCCTTCCACTTTCTGTTCTCCACGATTTCCGGTTATGGCGGGAAGGTGCCGCCGCCCTTCGCGCGATTTTATATGGGCGGCGAATATGACGTCCGCGGATTTAATATTTACAGCATCAGCCCGGTGATTTTCTTTCCCACCGTGGGGCAGATTTGCAACCGTGATGTGAATGGCAATCCCATCTGGGCCACCGGACCCAACGGTCAGCGAGAGGTGGGCACGTGCGGCTCCTTCACAAATTTTCCCTATAATACAATTGAAGTGCCCGGAGGCGATACGGAAGCTCTTGCGAATTTCGAATATCGGTTTCCGATCGCAGGCCCCGTCACGCTGGCGTATTTCATTGACGTCGGGGACGCTTTTATCCTGCGTCCTTCGCAGCTCAAATTGCAGCCAAACGCTCTTGCGAGCTTGACGCAGGAATTTCCTTTCTTCCAGGTCCCCAAAGATCACTTGCAGCCCATCTCCAATCTCAATTTCAGGCCGCGCAGCTCAACCGGATTGGCCCTGGAAATGATGCTTCCGGTTGTTCATGCTCCCATTGAGATTTATTACGGCTATAACTGGCTGCGCTTGAATCACACTTATGTGACTCCGCCTCAGGACCTTCCGCCCCTCTCGCTTTTCCCGAACGTTGCCACCTACGATGCTGTTCTACCTTATTTCGAGCGCCAGGTCTTTACGGAACCTAAGGGTTTGGTGGGTTTTACGGTGAGCCGCACGTTTTGACGATGCGCGGCTGCATCGAAAAATGGTATGATTTTGCGTTTAGAGAACGCCCAAGGAGTTTGCATGAGAGCTACCATCACAAAATGGATGATACTGGCGGCCGTCTTCTCGCTGCCGGGGTTGCTTCCAGCGCAGTCGCAAAGCGCGGATGACGTCCCCCAGAAGATTGCGGTCATTAACATTCAGCAGGCGATTGGCTTGACGGAGGAAGGGAAGAAAGCCCTGGCTGACCTTCAGAAGAAATACTCGCCGATCCAGCAGAATTTACAGCAGCAGGAAAAAGAGATCAACGCTCTTCAGGACCGCCTCCAGAATCAAAGTTCAATGCTCAGCGATGATGAAAAGTATCAGCTAAGCCGTGAGTTGGATTCCAAACAGCGGCACTTCAAAGAAGCTCAGGAAGACGCCCGCGACGATTATCAGGCCGACACGCAGGAGGCCATCCGCAAAATCGGTCAGAAGATGGTCAAGCTGATTGACCAATATGCTCAACAGCATCATTACGCGCTGGTGCTTAGCAATCAGCAGGATGTGGTGTATTACGTCTCGAAGGCGGCTGATATTACTCAGGATATCGCTAACCTGTATAATCAGACTTATCCCGTAAGTTCGGCCTCAAATAGCCCATCCGGCTCGAGCAGCAGTCCCTCGGCTGCCAGCAAGAGTTCTCCCGGGAAGTAGCGGCTGAATATAGAGTGTCAGCCCTACGAGGTCGTGACCATGCCCGGTGACGAAGAACTGCAAATACGCGGCCGACTGGTTCGGAGTCTGGGCGCGCTGGCCAAGCGCATTGGACCGTTAAGCGAAGATACCGCCGGATATGCCCTCGAACGTCAGAACTCTGAACCCGTCTTTGCGCTCGGAGGCCACGTGGGTCGCCGCCTGATTCAGCAAGAACGCGGGCCGCAAAGGCGGCGGCCTGCGCTACTCGCCTTATTCATCACGCGTCAGAAGTTGTGAAAAAATCTCGCTGTAGCGGCGATCTGTGATCGCCGGGGTTTGGTTTTCCAAAACTTCGGCGAACATAGTCCGCCGCTACAACAGCGTGGAT
>CADDZJ010000051.1 GCA_902812415.1 Acidobacteriota bacterium
CCTTTCGGGCATTGTGCAAAATTCCCCACTGCTGCCTCCCGTAGGAGTCTGGCCCGTGTTTCAGTGCCAGTGTGGCCGTGCGCCCTCTCAGGCCGGCTACCGATCATCGCCTTGGTGGGCCGTTACCCCGCCAACTAGCTAATCGGCCGCAGCCCCCTCCTCAAGCGGTCCTTGCGGACCTTTGCTCCCCGCTGCTTATGCAACAAGGAGGTTATGCGGTATTAGCCCGAGTTTCCCCAGGTTATCCCCCACTCAAGGGCAGGTTAGCTACGTGTTACTCACCCGTACGCCACTTTACTCACGAGGTTGCCCCCGCTTTCTCGTTCGACTTGCATGTGTTAGGCACGCCGCCAGCGTTGATTCTGAGCCAGGATCAAACTCTCGTTTGAAACTTGGCAGGCCGGTTCACAGTAGCGGCGGTCTGTAACCGCCGTCACAGTATGGCCTAAAATTTTGGAGCTCTCCCGGTTCCGCAAAGTGCGAGCCCGGGAGAATAAACGTCCCTTTCTTTGCCGTCAGAAAGGAACACTTCGCTCGGCTTTGCGCTTTGCATCGCAAGGCTGCAGAGTTTGAAAACAAACCCCGAGCCCTGAATACTCCGCGCATTGACGTGGCATGCTCAACTCAATTGTCAAGGAACCATTCAGTCCGAGAGGATCGGACTCCTCGTCAGAGGTTCTGGGAGACAAGGCCTAAACTCGCCTCCATTCACTCTGTCGGAATTTCTCCCGACAGACAATTATTAATCTTACAAAACACGCATGCGGTTGTCAAGGCCTTCGATTCATCCCGAGAACACTCCGCCTCCGGCTGTACAGCATCGCAACTCCCACTATAGAATTAAATAAGAAAACTGAGAACCTGATGGAACGAGCAAATGGAAACAGGGATTCTTCTCTTCGCCCACGGAAGTCGTGTGGCGGAGGCTAATGAAGGCGTGCGCGACCTGGCGCGCCAAATTCAAAAGGCAAGCGATTTTCGATACGTGCGCGCGGCGTTTCTGGAAATTGCCTCGCCAAATCTTGCAGCAGCCATTCATGAGGCGTTCGAGGCGGGAATCCGGAGGGTTATCGTAATCCCCTACTTTTTGACCATGGGCGTTCACTTGCGTTACGATCTTCCCAAGCTGCTCACCGAACAGAAACAGCGATATCCCGGTCTTGAAATCCACGCCAGCGAGTCACTGGAAGGTCACCCTCTGATGCCACGCCTCATTCTGGACCGCATTCAAGCAGTTTGCGAAACATGCAAAGCGGAACCCTGATCCATCCCATCTATCATGCGGTCTTGCGCCGCATTTGGGGATCGAGCGAGCGCGCGAAGCACCTCGAATTTGAGGTGGCCAACGGGAAGGAATTTGATTTTCGCCCCGGCCAGTTCATTGCTCTGCATATCTACCGGAACGGCCAACAGCATATTCGCGCCTTTTCTATCGCCACCGCGCATCGAGCTGATAATTGTTTCGAGCTTTGTCTGAACCTGAAGCGCGAAGGGGATATTTCACGCTGGCTCCTGGACCTAAAGGCAGGCAGCACCGTTAAATTCACTGGGCCTTACGGCGTCTTCAGGCTTCATCATCCTCCAGACCGCGTTTCGGCGTTCATTGCCACGGGCACCGGCATTGCTCCTATCCGCGCCATGCTCCAGGAACTCTATCGCCGGGATCATCCCGAAGAGACCTGGTTGATTTTTGGCGTTCAAAGAGAAGCTGACATTCTCTATCGTGACGAGTTTGAAAAACTCGCGCGTGAAAACCCTTCTTTCCACTTTGTTCCGACCCTCAGTCGCCCCGATCCCGAATGGAAAGGGCACATCGGATATGTTCAGCAACAAATCAGGAAGTATCTCTGTGGGAAGCAAGGCCTACATGCTTATATTTGCGGAACCCCGAGAATGGTGGAGGACGTTCGCAGGCTGTTTCGCGGTATGGGCTACGGGCCTGAAGACGTGAGCTATGAAAAGTTCGAGTAGGACGTAACGAGCGAGATCGCCCGTCACCGTGAAGGCAGCAAAAGGGCGTCTGTATTATTTCCAGGTGAAACACAGGGATTCTTCGCTGTCGCTCAGAATGACAACTCTTTTAACCAGCTTGCTGTGATCACTGTGGCTGAGTGTGACGAGTCGATGTCATTGTATCGCAGAAAAGAGGGCCTGCGGGAAAGAGGAGGAGTTCCCGCAGGCGTAGGTGATCAGCGTCAGGGGAGAACGTAGCGTATGTCCGTGTAGACTTGGCTCAGGTTGGCGTTCTTCGGATTCCCTGAGGCGACGTACCAGGGAGCGCGAGTGACGTACGAATACTGTGTAATCAACTGCAAGGCCCCGTAATGCTCATTTTTCCAGAAGGTGCGAATGATGCCGAACGTGGCCTCCTGAACCGATTTGTTAGCGGAAGAAGGCGAGCCTGGAAAGCCAAAACCCAAATAGGTGGGCGCTCCGCCGAGAGTTGCGGCGGGAATGATGCTGTAATTTCGGCCAAAATAGGCGCCGCCGTAGTAGCCGTAATACATCGTTTTGGGCGTGATCTGATATTCAAAACCGCCAATTCCCGAATCGGCATGCACCAGCGATAACGTGTTATCCGGGCGCACGATGAAGTTCGGACCCAGACCGAAAATGTAGCGCCCACCGCCATCGCTATAGAACGAGGTTGCGATCAGGTGAAAGTTTTTGAAAAGCTCCAGATTCGCATTCACTGAACCGCCGCCTCCCGTGACCGAGGTCGTGGCGTTCGCCGTCGGATTGAAAATCTTAAACGTGGAAAGTAACCCCGCAAGTTCGACATGCATCAGCTTGCCGCCCGCATGACCGTCAAAAGCAAGCTTCCCGATGATATCCGGATGGAGGTTTGGAGTCGCCGTGTTGGAGCCTGTATCCACCTGACTGGAATTGAAACCGGAAGGCAGCGCCACGGCCCCGCCCACGTATTGCTGGGCATTCTCAAGCGATAACCCGGCGGTAATGTTGGGAGTAGCATGGTAAACAAACCGGAACTGAAGCTGCCGCGTCCAGGTCAAGCCCACCTGGTAGTTGGTGTCCATATCCTGCGAGTAAAAGATGTCTGAAGGCATGGGCGAGATGCCAACCCGGCCCGGCGTGAGCATACTCCAGGACTGACCGGCTAGAAACTCAAACCGACCGCGGCGTAAGTTGAGCCAGTAGAGGCGAAGCCGAAGGCTGTCGCTGTTGCTGGTGACAAATGCATTCGTCGGCTGCGCGCCTAAAAAGTCCGTTTCAAGATAGCCGCGCACCTGATTTTCGCCAAATTGGCTATCCATCATCAGCCCAATGCGCGAGTTTTGCGCAGTCAGGCGCGTTTCTGACAGCCGGCCCTGCACAGTGTTTGAGAACGGCAGAGACCCGAATGAAGCTCCGATTCCGCTCCCCAGATTTCGAGTGCGGAAGAATGCTGTCGCATCGACGAACCCAACAGGCGTTAGCGTTGCGTTGCCAATATGGATCGGCAAGGGCTTGACAGGAGAGTTTACAAGGGCCGGATTCTGCTGCCCATCTGAGTCAGAGAACTGCGGCTGATTCAGACTTGACTTTGGCCCACCCACCACGGGCGGAACTGCCGTGCTGGCCATCAAAGCGCTGTGGCTGACCTCCCGCTGCGTCGCAGCCTCACGCTCGGTTCGAGCTAAGCCGGATTGCTGAACTCGTTTGGACCTTAAACTTTGGACGGGCGCAAGGTCTGTTGCCTGTTTATTTCCTCCCGGCTCGCGCTTATTTTGCTGCGCGATCCGTTCCAGGAGTCGCTGCTGCTTCTCAAGCGCAGTGCGAAGCTCTTCAATTTGTTTTTGCTGCAATTGAAGCTGATCCTTCAGAAGCTCGACCTCCTCACTCTGCGGCTTAGCATTCCTAGATTCCGGCTGCGCTGTTGCAGCTACCGTGGGGTCTTGCGAATTCACATCTCGAACGCTAGCATTCTGTGCAAGCAGGGATTGGGAAATCATCAGGCTGCCCGCGAAAAACAAAGCTCCTGCGAGCAACCCTCGAATGTCTCTTGGCATTTTCCGCTCCTTTGATGGCATGAGTTCCAAAACCGTCGTCGCAACTTTCGCCGGCCTTCCATGCTTACCGGCGAACGAGACTGATTAAAGATTCTAAGATATTTAAATCTTATTAAGGCAGGTTCACTAAATCATGAAGTTTATGTTACAGAACCGATGCAGGTGTCCTAAGAGGAAGATCCCTCTGAGGTTTTTGGACAGGCAGGCAAAACCACCGTGAATGCCGAGCCTTTGCCCACCTGGCTTTCCACTTTCACAATTCCGCCCATGCGCTCAATCGCGTGCTTCACGATGGAAAGCCCGAGCCCGGTCCCGCCCACTTCGCGGGAGCGAGCCTTATCCACGCGGTAGAAACGCTCGAAAATGCGAGACAGGTCTTCGGAAGGAATGCCGATGCCGGTGTCGGCGACCGTGACAAAGACGTGATCCTGACCCTCTTGTCCGGACTCAATGCGCACCGTGCCGCCGGGTCGATTAAACTTGACGGCGTTATCCAGCAGATTGATCAGGGCCTGTTCCAGGCGTACCCGGCTGCCCGGCACTTCCGCATCTTCCATGCTTCCTTGCACCAGGTGAATGTCCCGACGCCCGGCTTCCGGTTCAATGGCGCGCAGAGCCGACTCAACGGCTGCGCGAACGGAAACACGTTCCGGCTGCGGCTGTCCCCGGCCAGACTCGATTTCAGAGAGAGTGAGAAGGTCCGAGGCGATGTTATTCAAGCGGATCGAATGGCTGAGGATCACTTCCAGAAATTTCCGGTTTTGCTGCGGGTCCTGAAGCGCTCCGTCGAGCAGCGCTTCGGCATAGCCCCGAATCGCCGTAAGCGGCGTGCGCAACTCGTGTGAGACATTTGCGACAAAATCCTTGCGGACGCGTTCGAGCCTCTCAATATCCGTCACATCGTGCAGAATCGCAATCGCGCCCGGATGGGTAGGTTCGGCCAAAGGAGCGGCTTGCACCTCAAAGATCCGTCCGTCAGCCGCCGCCAGTTGGAATCGCCGCCTCATGGGGCGGCGGGTGGCCAGCACTTTTTTAAGGATTTCCGTGAGGCTCGGGTCGCGCGCCAAATCGAGCAAAGGCAACCGCGTCGGAAGCGGAAGCCTGGCGCCGGTCAGACGGGCGAAAGAATCATTGCAGAAGATCACGCGCAGGTCGCTATCCACCGCAAGAACGCCCTCCACCATGCTGGCCAGAATTGCCTCGCGTCGGGCCGACTCCAGTTTCAGGCGGGCCAGTATTTCCTCCCATTGCACGGCCGCCCGGCTGAGGGAACGCGCAAGCGCTCCCAATTCACCCTCTGCGTCAGGCAAGGGATTCTCTGCCGGCCGCCGCATGTGAACCCAATCTTCCGTGAACGCTCTCAGACGATAAACCTGCTGCCTGAGCGAACGAGATGCAAGCCACGCAGCGGCGAACGCGATGATTGCGGCGATCGCCAGCGATTCGATGAGCCGCAAATGGAAAACCGCCATCGCCCCAAGCGCAATCACGGCGGGGAGAAGCGCGTTCCATAGCGATTTATAGAAGAGGGGGCCTTTCATGGCATAACGTAGAAAGACAGTCTCCACCGCTATGATACGCTGCCCATAGCGATGGAGTATACCGCCGCGGGGCGGCGACATACTCTTCAGGAGTTTTGAGGAGAAGGGCAGTCTGGAACGCCACCAGGCAAGCTTACGTGGAGAGTGGGGGGCCGCATGACAAGTCAGAGGCAGAAGTTTTGCAACGCGAAAACGAGCAGGAGTCTGATGGAAGAGGGCCGAGGGGATCAGAAACAATCCCCTACGCCTCCAATTCCGATTCCTCAAGCGGCAAAGGGGTGAACCGATAACCCGACCCGCGCACGGTCTGAAGATAGCGCGGCTTCTCTGGTTGAATCTCAATCTTCTCGCGCAGCCGGCGGATATGCACGTCCACGGTGCGCGGGGTCACAAAGCGGTCGCGCCCCCAGACCTCATCCAGCAGGTTTTCACGCGCAAAGATGCGCCGCGGATGCGAAGCCAGAAAGTGAAGCAATTTGAACTCCAGGGTGCTCAGTTCGATGGGCTGACCGCGCACAATCACTTCCTGAGTGCGAGTATCCATGCGCAAGTCGCGGGTCTCGATGACGGGAGGGCCTTCATCTTCCCGCTCCCGGCGGCGGAGCACCGCTTTGATGCGCGCAATAAGTTCCCGCGGGCTGAACGGTTTTACCACGTAATCATCCGCGCCGATTTCGAGACCCAGGATACGATCGACTTCCTCCCCCTTCGCAGTGAGAAAAATGATAGGCAGGTTTCTCAGGCTTTTGTCTTCGCGCAGCCGTCTGCAAACCTCGAGACCATCAAGGTCGGGCAGCATAATATCGATCAGGGCGAGAGCCGCTGGGCCCCGCTGGAGAAGTTCCAGGCCTTCCTGGCCGCGCCCGGCGCTTCGGACGTCAAATCCTTCCCTGCGCAACGTGTAGCTCAGCAGGTCAACAATATCCTTTTCGTCCTCGATCACGACTACGCGCTGCATCATGGCAGGATTATAACATCCACAACGTTAACTGTAAGTTAAGGTTGGATGACAAGATTGCAACAAATGAAATACCCCCAGAACATCTCGGGAGTTCTGATAATTCCGTATTGTTTTTCCCTTCTGTTCAGCCATACCATGAAGGTATTCAGGCGCGCAGCATTCGGAATGATTGACCGATCTCCCCACACGGGAAGGCGTGGAAAATGAACGATCCCAAGCAGTATGACTCTCTGGCCTCAATGCCCTTTGCGCCTCACGACAGTCATTGTTCGCTCCCTATGGGATGCCAGGTTGCCCTGATGCTTGTCGGAGTTCTGGGCTCGTTTTGCTTTTCCCTCCGCGCCGATGAATTCCATCGGGTTCAACGCTATTCCGTGCGAATGTTTTCATTTGGCACGCTGATTGTGGATACGCGCGTGGGCGACCTGGAAATTGAAGGCTGGGATAACCCACGTCTCGCGGTTGAGGCGGAAAAGATAGTGCGCGCCGGTTCCGCGAGGAAAGCCGCCAAACTCTATGACCAGATCAAGGTCCAGATCGAGGGCCATGACCATCGAATCAGACTCAGCACGCTTTATCCGAAGCGCCGGCTGTGGCGTCCCTTCCGGGATGAATCGAAACTTTCCATCAATTTCACCGTCAAGATGCCGTACGACGCCAACTTGCAATTGAAGTGTGTGGATGGCGACGTGACGGTGAGCGGGATTACCGGACAGGAGATCTTGAAGGTGAATTATGGTGACGTCGAAATCGATGTCCCGGATGTTTACAGTCTGCGATTGCTGGATGCGCACGCATGGCTGGGATACGTTCAAAGCGATCTCCACGGTATGACGCAAGACAGCGCCGGGTTCGCCCGATCTCTTTTCTTCAGCAACCTTCGAGGATCGCAGGTCATTATCGTTCGGGTGCGAATGGGTGGCGTTTTTATCTACGGCAATGAGGAGTAAGGTGATCATGGCGCGCCGCGTTCGGCGATATGAATGGGTTTGCAGCCGATGAGACCCGAACAATACATCTCTCCGGCAATCATCCTGGATTATTTGCACTCGCGCCCGCGTTCGGCGCGCGCGCGCGAATGGCTAAGCGGACGAAGGTATCTTCCCACCCATCCCGGCGACCGCCTGACGCCGCTGGTCATCATTGCGCATTCATTTTCCGACCGCCGAATTGCTCATCAGTTATCTCTGGCGCTCGAACAGGACTGGCTGGAAACGCCATCCGCCTGCCGCGAAGCTTATGATGAGATTCTCTTCAAAGCGCCGGGGATCATTGTGGTTCAGCTTCGGCAGAATAACGTGTGTGGATGCCTGGGTCACCGCCATCCGTTTGTAAAAGAAGCGCCCTTTGCAGAATCGCACGATGCTTTTGGCGGCGCTCACGTGGGTGAAATGGATATTGCCTATCAGCGTGTCCAAACGTGGCAGGCGCTGCCGCTTTCTGATACCGCCTTGGACGCGAAATTCCGGGAAGGAAGCCGGCTGGAAGAGTTTCACAGCAAGCAGTTCCGGCTGAAACTGCTCAGCATTGTCCTGCACGAGACAAACCACCTGGTTTCCCCGCAGGAACCTGAAAACGCCATCCGCGAACGTAGCATGGCCTTTTACCGCGATGCCATGACGAGTTACGTCGAGAACGCTCTGGCAACGCTTTCCCTCACAATTGACCGGTCCTTCTCTCGCTTCTGATGAAATCCTAAACGTGTTGTCATGAAACGCTGATGAGGATTTACAGGACGGTCATTCCCGCGAAAGCGAACATCTGCCGGCTGACAAGCGGCCTGACACGGATTCCCGCTTTCGCGGGAATGACCCACGTGTGAACCTGCCGAAGCTCAGCGCGCCAGGCTGTACAATGGAAAGCTATGGGGATTGGTCGAATCGTCGCCGCATGCTGCATCGCTGTCCTGGCGGTTGTTGAAGCTGGCTGCCAGAGGCCGCTCAAGGCCACGCGTCCACAAGTTCCTCAAGTCGTCGTTCTGGGATTTGACGGCGTAGACCCGCAGTTGCTCTCGAAATGGATGAGTCGGGGCAAGCTTCCCCATCTTGCGCAACTGGCTCGCTCGGGTATGTTTGAGCCGCTCGGAACCACCAATCCTCCGGAATCGCCCGTAGCGTGGGCTTCTTTTGCGACGGGTTTGAATCCAGGAGGCACTGGCATTTTTGACTTCCTCACGCGCGATCCTCAAACTTATCTTCCGCAGTTAGCTCTTGCCAAGTCCAGGAAGCCTGAATTTCTCTTCAACCTTGTTCCCATTAAGGGACCGCAGATCACGAACGAACGTCATGGTACGCCCTTCTATAAGGCAGTGGCCGATGCGGGCTACAAGGCGGTCGTCCTGCGCATGCCGCTCGAATTCCCTCCGACGCCGCTCGCGGGAGGAAAGCTCTGGGCAGGGCTTGGAGTCCCCGATATTCGCGCCACCTGGGGGACGTTTTTCTATTTCAGCACTGACCTCGAACCCTGGGACGCGGGCGATACGGAATTCGGAGGGAGGCTGGTAAGCCTGCAAATGCGGGGCGACACGGCTTCCGCCTCGATTGACGGACCCCTAGACCCCACATCGAAAACGTTCCGGCGCATTTCTGTGCCGGTTCAGTTCACGGTTCATCCCGTCCAGAATTCTGTCACCATCCATTTGGGACCGGACGACGAAACGGTGGGCCAGGGACATTGGAGCGGCTGGTTTCATGTTGCGTTTCCTATCACGCCTTTTTTTGCAGTCCATGCCATCGCGCGGTTTTATATCATCAGCGCTTTCCCGGAAGTGCGCGTTTACATGTCCCCGCTTAATATCGATCCCGCCTCACCCGCTCTGCCTATTTCCTATCCTTCGGACTTTTCTGCCGAACTGGTTGAGAATCACGGCCTGTTCAAAACCCTTGGCTGGTGGGATGATACCTGGGCGTTGAATGAGGAGAAGATCGGCGAAGGAGTCTTTTTGGATGACGCTTTACGCACGATGGAGAAGCTTTCCGAAATCACTCTGGATGAATTAAGCCGCGATCATCCTCGCCTCCTCGTTTCCATCTTCACCGGCACTGATAGCGTCTCGCACATGTTTTATCGGCTGATAGACCCGAAAAGTCCCCGCTATGATCCGCAATTGGCCAGGCAGTACGGCAACGCGATTTTAGAAACATACCAGCAGATGGACCGCGTGGTGGGCGAGGTTGAGAAGGCGATGGAATCGGGCGGAACATTGCTGGTGGTCTCCGACCATGGATTCCACAGTTTTCGTTATGGATTCAATACCAACACCTGGCTGGTGGAAAACGGTTTTATGCAACTCAAGAATCCAGCCGCAGCCGGCAAGGCGTACACCCTGAGCGATCTTTTCGGCCAGGGTAGCTTCTTCCCAAATGTGGATTGGCGGCACACAAAGGCGTATGCGCTCGGCTTGGGTCAGATTTATCTGAACTTGAGAGGTCGGGAACGCGACGGCATCGTAAGTCCAGGACAGGAGGCCGATCAAGTTATGGATGCCATTCGCCGCAAGCTTTTGGCATATCGTGATCCACGTACGGGCCAGCCGGTGCTGGAAAATGTTTATCTGGGCCGCCAGATTTTCCATGGCGCTTATCTCCGCAAAGCTCCTGACCTTCAGCTTGATTTCCGGCCGGGCTATCGGACATCATGGCAGACTTCCCTGGGCGCCATCCCGCCCGGCATCATTCAGCCAAATAGGCGAAAGTGGAGCGGCGATCATTGCTCCTCCGACCCGTCTGATACGCCTGGCATCTTCCTCTCAAATCGCGTCGTTTTAAGTTCCCGTCCCAGCCTGCTCGATATCGCGCCCAGCGTTCTAAGCTTGTTCCACATCAATCCGCCGGGAACTCTGGATGGACATGCTCTGCAATTTGCCCCTCAAGACGCAGTTAGCCATTAACCGGCAGGGGGGTACGAGCGCTGGAAAATGGGCACGACTATTTCTCCATCTTTTCGCTCCCCTCCCTCCCTCGACGGTGATAAACTGAAGCCGATTGAGTCCTACATTTGCAGGACAATCCTTCATGTTATTTTCCAGGGGCGGACATGAAAACCGCCCCTCCTGCCTTTTCCAGCATCACTGACAGCGGGCTGCAGGAACTTTTCAGCAAGACTGCGGAGGACATTGGGCGAAGATGCGAAAGTCAAGATGGAAGAATCTGGGATGGGTCCTCGGGATTGTCATTCTGCTGCTGATTGCGTTCTTCTACGGCTTTGTTCCGTGGAGCCTTACGAAGCTGATTACCACGAATCGGTTTCATTATCACGACCCCAATGACGGCAAAACTCCGCTCTCGTGGGGCATGCCATTTGAGAATGTGGAATTCAAATCTCATGATGGAATCCTATTGAAGGGCTGGTACGTTTCCGCCGATGCAGGTAATGGACAGAAAGCCCGGGGAACGATTATTTATTGCCACGGGTTGAACCGCAGCCGCGTCGAGATGCTGCCTATGGCACAATTCGGGCACACGTTGGGCTATGACGGCCTGCTGTTCGATTTCCGCCATCAGGGAGCAAGCGGCGGCGGGATCACTTCGTTGGGCTATTGGGAGAGGCTGGATGCAGAGGCCGCAGTGGAGGAGGCTTTAGTTCATGAGCGCGCGCCTCATCCGGTGATCCTGTGGGGTGTTTCAATGGGGGCCGCCGCGGCGCTGATGGCAGCTGCTGAAGATCCCCAGGTCGACGCGGTGATTTCCGACAGCACTTTTCTCTCCTTTGACCGCGTCATCAAGCATCACTACATTCTGGTGCGAGGGATGATTCGAAGGCGTTGGTGGTGGTTTCCGCCCTTGCCGAGCTTTCCTCTCGTCAATGAAGTCATCGACTGGTCGGCTTCGCGAGCCCACTTTAAGCCTTCCGACTTCGACCTGGAAAAGGCTGTCGAGCGGATCGGCTCTCGGCCCATCCTGTTTGTAGCAGTAAAAGGCGACGTTCGCATGCCTCCGAGCATTGCTGAGAAGCTCTACTCACTGGCCGCAAGCCCTTCCAAGCAGATCGTGATTGTCCCCGGTCACCGCCACGGCGAAGGATTCAATGAGGGCAGAGAACCTTATGAAAAGGCAGTAACGGCATTTCTGCAAAGCCTCCAGGCCAGAAAATCCTCGCCTGCACCCTGACGATGCGTGACGATCATAAGCATGGCAGGATTGTCCTCCGTGAATTCTTCACGAAAGGCACGAATCTTCAACAAGGACAGCGTAAACATGCTTGGGGCCATGGACGCCGCGGATGCTAATCTGTTCGATATCAGCCGTGCGGCTGGGCCCGGTGATGAATACAACTGATCTTCCAGGCAACTGGGTAGGGTTGCGCAGCGCCGGAAGCCGGGCGAGAACCTCTTCCAACAACTCAACGACCTGAGCGCGGCGATAAAGCGCAACATGGATGGGCGGCGATAGCGAGGCAAGCTGGCTGCCTTCTGTGGAACTGGTTAGAACCAGGGTTCCGGATTCTGCCAAGGCAAATTCGACCCCTGTAATGCCCACTTTGGCCTCAAAACATTGGCGGCGAAAGTCAGCCAGGCGTTCCTTGCTCACGTTTTCGTCGCTTGGCCAGATGAGGCAATCCCTGCCCCAGGCTGTGAGCCTCTCAGCTAGTCTGAGTTGGGATAACAGGCTGTTGCGGGAAAGCACTATGGGTCCGGCTTCGCTTTTGGATAGGATATCTCTCAGGATTTGCTCAAGATCCGTGGTCGAGACTGCGCGACAGGCAATGCCGGCTAGTTTTTGAAGCTCAGCCTCGAATTTTTCCACCAATTCGGAAGGGGCAACGGGCGGCAGCACACGGCCCAAAGGGAGCAGGGCGTCTAATGATTGGGAAGCTCCTCCGGAGCCGGCAGCTCCTGAATAGCCTAGCGCTTGTCGTACTCTTTCCAGCATTTCTTTCCGAGTAGTCATGAAATCGGTCTCTCCGAACGTGTCATACCAGCGGCGTATTCTAACACGGGAATATGAGCCTCGTAAGTTATAGAAGACAAATCTCTTGTTTTTTTTGTAAAAGATTGTTAAGATGGCGCAACCTTATAGCTCCCTCGATCATCTGTAATGACGAATGAGAGGAAAGTGCAGGTATCAACATATAAAGGAATAAGAATCGATGCCGACCATTGTCAAAACTCGGAAAGACCCGTTTCGCGCGTTGTTGCTGAAGAAGCGCAATGAATTGCTTGCGGAAGTGAAGCGGGGGCCAGAAGCGCTGGCCACGAATATTCAGAGCCCTGATGCCGTTGAATTTGCTGTCAAAGCAGCGGAGCAGGATCTGACTGCGCGCACGGCTGATCTTCGCAGCCGGGTGCTCCAGGAAATCGATCGCGCTCTTGAGCGCGTTGCGAGGGGGAGTTACGGCGTTTGTGAAAGTTGCGGTGAGGAAATTTCTCAGGCGCGTCTTAAGGCAATCCCTTGGGCTCGGTACTGTGTCCATTGCCAGGAAATCATCTCAAGGAACTAGCCTCATCATTCATTGCAGGGTATGCCGATGCGCATTAGCATACCTTGTGATCCCTTCTTGATTCCACCTGGTTTTTACACCAATGCAACCCTATCGGGGGGTTGCATCGGGCAATCCACCGTCAACCGGGATGGTTGCCCCAGTGGTTGGCGTCTGGCGCGTGGCGAAGAAGAGCACTGCATTCGCTACATGCTGCGCTGTCACTCTAGCTTTCAGCAGATTGCGTTGCTGATAGTAGTCTTCAAGGCCCTGTTCGCTGAGACCCCTTGCCCGCATTCTGTCCGGCCCTACTTCCGCCCATAAACCTGATTTCCGCACCCCGTGGGAAAAGACCGCATCGGGCGAAACCATATTCACCCGCACGCCAAATTCCGCCAGTTCCAGGCTCGCAATTCGCGCCAACTGATGCGCCGCCGCCTTGGTGGCGCTATAGGCTCCAAAACGCGCGCCCGGCGAGAAAACATTCTTAGTTGAAACCAGTACAATATCTCCCCCTGTCGCTTGAACTCTGAATTGCCGGGCTGCTTCCGAGATCACCAGGAGCGATCCCTCCACATTGATCTTCTCCAGTTTGCGGAACGCCTCCAGCGGCATTTCAGAAAGCGCTGAAACCATGGCTGCTCCGGCATTGACCACCACCAGATCAATTCCGCCCCATTCCCGAATCACCGTTCCGAATCCCTCCGCCACCGAAGCGGCGTCCGTTACATCGAGAGGGACACCAATGACCCGATCTTTGTAGTTGGATTGAAGTTCGCTGGTGAGCCGCTCGAGATTCTCTCCCGGAAGATCCGTCACAGCCACGTGACAACCCTGGTTGAGCAAGGCTTCCACAATCGCCGATCCAATAGCTCCGGCAGCGCCCGTCACCAGGCCCACGTGCCGGGCGAGCGGCGATTCACCCTGCCGCAGCTTGGCGTGCTGGAAGATGTGGTATTCCATATGGAAAAGCTCTTCTTCCGTCAGCCCTTCATAGCATCCCATCGCCGCCACCTGCGTCTTTACCAGAAGCGTATGCTCAGCAATGTCTCGCGCAACTCGCGCATCAAACACATCTTGACCCGCGCACACCACCCCCAAGCCGGGCAGCAGAACTACTTTGGGCGCAGCCTGGAATTTTGCCACTCCCCCCGGCATCCTGGCTGCGTGCCGCTCGACATACGCATTATAGTTCGCCGTGTAGTTCATCAGCGCGCGCGAGATTTGCTCTCGCAGTTCGGCCAGGTTGCTGAAGTTGGGCGCGTCGATCCAAAGCGGCAGAGGCTTGATGCGAATAAGATGATCTGAAGTGAGCGGGGGCGTCAGAGCCAGTTCTTTCCCTTGCTCCGAATCCACAAAATCCAGCGCCTCACGAGTGATTAAAGGCTGAAGAATGACTCGGGCATATGGCCGATCCGGATCGCCGGAGGGTTGCGCCAACAGGCCGCGGAGCAACGGCGCCGTCTTTGCCCATCGCTCGCGCGCGGTTTCGAGCGAAGTGGGAATGGGCACAACCAGTGGATGCCGGCGATGACTCGCCAGGAAAGCCTCTGCTTTTGAAACCAATTCAATGGTTCTTTCGTATGATTCGCGCGCCGTCGCCCCCCAGGTGACCAACCCATGTTTCATCCAGACCATCGCCTTGACTCCTGGGTTTGCTTCGTAGGCGGCTGCGGCAGCTTTCGCCAACTCAAATCCGGGAGTCACGTAGTCCAGGATCGCTACCTCCGCGCCCAGCGCTTCCTGAACAAACCTTCGTCCATCCTGCTGATTGGTCAGGGCCAGAATGGCATCGGCATGCGTGTGGTCAATAAATTTCTCGAAAAGGAAGGCATGGGCAAGGGACTCAATCGAAGGCGTGGCCGCGCGGGAATCCAGGAGGTGTGTGCGCAGCTCATTCATCATCTCTTCATCTGACAATTGGTCGAGGGCGCGCAGCTTGCGTAAGTATTCGAGTGCCAGTCCCGGATGTCCTTCCGGCTCGATGGAAGCCATATCAAAGCCGGAAGCCTTTACGAAAATCGCCTCGATGCGCTCGCCCAGGATGTTGGTGTGGGAAGACTTTACGGATGCATTTCCGCCACCGTGAAGCACCAGGTTCGGTTCGGCGCCCAGCAGGCGGGAAGCGTAGGTCCGCAAAGCCAGGTCTTCGCCATATTGCGAAGCGTAGCGCTCTACAAATTTTGCCGCTTCAGCATCGGACCATCGACTTTGCATTTTTCCCCAGTGCGGCCAGCATGGATTTCAGATTTTGCTCGGGCGCTTTGCTATCGAAAATTGCGCTGCCAGTCACGATGATGTCCACCCCGGTCTTCGCAATTTCCTGAAGATTGGCGCGTGTGACGCCGCCATCGACGCCCAGCAGAATGTCCTTTTGCGACTCAGCGATCATCCGTTTGACGCGCGCGATGCGCTGCGTGGTTGCGTCGATGAACGCTTGCCCCGACCAGCCCGGGTTCACCGAAAGCAGCAGGATCAATTCCACTTCGTCCAGCAGCGGCTCTAATGCTTCCACAGGCGTTCCGGGGTTCAGAGCAACGCCGCGCAGCAGGCTGCGCTCAGGATGGTTGACGCTCGCCAGGCCGCGCATCGCCTGGAGCGCTCGATGAATATGCCGGCAGGATTCAACGTGCACCGTAATGATGTCCGCTCCCGCTGCGACAAAGTCTTTCACCTTCTCCAGGGGATCGGCGATCATCAAGTGCACGTCTTTCAACAGACGCGTTCGGGCAGCCTTGACGATGGGAGGGCCGAAAGTCATCATGGGGCAAAAGCAGCCATCCATGATGTCAAAGTGAACAAGCTGCGCCCCCGCGTTTTCCAGTAATGCCAATTCAGACCCGAGATTTGCCAGATCTGCCGTCAGGATGCCCGCGCTGAGGGTGGGAGAAAAGGTGCGTATGAGCTCCACAGTTGAGTTTGCCGGCGCCATCAGGCCTCCGAGTGGGCCAGAGCTTCGCGGCGCTCGTGCTGAAGAGTCTGGTAGAAGTCATAGGCCTGGTCTGGTTCCATCGACTCATGCACCACTTTTCGCACAGCCTGGATCATCGCCCAGGGCGCTTCGGACTGGAAAATATTCCGTCCCATGTCCACCCCCGAAGCTCCTTCGGTCACCGCCCGGTATGCCAGCCGCAAAGCGTCTTTCTCGCCAATTTTCTTCCCTCCCGCCATCACTACAGGAACCGGGCACGAGGCCGTCACCGTCTCAAATCCATCTTCCACGTAATAGGTTTTTACAAAATGAGCTCCTAACTCCGCGCAAATCCGGCACGCCAGCCGCAGGTATCGCGCGTCCCTCGTCAGCTCCTTGCCTACTGCCGTGACGCCGAGCACCGGAATCCCGTATCGATTTCCCACGTCCACCAGTCGCGTCAAATTATGCACCGATTGCGTCTCGTATTCGCCTCCAATAAACACTTGCACCGCCATGGCCGAGGCATTGAGCCGGATCGCATCTTCAATATCCACGGCAATCTGCTCGTTCGAGAGTTCCTTCAGAATGCTCGGCCCTCCGCTTGCCCGCAACACAATCGGCTTGCCCGATGCCGCCGGGATGGTGCTCCGCAAAATTCCGCGCGTCAGCATCAACGCATCCGCGTATGGCGCGAGAGGCACAATATTCACATCCACCCGTTCCAGCCCGGACGTCGGCCCCTGAAAATAGCCGTGGTCGATCGCCAGCATCACCGTCCGCCCGGATTGTGGCTGGAAAATCCGCGCCAGCCGGTCCTGCATCCCCCAATCCAGCGCGCCCGACCCTTTCAGGAAGAATGCTTCTTTCCGCGCCGGGATCTTCAGATAAAATTCCTTGGTCTCACGCGTGTTATCCAGGTCAGCCATGTTTCTCTCTCCTGTTCTTTTCTATGAGTTAAAAATGATACCGAACATTTCCCGCGCTTGTCGATGAGTTAATTTTTCGTGCTGCAAACCCGAAATTTTGATTTTAGAAAAAGGGCTTTCTATTCGGGTGGGGTCTGAAGAACGCTGGCCGCCTGCAAGCCGGCCGCTACTTCCGGAATGATGCCAAGCTGGACGTAAATAGGCCGGACAACTGCGCGCACTCGTGGCAACTGCCTGGAAAACCATAGGGCGCCCAGGATGCACAGCGCGCCTCCGATGACCAACGTAGCAGGGGCTCCAATCCAATTCGCGGAAGCTCCCTCAATGAGATTGCCAAAAGGAGCCGCGCCGGCGAAAGCAATGGTATAGTAGCTCATCACACGTCCGCGCTTGTCTTCCTCCACAATGGTTTGCAAAATCGTGTTGCTGGCCGCCATCTGCTGCATCATTCCGTAGCCTGCCAGAAGCATCAGGACCAGAGAAAGCCAAAGCCAGCGCGACAGACCAAAACCGACCAGAGCGGCGCCGAAAAGCCCGGCCGTTATGGCGATGAGCCTGCCAAGCCCCAGAACCGTGCGGCGCATGGCTAACACGATAGCGCTTGCGAGCGCTCCCACGCCTGACGCCGCCATCAGAAAGCCCAGCGTGCTGGGGCCGCCGCGCAGAACCTTGCCGGCGAAAATCGGCATCAGCGTGGTATAGGGCATTCCCATCAGGCTCACGAAGGCAAGCAGCAACAGAATATTTCGGATGGGAACAAAATCAACGATGTATTGCCAACCCTCTTTAAGTTCGCTTAAGACCCCTTCCACTCCTCTCTTCGATTCCATATGATCAAGGTGCATGAGCAGCAGCGAAACAATGACGGCAATGTAGCTGACCCCGTCGAGAAGAAAGCAGTAGCCCTCGCCCACCGCGGCAATGACCATGCCGGCGAGCGCCGGCCCGATCAGCCGCGAGCCATTGACCATGGATGAATTCAAGGCGATGGCGTTCGGAAGATCGTCCCGAGCCTCCAGCATTTCAACAACAAAAGCCTGCCGTGCAGGCATGTCAAAGGCATTGATGGCGCCCTGAAGCAGGCTCAGAATAAAAATATCCCAAAAGGTTATCCTGCCGCTCAGAGTCAGGCCCGCGAGCAAAAAAGACTGGATCATCGATGACACCTGGGTGATCACCAGCACTCGGTGACGGTCCCAGCGGTCCACCCAAACGCCTGCAATGGGGCCAAGAATCAAAGACGGAATCTGACTCGAAAAGCCAATCAGTCCTAACAAAAATGCGGATTTTGTCAGCCGATACACTAGCCAGATGGTGGCGATGCGCGTCATCCACGTTCCGATCAGCGATACGCTCTGGCCGCTGAAGAATAAGCGGTAATTGCGATGCCGCAGAGCGCGCAAGGCGAAGCGCCAACTTGCGGAAAACTCTTCCTCGCGCCAATGTTTGCCTGGGGTCTTGTCAGGATGTTGCGAGCGGTGGTCGGGCATAAGATCGTTGGATATTGTCCCCGTGCAGAATTGTTCTTGAAAGCTGAGCCGATATTGTTTGGATTCGCCGGAAAGCGATAGCCGTGTCTCGCGTTTCGGAAATGATGAGGCGTGACTTTTTTCTACGTAAACCGTCAGGCGCCAAGGGATTTATTGTATACTCAGAACCTTTCTGTGACCTTTGTGCGATAGGATTTGCTGCCGATTGGCGGAATCGAGCCGATAGCGCGCAGCGTCGCTCTTGGCGAGTAACACGCAAGCTGCAAAGCTCGACAGCTTTACACCAGGATATAACCAACCACGGAGGGTAACCATGATGAAGCGCCGATCTGCGATTCTTCTGCTCGTCTTTTTTGCTGTTGCTTCAACTTCTGGTTTGGGCCAAACGCCGCCGCCTCCGCCCATCGTTTCGCCTGAGGTACATGCCGACCACTCGGTAACGTTTCGCTTCCGTGATCCGAATGCGAAGTCGGTTCTGCTCGCGCGCGAAGGGGTTGAAAAACCCCTGCCGATGGCGAAGGATGCGCAGGGCGTTTGGAGTGTCACGACCCCTCCGCTCGAACCGGACTTTTACGGTTACTCCTTCGTCGCGGACGGAGTTCGGCTGATGGATCCCTCGAATTCACTGATCAAACCGAACCTGCTCTTTCCTCAGAGCATGGTTCACGTGCCCGGCCCTTCGTCGCTCCCCTGGGAAATGAACGATGTGGCGCATGGGGTGGTTCATCATCACTTTTATCACTCGGCGGTTGTGGAGGATGATCGCGGCTACTACGTTTATACGCCGCCCGGCTACAACTCCGAGGCGAGTCAACTCTATCCCGTGCTCTGCCTTTTGCATGGCTACAGCGATGGCGCCGAAGCCTGGACGGCGGTGGGGCGGGCGAACATCATTCTCGATAACCTGATCGCACAGGGGAAGGTCAAGCCCATGATTGTGGTGATGCCTCTCGGCTACGGCGCGCCGGAAATCCTCACACGCAACGGTTTGGCGGCCTTTCATGACCCCAATCTGGTCAAACGCAATATGGACAAATTCGGCGAGGCACTCCTCACGGAAGTGATCCCGCAAGTGGAACGGTCCTACCGAGTGTCGAAGGATCGCAACGACCGGGCGATTGCTGGACTTTCCATGGGAGGCGCTGAGTCCCTCTATGTGGGCCTGAATCATCTGGATCACTTTGCGTGGGTAGGGTCATTCAGCGCGGGCGGGCTTGGGGCGGATTACGATGCGGAATTTCCATCGCTCAACTCCGGCGCTAATTCACAACTGCGTCTGCTTTGGATTGCCTGCGGAACCGACGACCGTCTCATCACTCCAAACCGAAAGTTTCGCGCCTGGCTGACCTCCAAGGGAATTCGGCACACTGACATTGAGACGCCGGGCATGCATACGTGGATGGTGTGGCGACGCAATCTTGCCGCCTTCGCTCCGCTTTTATTCCGGAACAATACTCCCTGACGCTGAATGGGCCCCGGTTCCGGTGGACTCTTGCAGCCTGTCATTCTGAGGAGCCACAGGCGACGAAGAATCTCTGTGTTAGGTTGGCTTGATCTAGACATACGGGAATTCTTCGCTCCGCTCAGTCTGCCATGTCGTTATGCGGCACCCCGAAGGATGAAAATTACGCCGAGACTGACAGGTGTCTGGGGTGCGCGCCGAAATATCGGCTTATTTTTTCAGGGCAGAATGACTGGGGGAACGACCCAGGACGAAACTAAAGCTCCTGAAGCGTTATGCATTTCAATAAAACTAGGCTAGCCTAATACGTCTAACCGGCGCTTTGTCCCTTCACTTTTCGCTGCCTTCCCGATCTTCTGATTTTCCATCCGCCGTGTAAGTTTTTCCAGTGTAAAAATACTGGCTGCGCTGCGCTCTCGCGTATGTCCATGAAAAATCGCCATATGCGAAATGGCCTGTGTTTTGCTGTTATTCAGTTTGTCACTCATCTTCCCGAATGGACAGAAGGAAGAAACAAAGGAGGGACAAGCGTATGGTGAAGTATGTCTGCTTCATTCTCATCTCATGGGGGCTGCTGGGCGCTGGTCTTAAAGCGCAACAACTTTCCGCCGATGAAACTCGATCGGCCGATCAAACTCAAGTTCACCATCAAGGTTCCGTGCCGGTTTATCGCATCACGGTCGTAGGACGCACGGTGAAGGCGATTAACTACCGGCATCTGAGCGGTTCGACGAAAATCGATTTCATCGGCACAGCTCTATTGGCGCAGGCTCGCGGCACGGCTGAAGTGCGCAGCCGGGCTGGCGCAACAGATATCGATCTGGATCTGAAAAATCTGCGCCCGGCGACGAAGTTCGGCCCTGAGTATCTGACCTACGTGCTTTGGGCGATTACGCCGGATGGCCGTCCGGTGAATTTAGGCGAAGTTTTACTGAACGGCGATCGCAGTAAGCTGCACGTCACCACCAGTCTCCAGGCTTTTGGCATGATTATCACCGCTGAGCCTTACTTTGCGGTCACTAGACCCAGCGACGTGGTGGTGATGGAAAATCAGATTCGTCCGGACACGGTGGGCAAGATCGAGGAAGTCAATGCTAAATTTGAACTCCTGCGGCGCGGCCAATACACCGCAAACGCCAACTCTTCTGAGGTCACGCCTCTGATCATCAATTCAAAAACGCCGCTTCAGCTTTATGAAGCTCGCAATGCCGTGCGCATTGCCAAGTGGGCAGGCGCGGATCAATACGCTTCCGATACTTTCGCCAAGGCACAGCAGGAGCTGGAGCAGGCTGAAGACTACCTGGCCCGAAAACAGGGAAAACCCGTGCTGACCGCGGCGCGCGAAGCTACTCAGACAGCGGAGGATGCGCGTGTGATTGCGTTGCGGAAACAGCGACAGGAACAGATTGCCAATGAACAGCGGGCGGCTGCGGAACGCGCTGCCGCGGCGAAGGCCCAGGCCGAGGCCGAAAAGGAAAGGGCTGAACGCGCCCGCGAGCAGGCGGAAGCGGCGGCGCGCGCCCGCGCACAAGCCGAGGCGGCTCGTGCGGCGGCTGAAGCCCAACAACAGCAGGCTCAGGCCGAGGCGGCTCGCGCTCAGCAGGAGGCCCAACAAGCTGTGGCCGAGAAGGAGCAGATGCGCGCCCGGTTGCTTCAGCAGTTGAACGCCATTCTGCAAACGCGCGATACGCCACGCGGACTGGTGGTGACGATGTCGGACGTGCTTTTTGCGACCGGCAAATATACGCTGCAACCAGACGCGCGCGAAAAACTGGCTAAAATGGCCGGCGTTCTGCTCACCTATCCCAACCTGAAGCTGGAAATTGACGGCTACACGGATTCGACCGGAAGTGACAGCGTGAATCAGGAACTTTCTGAGAAACGCGCGGATGCGGTCCGCGATTATCTGGCGCAGCAGGGCGTGCCGGTCAGTTCGATGACTCCGGTAGGCATGGGAGCGTCGAATCCGGTGGCGTCCAATGACACTGCCGCTGGTCGGAAACAGAATCGCCGCGTGGAGGTGGTCATTACCGGTAGCGCCATCGGCGCCCAGACTGCCGCAACCGCGCCGGTCCCAAACCCGTGATCAGCGGCTTTTGGAGGCTTGCCGGTGCGTTCCCGCTTCAACTCCTACCAACCCTCTCCCCTTGAATCAGGGGAGAGGGCGACCTCGGAGGTTAAGACGGCGATGATCAAGGAGACGAACCTTGATCGATCCTGAGATGGAGCTTTGGGGGCTTCTTCAGCAGGTAAGCGCCATGAAGTATAAAGTCCTGGTGGTTGATGACTACGCCCCGGAACGGGAAGCGATGGCCGAGTTGCTCGACCTCTGGGGCTATGAAGTGGAGACCGCCGAAGACGGCCTTGAGGCTCTTGAAAAGATCTTCGCATCTTCCCCGAACCTGGTCCTTTCCGAGTTATCCCTGCCCTTGATGGGCGGCATCGAGCTTTTGCAGGAACTAAAGCGACGATCCCGCATGATGCCCTTCATCATCGTGACGAGCGAAGTCGCTCCGTCCGAACGGAGCGAGGCTCTCGCGCTTGGGGCTTTCGCGCTCCTCGAAAAACCCATCAATCCTGAACAACTGAAAGTCGAGGTGGAAAAATGCCTTCAGTCATGGCAACGTCACTCCATGGAAGCCTCGGCCGGATGGCGCTCCGTAAAATGACCTTCTGCTGAGGGTTGTTTATCCTTCCGAAGTCATTCAGTCTTAACCAGCAGCCTTGACCGCTGTGGCTGGACAATCTAATGTTGGGTTTGGGCCATGGGTGTACGGAAGATCACGAGCGCTCAGAATTCGTTGATTAAAAGGTTTCGCCGGGCGTTGACCGAAGGCGTCACGCGGGAGGGCTGGCTGGGCATAGAGGGACCGCTGCTGGTCGAGGAAGCGCTGGAGGCTACAACTTCAGTTCCTGACCGTGGGCGCGTTGGCGTTCGCAGCGTGTTGCTGGCCCGCAGCGCAGTCGGCCGGTTTGAGAAATTACTGAGGCCGCTCCCGCGGGACGCCGATCTCACCGAGATTCCTGACCGGCTCTTCGAGCAATTGTCGCCCACCGCGCATCCGCAAGGCATCGCCGCCCTCGTTGAAATTCAGCCGCCTGATCTCGCAACTGTCCTCAGCCACGATCAGGTTTTATTGCTGGTCATCTGCGGATTGCAAGATCCCGGCAATCTTGGGACAATCCTTCGTACTGCGGAAGCGTTCGGCGCCGATGCTGTGATGACTCTCAAAACCACGGTAAGTCCCTGGAATCCCAAGGTGATTCGTTCAAGCGGCGGAGCCGTCTTTCGGTTGCCCCTGTTTCCGGGCCTTGAAGCGGACGGGCTGTTTGAGCGCCTGCGGCGTCAGCGAATCCAACTGATTGCAGCGGACAGATCAGGAGATGCATCGATCTCAGATACGGACTTCCGCGAATCGGTGGCATTTCTGATCGGAAACGAGGCTGGCGGGGTGGCGCAAGAAGTCCTTGAAAAGGCTGACCGCGCGCTTAGAATTCCAATACGACTGGGAGTCGATTCCGTGAATGCAGCGATAGCCGCCGGCATTTTTCTTTACGAAGCCGCGCGGCAGAGGGGATTTCGGTATTGATTCAATAATCCAGTGACTCAATGACCCGATGATCCAATCAAGACCATGAGCTTATTTGAGCCTCAGCCTCGCGCCATTGAAACTTCCGGCGGTCGTCCGCTGGCGGACCGGATGCGTCCTGAAACGCTGGAGGATTACGTCGGGCAGGCTCACCTGCTCGGCCCGGGCAAGCCGCTGCGGCAGAGAATCGAGCGGGACGAACTGGCGTCGATGATTCTCTGGGGGCCGCCCGGCTCGGGCAAGACCACGCTGGCCGTCATCATTGCCCACCGCACTCGCAGCGAATTCATCAAATTCAGCGCCGTCCTTTCCGGCATCCGCGAGATTCGGGACGTGATGACGGCGGCTGAAAAGTCGCGGCAATACGGTCGCCGCACCATTCTGTTTATCGATGAAATTCACCGCTTCAACAAAGTGCAGCAGGACGCCTTCCTGCCCTACGTCGAGCGAGGAGACGTCATCCTGATCGGCGCAACCACGGAGAATCCCTCGTTTGAAGTGAATGCCGCCTTGCTTTCGCGGGTGAAAGTCTACGTGCTTTCGCCGCTCTCGACCGACGAAATCGAGACGCTCCTGAAACGCGCCTTGCGGGACGAAAAGAACGGCCTGGGCGGGAAGGGAATCGAAATCTCCGAGGCGCAGTTGCGGCAGATTGCGATCTTTGCCAATGGCGATGCCCGTTCGGCTTATAACACTCTGGAAACCGCCGCAGCCGCGGCTTCGCGCGGCGAGAGCGGGCGAGCCGTGGTGACGGACGCCATTCTGGAAGACGCCATCCAACGCAGGATGCTGCTCTATGACAAAGCCGGCGAGGAACACTACAACCTGATTTCGGCGCTGCATAAATCGGTGCGCAACTCCGATGCGGACGCCGCGCTTTACTGGCTGGGCAGGATGCTGGAATCAGGCGAGGATCCGCTTTACATCGCGCGCAGGCTGATTCGCATGGCTTCCGAGGATATCGGACTGGCCGATCCGGATGCGCTCAAGGTCAGCGTGGCGGCAATGCAGGCTGCCCATTTTATCGGGCCGCCGGAGGGAAATCTGGCCCTGGCGGAAGCTGCGGTTTACCTCGCGCTCGCGCCCAAATCCAATGCGCTCTACGTCGGGTTTAATGAAGTGGGCAAAGACGCGCAGGAAAGCCTTGCCGAGCCTGTCCCGCTGCACCTTCGCAATCCGGTGACGGGCCTGATGGCGAGCTTCGGATACGGGAAGGGATATCAATACGCTCATGATGCTCCCGACCGATTGACCGATATGCGCTGCCTTCCTGAGAATCTCAAAGACCGGCGCTACTATCGGCCAACTGCGGAAGGTTTTGAGGCGGAGTTACAAAAGAAGCTCGAAACTATTCAAGGGTGGAAGCGGAAGCACGAGAGACAGTAGGCGGACCTGATCTTTGGGGCTCACAGCCTGTCGAATCCCGCAGAGATCAAAGGCAGAAGGCTGGGCGGACATCTACTCACTACAGGCAAAGAGAGGCTGGCTTTTGTGGCCAGCCTCTCAGCTTCTTGGAACATGGTTACTATTCGCTACCTCAGGAGGCGCGCTGAATTTTCGAGATGTGGATAGAGTTGTTGGATGGATTCAGCGTTCCGACGATTCGCACATCTTCACCCGCATATTTCTTGGCTTTGCGCTTGTTGGAGATTTTGTAGGTTGTGTTGCTGCTCTTGTCCACGAACATCAAGTGCTTGCCTTGCTGCTCAATCTTGCCGGTGAAGACCTGTTTGGGTTGTTGCTGTTGTTGCTGCTGCTGTGCTTGCTGCTGTTCCTCCGGCCCCATGGGCTGTTGAGGTTGCGGCTGCTGCTGGGGCAGCGTTCCCGGCGTTGAAGGCGCCTGTTGTCTCGGGACCTGTAAACCCGGGCCTGCGGCCAAGGCTGGCGCAGCGCCCATGGGCATAAGCCAGGCCAACATTCCGAGCGCCATCCCTAAGCCGAGGAGACGAAATCTTTTCATCGTAACACCTCCAAGAAATGTGGATTTTCTTTTGCCGCGTGGAGGAGTTGTTTTCCCCCGTTCCCCAACCCTCGCGCACCAATTTCCTTCTGTCCTCAGTTTTCGCAAATCGTGTGCCAAAGAGAGCGGCTTACCTGCTTGATGAGATTCGCAACCCGTTCATTCATCGTGTTCTGGGGACGAAGCGCGCGAAAAGAAAAAGGTAGGGGATTTTTCAGAAGCGCTGTGAAATTCTAACCCAGTGCGGGTAAATTTTTCGGGTGAAGATCGGCTTTGGCATAAGAGGAGTGTGTAAAGGAAAGTATCATTCCCGTGTATGCGGGAATCTTTTGCAAAGATTATTTCAATCGATGAATTCCCGCCTGTCCGGGAATGACAGAGTTCAGGATTACAACCCCTTCGGGAAAGCGACTTGGGCTGCGCAACTCGCCACGGACGTCAGTGAAATTCCGGATTTCAAATTGATTTCGTCAGTAGACCGCCGTTGCCTCGATCTCAACCAGCATCTCTGGATCGACAAGACGCGCCACTCCCACAAGACTGGTGGCGGGATGAATCTGGCCGAAGAACTCGGCGTGCGCTTTGGCCACTTCCTGCCAGCGATCAATCTGAGTGAGGTAAATGCGCGTCTGGACGACATGTTCAAGACCCAGCCCCAAACGCTTCAAGGCGTTTTCGATGTTGCGGATCGCCTGCGTGGTTTGAGCATACACATCGCCGGGCGATAGCACCTTGCCGGATGGATCGGTGCCGGTCGTTCCGGAGACGTAAACCACGTCGCCAGCCTGCACCGCGCGCGCATAGCCTGCCAGCGGCTCCCAGGGTGTTCCAGAAAATATCTTGTTCCGCTTAACCTTCATGATCGTCTCCTTTAAACCCTGGGGCCATTCGCAAGCATAAAACATGGTCCGGGTGCGTAGCGGGCTGCGCGCGGCGTCCAGGAATCGAAATAACCGCGCGGCCTGCTGAAATCAACAGTACCAAACTCAACTCCAATGCGACGACTTCGGCCAGCCTTGCCACGGGGTCTTTGACCGACGCGCGAGTGGAGGCTCGAAGGTAAACTCCTGCGCTCTGTGAGGATTCTTGCCGGCTGCTTTCCCAGCAAATTATCCCTCCTTTTCAAAATACCGGCGATGATCGCGCGCGGCAAGCGCTAATCTTCTTTTCCTGCGCTCCACAGCCTCGCGGTAACGCCGCCGCTCTTCCTTGGTGCGCAGAATCAGCGGCGGCACGAGCGTGGGTTTCCCGGATGCATCCAGGGCCACATAGGTGACAAATGCGGAACTGGTCTGGCGCCGTTCTCCCTTGATGTAGTCCTCCAGATAGACGTTCACTTCGACCTCCATCGAGGTGCGAAAAGCTCCCGTGACAAAAGCTCGGAGCATCAGGATCTGGCCGACGCGGACCGGATGCAGAAAGTCCAGCCGGTCAACCGATGCGGTCACCACGTGAGTTCGCGCGTGCCGATGGGCGGCAATGGCTCCGGCGATATCAATCAGATGCATGACCTTTCCGCCCAGAATGTTCCCCAAGGGATTGGCGTCGTTCGGGAGCACAACCTGCGCCATCTCAACTCTCGATTCGCTGACGGTTCTTCCTTTGATTTTGGCCATTTCACTTCAATCTGTAACAGGTTGCTGAAAGACTCTGAGCGCTGTCATTCCGGGCCCTTCGCTTGTCATTCTGACGCCAAGCGAAGTGAGGCGGAAGAATCCCTGTATTTCCGCTCCAGGATAAACTCCGCGCGGAATCTTAACTGTCGTGATGAGTGAAAAGTGACGAGTGACGAGCAAAGGCAAGCAGAATCTCAGATTGATTTTTACTCATCACTCGTCACTGATCACTGTTCCTTTCGGCTCCTCGGAATGACCGTTGCCAGGGTTTTTCAGCAACCTGTCAAAAACATCCGCCTCCCGGCGGTTGGGCTTATGTTTGCGCAGCGACTTTGCCCGGCGCAACGCGGGAAAGCCGATTTTACCCCACATCATTTGATCAAGTGATGGACAAGAATGGATGCGGTCGCAAGTCAGGGGTAGCGCCCGATCAGGGGCGTCAAACGGCGGCGTGAAAGCCGGTGGAAAAGCGCCCCGATCAGCAGCAAGCTGCTGGCGAGGAAGAGCGCTGGGGCAGGCTCCGGCGTGATCGTAACCGCCTCACCGAAAAACTCCAGAGCGAAATCAGAACTTCGGCACGCGCCGGTGACATCGGCAAACCTGGGGCAGTTGCCGAAAAGGCCGCTCGTGAAATTCCCATTCCCCTCCTCCGAAAACGTTCCTGAACCGAGATTGTCCGGCGGCGTGTTGTCCCATTCCGTCAGCGTATAGAGATAGTCCCCGGGCGGAAGAATATCAACGAGTTCAGCGTCAAAGGATTCTCCCGTGGTGGGATCAGCCGGCAACGTGAATAACGAAGGGTTATCGCCGCTATTGTTGTTGTTGAAATCCAGCAGTTCGCCCGTGGTGAGATCGAAGAGCGAGAGCGCGGGATCGAACCCGCCGCTTGGCACGGCGTTCCCGCAAAAGTCCACCCCGCCCGGATAGCTCGCCGTGCCCGCGTAGCTCGTGGTCTGCGCGTAGATCAGGGTCGGTTGCTTCAAAACAAATGCAAACGCAGCGATGTTATCATCGCGGGTAAACGAGCCAGAAGCGCACGCCGCGAATTCAGACGCTTGCGCGGAGGAGAGCGCCGCAAGAATCAGGATCGCCAGCGCTCCGGGTAACAGACTGAATCTCAAGGTGTGACGCATCTTCATCTCCCTTCCTTTCATAGCGACGACCGTTCATAGCGACGACCGTT